>CAZBZO010000002.1:0-198764 GCA_964496425.1 uncultured Candidatus Saccharibacteria bacterium | reverse complement strand
AATTTGAGAAAGGAAATATGTATGAATACAGCGTGACCGGACCACAGACCTTTTCACTCTGTGCCACGTTTTCTGCGCCTATGCCTGTCGGCTGGCAAGAATATAATAAAGGTGGTGGTGGCATCATGTATGATGTAATGGAGCGCGATATGGCCGTATCCTATCCGTATCCAGGTGGGGGAGGCGGAGAGTCATGGGACCATGAAGCAGGACATACCTGCTTTAGTCGTACAATCGATCCTGAGATCTATCCTCCCTACCCAGACCCAGTCAGAGATTTACCAAGTTTGTAAAATTTTATTAATTTTTCAAAAACTCTCGTGACAACGAGAGTTTTTGATTTTAAGGATATTTGGTTGTATAAAATAAAAAGGGGCGCATTATTGATTTGCGCCCCAACTCATTTTTTCTGAAAATTTATTCCACAATAATTTTCTTTGTGTTTAACTTGTATTTCTCACGTACTTGCAAGAAATACATACCCGGGGTCACATCTGAAAGATTTAGTGTGATTTTTTTTGTACCTATTCCCGTTGTGCTTCTTAGTACGCGGCCCAGTTCATCTATCAGAGTGATTTCGTATATGCTATTTCCCGTAACACTAATATTCATGTATTCATGAGCGGGGTTGGGGAAAACATCTACCTGAACGTTTTCAAGATCACTTATGCCAGTTTGAACTGGTCGGCATTCTGGCATTCCGTTATGGTATTTGTATCCCGCAATTACTCCAGGAAAGGAATAGTGATTTGTTCCATACAGTAGTGATATTGCAGCAGGGTCGAAATCACAGGCACTTCCTAAAGCATCAGGGCTATTAATTCTTCCGAGAGTTGAGTAACTCTCAATCACTACATAGATTTTTCCATCAGGTCCCGTTTGTAAACCGTAAGCGATGGAATTACTTGTATTCCATATTTGTTCCATAGATTCCCTGATACTATCTACGTTTCCACCACCTGCAGTAAGATCAAATTGGTATAATCCCTGATCAGCTTGATATCCGCCGGCTGCAGTAACATAGAGTCTTGACCCATTTGGAGAAAATTCTACACCATAGTTTGAACTGTTCTCTATTGGGTTGATGTGGAGAAGATTAGAGAGTACCCCTGTTTCATTGTCAAAATCAAAAATTTCCAGTGTACCTGGCTGTTTATTGGCGATTACCAATGCAAGCTTGTTGCCCTGTGCTGAAAATTTCATCTGGCCTTGACCTTGTGGAGCAAGACCGAGAGAAAATGTATTTCCACCATGAAATTCACCTATATGAGAAATTACAGGCGCAGAGATGCCTGAGGAGGTGATATGGAAAGCATAAAATGCATCGGAAAATAATTTGTGAGTTACGATCCAATACCCCGAGCCAGCAGCATCTTCCACTGCTGTTAGTTTTTCGGTCACCGTATCCACCAAAAGAACATTTTTTATTGTATCTACATCACCTCGACTGCTATCGAGACACATATTCACTATTGAGTAGTAACAACCACTCATATGAGTATCAGTTATTTTCTGGAATTCACCAGTAGTAAACAGAAAAAATAAATCATTATTAATTGGTGCTGGTACGACAAGAGCAGCCTGGGTTGAAGATCGTCCTCCGAAAAGTCCGTCGCCGTTCGGCATAATTTGGTCTTCTTTATTCCAAACTTTTTCACCATTTGAATAGAAGAGTAAGTTGCCATACGGATCAGCCTGACAGCCAACGCCTTCTACGGCATCACCTAGGCCTATGCCGGTCTGGCTGCCAGGAGTTTGCGTAGGAACACCGCTGATAAAATCGATACTTACTCCTTCACCAAAGCGCCAGGAATTTCCTTGACTTTGGGAGTAAACCGCAGTTGCTGTGATGCAACCGAAAAGGACTAAAAGGATTAGTTTTTTCATTTTTTAAGAATTTTAAGGTTAGAAATTTTTTTTAATGTACATTAATATTTCGTTAATGTCAATAAGCCTCGTAAATATAAGCAATTTTTGCTATAGTTTCAAAATACTATGAAAAAGTATGACCATATAAAGATCGAACCAAAGTGGCAAAAGAAATGGGAGAGCAACCATATTTACCAAGCCAAGAACATTTCAAAGCAAAAAAAATTTTACGGATTAATCGAATTCCCTTATCCGTCCGGTGCCGGCCTCCATGTCGGACATATTCGAAGTAATACGGCGATGGACATTATTACTCGCAAGCGACGTATGGAAGGCTACAATGTGCTCTATCCGATCGGCTGGGATGCGTTTGGCTTGCCCACTGAAAATTATGCTATCAAGACTGGCAAACAGCCGAAACTTATCACAAAGCAAAATACCGATACTTTTCGCAAACAATTGAAAGCCCTTGGTTTTGGGTTTGATTGGTCGCGGGAAGTGAATACGACTGATCCGGCCTACTATAAATGGACGCAATGGATATTTCTCCAGTTTTTTAAACATGGTTTGGCCTATAAGAAAAAGACCGAGATCAATTGGTGTCCAAAAGATAAAATTGGTTTAGCCAACGAGGAAGTAGTCGGTGGCGTATGTGAACGTTGTGGTAGTCCGGTGGAAAAGCGAGAAAAAGATCAGTGGATGCTTGCGATCACTAAGTACGCTGATCGACTCGATCGTGATCTCGATACGGTAGACTACTTAGAAAAAATAAAAATCCAGCAGCGAAATTGGATAGGGAAGAGCGAAGGCGCTGAAATAGATTTTAAATTAAAAATTGAAAATTCTAAGGATAAGAATATACCGTCACAAGTATTGATTGGCACACGTAATGAAGCGAAGTTTAGAATGGTCAAAGAATGCTTGCCAAAAATACCCGGCGTCGAATTTGTCAGCTTAAATGATATTCCCTCGGTTGATGATTCTAAGCTTGTCGAAGGGGCAGATTTTGAAGAAAATGCTCGCATGAAAGCAGAGTTTTATTTTAAGAAGACGGGTCTCCCAACGATTTCTACTGATAATATACTCTGGATAGAAAAATGGCCAAAAGATAATGGTGTCATGATCCACATGCGCAAAGAGGCCAATCCTAAAAGTGACCGAGCGAGCGACGAAGAAGTGGTTGAATTTTTAAAAAAGTGGGTGAAAAAAGTCGGTGGAAAATCTTTAGCTCATTTTGAATACGCACTTGCGTTTGCAAATGCTTCTGGTGTGCAGAGCTTTGTTTCTCGACAACGAGACTATGTCTTACAGACCAAACAATCACAAAACTTTTGCCCTGGCTATCCAACTGAGTCGCTTTTGATCGATGCTAAAACGAAAGAATACAAAGGAGATCAAGACAATAGTGTTCGCTATAGCGCTCTTATTGCTGATTTGAAAATACATGCGACAGAATGGTTGGTATCACCAGAAGCTATAAAAGTATTCACTACTCGAGCTGACACGCTTTTCGGGGCGACATATCTAGTTCTTGCGCCAGAGCATTCAATAATTACAAATTTGAAATCACGGATTACGAATTGGGAGGAGGTAGAGAAATATATTCAAAGCACAAAAAAGAAAACAGAAATTGAACGAACCAATGACGAGAAGGACAAAACAGGGGTTGAGCTCAAAGGTATAAAAGCGATCAATCCCGGAAATGGGGAAGAGGTTCCTATTTGGGTAGCTGATTATGTACTCCCACATTACGGCACCGGAGCAATCATGGCCGTGCCGGCACATGATGAACGAGATTTTGCATTTGCTAAAAAATATAATTTACCGATTAGATCAGTGATCGAACCCCTTTTTACCGAAACCCCTGATCCAGCACTCCCATTTGTTGAACGTGAAGCAATATCAGCAATTATCAAGCATTGGAAAGATGATCTCTACCTTGGTCTTAAATGGAAAAAAGCGGATTGGGGAACATTTGTGACGGGAGGAGTTGAAAAAGATCAAACACCCGAAGAAGCAGCACGAAGAGAAATTCTTGAGGAAACTGGATTCGCTCATCTGAAATTGATAGAAGTATTACCACGTTCTCATAGCAAGTTTTACCATATTCCAAAAAAAGAAAATCGCTTCGCGCATTTTCATAATTTTTATTTTCAACTTGAAAACAATGAACAATTAGAACTTTCAGAAGATGAGAAAAATAAACACGAAATAGTATGGCTGGCGCCTCGTGAGGTAGAAAAATTTTTAACACCTGAAGGCCAGCGAAAGGATTTTTTGAGTATTAATAGCCCAAGATCATTTTATTCTGGAGAGGGAATTATAGGGAATTCTGGGAAATTTAATGGACTTGATTCTGGTGATGCTCGAAAAAAAATAGCAGAGTCCGTTGGTGGAAAAATTGTCACTAAGTACAAACTCCGTGATTGGATCTTTTCTCGCCAGCGATATTGGGGAGAGCCGATACCGCTTATTTTCTGTGCCAAAGACGGCTGGGTGCCAGTGCCAGAAAAAGATTTGCCAGTGAAGCTTCCTGAAGTTAAAAGTTATCAGCCGACCGATACTGGGGAGAGTCCTCTTGCTGCTATAAAAAAATGGGTAAACGTAAAGTGTCCGATATGCAAGGGGCAAGCGAAGCGAGAGACTGACACCATGCCCAACTGGGCCGGGAGCTCTTGGTACTATTTGCGATACGTTGATCCAAAAAATAAAAAAGAATTTGCTTCTAAAAAAGCGCTCGACTATTTCGCCCCAGTCGATTGGTATAACGGTGGCATGGAGCATACCACGCTTCACTTACTCTACTCACGGTTTTGGCATAAATTTCTCTACGACATAAAGCTTGTGCCAACTACAGAGCCGTACGCTAAGCGTACGTCGCATGGTTTGATCTTAGCGGACGACGGTTCTAAAATCTCAAAATCAAAAGGTAATGGTATTGATCCGATGGATGTAGTGAAAATGTTTGGCGCTGACACGCTTCGCTTGTACGAAATGTTTATGGGGCCGTTTGACCAGCCTGTCTCATGGAACGCTGAAGCCTTGATCGGCCCACGTAGATTTTTGGAGCGCGTGTGGCGAGTGAGCGTCAAAGTTGAAAGTGGAAAGTCAAAAGTTGAAAATCAAGCTTTCCAGACGATGCTTCACAAGACAGTTAAAAAAGTTGGAGAAGATATTGAAACCATGAGCTTCAATACCGCTATTTCAGCATTGATGATACTTTTGAACGAGATGGAAAAAGTTGAAGCCATTTCACTAAACAATTGGAAGATGTTCCTTCGCCTTCTTGCTCCTTTTGCTCCGCATATTACCGAGGAACTTTGGATGATGGCAGGAGAGAAAAAATCCATCCACGTTTCTTCCTGGCCTTCGTTTGATCCCTCACTTCTGGAATCCGACACTATCAAAATCATTGTTCAGGTCAATAGTAAAAATCGCGGGGAGATACTGGCCAACAAAAACGCTTCAGAAGAGGAAGTCAGAGATCTGGTGCTTGCTCTACCAGCGATCAACACTCATCTAGCTGGCAAATCAATCAAACGTTTTATTTACGTGCCCGGCAAACTGGTCAATCTGGTTGTAGCATAGCGAATGTATGGTAAATACAATTTTAGGAATATTTAACAAAGAATGGAATAGTATCAATGCAACCGCGCTTCTTCTCGGCGTATTTTCTATTTTGTCGCAGTTCCTCGGCTTGATCCGTGACCGGGCACTGGCGCACTTTATCGGCCCCTCGCCAACACTTGATATTTACTATGCAGCATTTCGAATACCGGATTTTTTGTATGTGGCCGTTGCCTCACTTGTGTCGGTAACAATTCTTTTACCATTTCTTTCAGAAAAAATTCGAGGGGGGAGTGTCGGGCCAGAAGCAAGAGAATTTTTCAGCAATATTTTGACTGCGTTTCTGATCACAATCGTTTTTGTTTCAGCATTGGTTTTTATTTTAATGCCGTTTCTTTCCCATATCGTCGTGCCAGGGTTTTCACCCGAAGAACGTTTGCGATTTATTTCGACTTCTCGAATCATGCTTCTTTCCCCAATATTTCTTGGAATTTCCAATATGCTAGGCACGGTGACTCAGTTGTTTCGAAAATTTTTTGTATTTTCTATCGCGCCACTTTTTTACAATCTCGGCATTTTGCTCGGAGTATTTGTTTTTTATCCTCTCCTCGGTCTTCCGGGGCTCGCTCTCGGTGTTGTCACGGGCGCACTACTTCACCTCTTCATTCAATTTCCGACCTTTCAAACTTCCGGGTTTTCTCTGCGGATTGCTCGCACGCTTAATTTTAAGCATGCCTTTACGGTATTCGAGATTTCTTTGCCACGTACGATCGGACTGTCGCTTTCTAGCTTTTCGATTATTGTTCTTATTGCTATTGCTTCCACTCTTCCAGCGGGTTCTATTTCTATTTTTAATTTCTCCTTCAATCTCCAATCAGTGCCTTTGGGTGTCATCGGCATTTCCTACGCGGTCGCGCTTTTCCCAATACTAGTGCAAGCAAAAAACAACGCTGATATGGCGCGTTTTAGACAAACACTGGAGCGCACGATCAGCCAGGTGGTTTTTTGGTCGCTCCCAATCATGTTTTTATTTTTGATATTGCGTGCGCAGATCGTGCGCGTGGTTTTAGGATCAGGTGCATTTTCATGGGATGATACGCGCTTGGTGGCAGCGGCACTCGGGCTGTTTGCTCTGTCGCTTTTGGCGCAAAATCTCATCAATATTTTAATCCGTGCGTATTATGCTTCAGGTAATACGACAAAGCCGCTCTGGATTAATTCGTGTGCCGCTATCGTTACAATATTTTCTGCAGTCCTATTTCTTCATGTCTTCAATCATTATGCCTTCGCACGGTATTTTTTTGAATCACTCTTTCGTGTTGACGGTATCCCAGGGACAGCTATTTTAATGCTTCCACTTGCATTTGTCGTGGGCTCGTATGTGAATTTTGTTTTACTATGGCTTTCAGTTAAAAAAGACATACTAGCTGGTAGTGATTTTTCATTTACAAAATCACTATTTCAAAGCTTCGCTGCATCATTTTTTATTGGTTTTGTCGCCTATCATGCACTCGGGCTGTTTGCTCTTATCTTTTCCAATACGACGTTTATCGGTGTGTTTTTGCAGGGATTTTTTGCGGGCATCCTAGGTATCGCTGCTGGCATTTTTATGCTTTGGCTCATGAAAAACAAAGAATTTTTCTCGCTTGTAGATATCATTCATCAAAAATTCTGGAAAACAAAAATCATTCCGACCGATACACCGGAGGTGCATGCGTAAGGAATTCATGTATAGTACATCCATGGACCTACAACACATTAGAAATTTTTCCATCATCGCCCACATTGATCACGGCAAAAGCACGCTGGCTGACCGTATGCTTGAAGTGACAGGTACGATCCCCGAACGTCGGATGAAAGAGCAGGTGCTTGACTCTATGGAGCTTGAACGCGAGCGCGGCATTACCATCAAAATGCAGCCGGTACGGATGGAATACGAAAGCGGCGGAAAAAAATATATTTTAAATCTTATCGATACGCCCGGACATATCGATTTTTCATATGAAGTGTCTCGAGCGCTTAAAGCTGTTGAAGGTTCGATTTTGCTTGTGGATTCGACACAAGGTGTGCAAGCGCAAACTCTTACGACACTTGGTATGGCGCGCGAAGCTGGCCTGACTATTATTCCTGTACTTTCAAAAATAGATTCCCCACTCGCGCGCATTGTAGAAACCAAACTCGAAATCGCTTCACTTTTAGATATCGATCCTGATACTGTCCTCATGGTGTCCGGAAAAACAGGTGAGGGTGTACGCGATCTTTTGGAAGCACTCATTACGCGTATTGCGCCGCCGGTCGTCACTCCCGACGGCTTGCAGGCATTGGTGTTTGATTTTAAATATGATGATCATAAAGGTGTCATTGTCTATACGCGTATTTTTGGCGGCGAAATGCGTGCCCGTGACCCGCTGATGTTTGCTGTTTCGAAAGAAAATTTCCAAGCACTTGAAGTCGGCGTTTTCAAACCCGAGGAAATGGCCAAAAATGAGCTTAGAAGTGGTGAAATCGGCTATATAGTGACTGGTATCAAAAAGCCCGGCATTGCATCAGTGGGAGATACTATCACCAGTGCAAAGCGTCCAAGCCCTGAGCTTCCAGGATATCAAGAGCCACGCCCTGTGGTCTGGGCCAGCGTCTATCCAGAATCTGCTGATGACTTCACCGCGCTTCGGATGGCACTTGGCCGACTCAAACTCTCAGACTCAGCTTTTTCATTTGAAGAGGAAACATCCGGCTCTCTCGGTCGGGGATTTCGCTGCGGGTTTTTGGGTATGCTCCATCTTGAAATTATTACCGAACGATTGAAACGAGAATTTTCTCTCGATCTTGTTATTACGACTCCTTCGATTACTTACTCAGTGACTTTGAGAAATGGAAAACAAGTCATTGTATATTCACCGCATTTGTTTCCAGGGGACGGTGATATAAGTGCGGTCTCGGAGCCATGGATCGCGGTCACGATCATCACCCCGGGAGCATACCTCGGAGTCCTGATGCCATTTCTCTACGATCATGAAGGTGAAGTCGGCGAAACAGAAAATTTTGGCGACAACCGCTCATCCGTCAAAGTCAAAATGCCGCTTCGTGAAATGATGCGCGGATTTTTTGACGACTTGAAAAGCCTGACATCGGGCTACGCGTCTATCTCATACGAATTTGCGGAAAATCGTCCAGCTGAAGTGACGCGACTTGATATTTTGATCGCAGGGGAAGTGGTGCCAGCGTTTACGCGAGTCATCTCACGTCGGCGTGCAGAAAAAGAAGCTGATCAAGCAGTAGAAAAACTTCATACCATCATGCCTCGCCAACAGTTTGAAATGAAAGTTCAAGCAGTTGCACTTGGACGCATTATGGCGAGCCAAACCATCAAAGCCTTCAGGAAGGACGTCCTTATGCACGGCAGTAAGGTGGTAGGCGGCGGCGACGTATCTCGTAAGAAAAAGCTTTTGGAGAAACAAAAGCGCGGTAAAGCCAAAATGAAAGAATCAAGTAAGGTTAACATTCCGCATGAAGTCTTTTTGAAGATGATGCGAAGCGGTAATGATAGTTAATATTGAGAGGAATGTAAGTGGTTCAACGAGGTGTTATTCCTCACTTCTTGCCCCGTAGGAATTCCAAAGCGCATCAGGTTTTGGAATTTCCTGTGGGGTGATGCGAAGCGGAAACGATAGTTAAGGAGTATTTATTTAAAGATAGGCACGTAGAGCATCACCATAGAGATGATGATGAGAACTGTCAGGATACCCCAAATAATCTTTATTTTTCCTCGATGTCGTGGATTGAAAAACATAGTTGTATTATTACGAAAAGCTTCGTATGATTACCTTATATTACCGGAGTATAGCAAGATATGACGCAATATCAAAAAACCAAACAACCTAGCCCATTTCTATACTCCAAGCTCATGTTTGTGCTTTTAGCCTGCGGCGTAATCCTTTTGTCCTATAGTTTGATCGGAATGATTCACAAAGTGTATGAGACAGGCAAGGCGAGTGCGAGTGCAGAGGCAAAAGCAAATGCTCTTACTCAAAAAAAACTCGAGCTTGAAGCCAATGTGGCACTGCTTGGGACTGAAGAAGGGGTAGAAAGTATCATCCGAGAAAAATTTCCTGTTGTAAAAAACGGCGAAGAAATGATTGTTATCACGGAGCCAGAAGAAGTCCGTGAAGCAGTACCGACTGAAGCGCCCCATGGTCGTTTCGTTTCTTTCTTTTTGAATTTGTTTAAATAAATGCGGGATTGGTTTAGTGGTAGGACGCGACCTTCCCAAGGTTGAGGCAGGAGTTCGATTCTCCTATCCCGCACTTTGTCACCGAGCAAGCATCGGGCGCGAGCTCGATTCTCGTATTCCACACAATATTGACTCCAATCTACAACGATGTAATATATGTAAAAAACTGAATTGCTAAATTTGACATACCCCATACATTCACCTTCTAAATCTACACTTATGCGCCGGAAAAAGAAAGAAGAAAAGAAAAAAGAAATTCCTCGAAGCTTAAAGAGGATTTTGAAACAAATAAGAGAATTTTGGGAAAAGCACCCAGGTTCATTTATGGGAGCTGTGAGTGCTTATGATCATGTTGCAATATGTTCAGAGATGAAAAGCGAAGTAGCAAAAGAACTTTTTAAATTTGAAGTAAAAGCATTTAAAGAATGCATTGAAAACCATTTTACAGCAACAATTCAAATGACTCATTTTAAAAAGTTTGAAAATGACATGAAAACGGTATTGATAAAAGCAAATGAGAAAAATAAGCTCCGATCAATACAGCATCATGATGATTTTGAGTTAATAAATGAATTTCTCACCCCCCGTAGCAAATTTTCTAGCCCTATTCTTCTTGAGGTAGGGGAGGAAATTTAAACAATCCAAAACTATATTAAAAGACCACTTCTAAAGGGTGGTCTTTATTTTGTGTTGACTAAAAACAAAAATAGAGTTATTTTGTAAAAAACATTCAAAATTTAACTTCACCTCATAAACTTTTCACCATGAAAACGATCGATATTGTTTTATTCTTTGATCTGCTTTCTGCCTGCTGGCAAAAGAAGCCAAAACGATTAAAGGAAATTCTAGTTGCGTTAGAAATTGGTTCAAGGAAAATTAATTTTTCACAAAAAGAAATTTTTACAAGAAATTGTGAAATTCTTCTTGAGAAAATTAATAAGTGCCCACAAGATGTTATTTGGCTTACTGGAAAGCAATATATAGTGCAAATGAAAGAAAAAATATCTGCTAACCTTAAATATTTTCCCGAGGAATTACACTATGATCTTCCTGACAGGCCTTTCATTGCCATAGTTAATAATAAGGAAAGTAAAAGATAAATTAAAAAAAATATTTTTTTAATCTTACTAAATCGACAGCAATGGAAAGTGAACTGAATAACCCACCTAATAATCCAAGGGATAATAGTGGGAAAACAAAAAAAAAGAACAAAAAGTCAAAAAATAATAGCGAAAATGTAGATGAAAATTTTATTAATGATTTTCATGATGACGAACATTACAATTACGAGGACTATTACTCGCGTATTGAGGAAAAGTAACAAATAATAAACCAGCGGCTGTTTCTTTTTAAAGACAGCCGCTTCCTTATTCCTCCTCCGCTGGTTTTTCAAGCACGAGCTCGGTGATACCGCTTGAGGCGCCGGTGATTTTCAAAATATCTTTGTCTATTTTTTTATACTCACGTTGAGAAGACATAAAATGGCTTACAGCCGTGCCGAGCGTATTGCCGAGCTTTGTATGATATTCGCCGTAGACCCGTAGGTGTTTGTCGAGCTCGCCGACTTTTTTGATGATTTCTTTGGCACTCTCTTCGATCTGCATGGCTTTCAGTCCTTGGAGCACGGTCTGGAGATACGCGAGGAATGAAGTCGGGGAGACAATGATTACTTTGTATTTGCCGGCGGCCCGCTGGATGAGGTTTTCATTATCATCAGACGTAGCGCCAACTTTATTGGTCAAAAGATCATAATAGATAGCTTCGTGGGGGATAAACATAAAGGCAAAGTCCATGGTGCCTTCGGCTGGCAATATATACTTAGATGTTTCAACAATACGATTTTTCAAATCGTTGACAAAAACTTTCTCGAGACGATCACGGTCGGAAGGATTTTTCTCCTCGATCAGGCGGTTGTAATTTTCAAGTGAAAACTTCGAGTCGATCGGAATGATTTTGTCTTTGACAAATACCACCGCGTCCACAATGATGTTATCTATAAACGGATACTGCATTTGGTATGAGCCCGTGGGCAAAACATTTTTGAGTAGTGTTTCGAGGTAGTATTCGCCGAGCACGCCGCGTTGCTTCGGATTTTTCAGTATGTCTTGGAGACTCTGAAGTTGGTCGGCGAATGAAATGACTTGCTTGTTGGTCTCATCGAGTCGGGTCAGGCGTTCGGTAATATCGCGGATGATTTTTTGTGATTCGCCGGACTGGTAGCGGATAGTGTCGTTGACCTGTTTTTGCGACTCACCGAGTTTGGTGTCTACTGTCCGGGAGAGTTCGTTGATTTGGGCCAAGAGGAGCTGTAATGCACCGTCGTCTTTCGGTTTTTCGTCGTCAGGTTTCCTTCGCATAAAAAACCAACCCACAGCGAGGCCAAAGACGATGCCGACAATGATAATGAGAGCAGTTTGCATATGAGTATTTTAGCATAATATTTTCAATGAAGTTCTGCTCGACAAAATATTTACTGCGTGGTATAATTCTTAAAATTCATCACTTAAACTACATAGCTATGAAAAAGTTAAAAATTTATTTACCCAGACTAACGCCCCTTGTAGAGGAATTATTGGAGCGTGAAAAGAACAATAAAATTTCTACTGAGGAACTAAGAGAAATTAACATACTTCTAAATGAACTAATCCGTGACTGCACTTTGGTGGAGAAAGGAGATTTCAGTACCCTAAAAGGGAAATTTGATTTCATCCTTTTGAACATTACTGCCGGTAAGGCGAAAGGTGATAATGATTATGTTCATATTGAAAGCCGGTTGGAGTCCAATTTTAAACTTTGGCTGAAGTCTGATGGGGAAAAATACCTCTCAGTAGCTGTCGAAAGCTTAGGCGATGACTACGAATATCATTCTACTAACGGAAATTAACCCAAACGAAACCTCAAACAATAAGAAGCGCCCGATCTATCGATCACATGAGCGCTTCTTTTTATTTATTATCAAATAGCGTTTTCACACTGCCGCTATCTTTCGTTTTTGGTTTTGTTTCTTTTTTCATCTTACCTAACACCTCACCCGCCGACTTTCTATAGGAACAATAATCACACTCCGGATTGGCACGGGGGAGTGAGTCCGACATGAGGCAAGTATGCACATCAAGGATCGTTTGTTCGATCCAGTCAGTCTTGCCCGTATATGGCACGATGGTTACGTCAAACTCGAGTTTTCCGTCGAATGCCTTCTTGTCCGTCTTGCCATTTACATACACAAAATAGCCGGTGTCTGACACCTTGAAACCATTTTGCCGGAAGAGCCATTGGTAGATTTCCATCTGCCGCTTGTATTGTATTTTCCATTCATCGTCGAGCGTGATTTCTTTTTCACTTGACGTAGCTTTGTAGTCGACGATGATCAGCTCGCCGGAAGGCTTCACCCAGACATCGTCCACTCCACCTCGTATCGTCAGATTGGTCGGCTTGTGGTGAAAGCTAATGCCGCGACGGAGCGCATCACGCCATTCTTCCATACGTGGGTCGGCAAACGGCACCGCGTCAATTTTGTATGTTTGCATAATCGGATGACTTGTAGCCTCTGCCCGATGAATATCAAACTCTTTTTTCATAAGCGCGTCGACAGCGTTGTTTAAGGTAAGAGGAAAAGAAGCGGGTCGGCCGACGCCAAGGCGGATGTCGAGATAGAAACAGCGGGGGCATTGGGTGAAGAGGTCAATCTTTGAACGAGACAAACGGAATGTCTCTTTTCCATGAGGATCAAAGAGGTTGCGAGTCCGTTTGGCATTGTAATATTGGGACATAGTAAAAGTATATAACAGGAAGACAGCCATAGCTATTCATGCTATTATACGCGTATGAGCTTGCAAACGACGATCAAAGATCAGGTCAAAGATGCTATGCGCGCCAAAGATGCAGTGCGTCTCGATGTGCTCCGTGGCATGCTTTCAGCGTTTACTAATGATTTGGTGGCCAAAGGCCGCAAACCTCAAGAAGAGCTCACTGACGAAGAAGCACTCGCAGTCATAACTCGGCTTTCCAAACAGCGCAAAGATTCGATCGACCAATTTCAAAAAGGCGGCAGGGAAGATCTTGTAGCCGAAGAAAGTGCCCAGCTTGCGATCATTGAGACGTATTTGCCAACACAAATGACACGAGAAGAAGTTGAAATATTTGTAAAAGAAAAAATTGCTTCTTCAGGCCCGATTGAAGCTTCGAAAAAAGGCATGTTTGTCGGAGCGATCATGAAAGAATTAAAAGGAAAGGCGGATGGAACTCTTGTAAAAGAAAGTATCGATGCTTTGATAAAGTAATTTTATGCAAGAAAAAGACCCACAAAATTTTGAGCTTGGAGATTCTGATGAAAATCCTCCTGAATCATTAGAGGGGTTTCTTGCGGAACTCAACGTACCTTTTACTAAAGACCAAGAAATCGACATATATGGGCAAGTTGATAAAAACCAGGAAAATAGTCCAAAGGAATTTATTGAACAAATAGAAAAAATTAACCAAAAATTTCGAACAATAATTGAAACGACGAGCAAAGCTGATTTGTTGAATGAGATGAAAAGCAAACTAAGTGAAATTGAAAAAAAAGTGCATGGATTTATTGCAGAAGCGCATCATAATTTTGAAAAACAAAAACTCTCATATTTCCTCGAAGAGGATGAAGAAAAAGGTATATATCGTGAAGATAAAAATCTCGCATTAGAATATTTTATTTTGAATCAGAGTCAATTATGAAAATCCTTATCCATTGGCTTATATTGGCAGTTGCGGTGTTTGCATCACAATACGTCGTGCCTGGCATTCACGTGGAGTCGGTCCTTACGGCGGTGATTGTGGCGGCGGTGCTAGCGTTTATCAACACCATCATCAAGCCGATTGTGAAAATTCTGACCTTACCGCTGACGATTCTTACGCTCGGACTTTTTTCACTCGTTATCAATGCTCTTTTCTTTTGGTTTGTTGCAGCACTAATCTCAGGATTTAGCGTAGAAAACTTTATGGCAGCATTTCTCGGTGCGCTTATTGTTTCAGTACTCAACTGGATTGGAGAGAAAGTGCTCGGTTAAACGACTATGCACATGATCGCTATGCTCCAACAACTCGCTGCTGAGCATGCGGTGATTTCGTATGGGCTCATTTTCTTTGGAGTCATTTTGGAAGGTGAATTTACTTTGATACTTGCAGGTATATTTACCAACCTTCACATTCTTTCTGGCCCATGGGCATTGGTCGCGGGTGGAGCTGGAGCCATCGTGAAGGCACTCTTGTGGTATTACGGTGGGTTTATTATTTTTCGTAAACGGCCAAGCAGTAAATTTTTCAACTATCTTAAGCGTCAAGTGCTCTTTTTTCTACCAAAGTTTATCGAGCGTCCATTTTGGTCAATATTTATTTCCAAATTTGTCTACGGTATCAATCACCTCACATTAATATTTTCAGGCTACATGCGTATTAATATTGCTACTTACATGAAAGCCGAAGTACTGTCTTCTGCAGTGTGGGTACCAGTCTTATTTTCAATCGGTTATTTTTTCAGCTATGCGGCATTCAACATCAGCCGGGATTTCCGGAAGTATACCCTGATTGTCCTTGCTTTTACTGTGTGTTTTTTTATACTCGAACGTCTCTGTAGTTTCGTTTTTCAATTCATTGAACAATACGGAGAAGAGGATATACTGTAAGTAGAGGGCACCTGCCTAGCGACAGCTCGGGGAAAAAAGATATAAAACATGAATGATATAAATAAAATAAAATTAGCGACTCACAACGGCGGTTTCCATGCTGACGATGTGTTTGCCGCTGCAACGCTCGGGCTTTTGCTCGAGCGAGATGGCAGAAGTGTAGAAATCGTCCGTACGCGGGATCAGGAAATGATCGCAGGGGCAGACTTTGTCTTTGATGTGGGTGGCGTGTATGACCCTGAAGCCAACCGTTTTGATCACCATCAAGAAGGTGGTGGAGGGGTTCGAGAAGATGGGATACCCTATGCCGCGTTTGGGCTCGTCTGGAAAAAGTATGGTAAAGAATTGTCAGGCAGCGAAGACGTCGCAGTGCGACTTGAGAAGCATATTGTGGAGCCGATCGACGCGTTTGATAACGGCGTAGATATTTTCACGCCGACCCGAAAGGACATCTGGCCGCTTACGATGCATACTATCGTCGGCATTTTCAATGCCAACTGGAATGAAGTCGAAGAAAAGAATGACGAGCATTTTCTTGTTGTGGTCGGTATGGCAAAAGTGATTCTCAAACGGGCTATCGTTGCAGCAAAAAGTAATATGGAAGTAGAAGATGCGGTAAAAGAAACATATGTGCAGGCATCTGACAAGCGCATGCTCATCTTCGATAAACCATATGGTCGCGTGCCACTGCAGATGGCACTTGTTTCATACCCTGATGTTTTGATTGCTGTGTTCCCGCATATTACGAGAGAAAAATGGCATGCGACAATGCTCCACGACAATGAGGGAAGTTTCAAATTGCGCAAAGATTTTCCAAAAGCCTGGGCCGGACTTCGTGATGAGGCGTTGGCACAAGTTACTGGAGTTCCAGATGCTGTTTTTTGTCACAATGGGCGTTTCCTTGTGGTCAGCAATAGCAAAGAAGGCGCGGTCGCATTAGCAGAGAAAGCACTTTTAGAATAATATGAAACTAGGATCAACAGATTTCGGCCCCAAAATACCCAAACTTCCAAATATTAGCCACGATTTAGAATCCCACGTGGAGCTTTCGGAAGAAAAAATTATTGAAGGCTTAACAGACTATCGCGGGTCGCTCAACGGCCTCAATCAAGACTATGCTGTTATGTTTAAAAATGGCATTGAGAAAAAGATCCTAACGTTATTCCCTGGAGATAAACAATATTTTAATGTAGAAATTTCAAAAGACGGGAATACTCAAGATCTAAAGAAACCTTATAATATCAAAGTACTTTATAAAGGCAATCCGCTTGATCTTGAAAGACCTAAAATGCACAACTAAATTCTACTTACTAATTATTACTAACTACTTACTACCCATATGGCATTCATAGACGAAATAAAATTTCACGGAAAAGCAGGCGACGGAGGATCCGGGGTTGTTCGATGGCGCCAAGAGAAATTTATCCCCAAAGGTGGTCCTGCTGGCGGTGACGCTGGTCGCGGTGGCGATCTCTTTGTAGAAGCAGTTCATGATCTTCATATCCTTGCCAAGTATCGCCACCAACACACATTCGAGGCAGAAAAAGGGGAAGATGGAGGTTCGATGAGTCTCCATGGAGCCAATGGTGATGATTTGACTATCAAACTTCCTGTCGGCTCAATCATCCACAATCTCACAACTTCAGAAAAGTATTCGCTCGATAAAGTTGGTCAAAAAATAAAACTTTTGGAAGGGGGGACGGGTGGCCATGGCAACGAACATTTTAAAGGCTCGACCAATACATCGCCAAAAGAGTTTACTCTCGGTAAGCCAGGACAAGAAGCAGACTTTTTCGTAGAACTCGAACTTTTCGCGGATGTCGGATTGATCGGACTTCCAAACGCCGGCAAATCAAGTCTTTTGAACATGCTTACTCGAGCCGAAGCACGTGTCGGCGCCTATCCGTTTACTACTCTTGACCCCAACCTTGGTGATTTCTACGGTTTTGTCTTGGCAGATATTCCGGGGCTGATTGAGGGAGCGTCCGGCGGCAAGGGACTCGGTACCAAATTTCTTCGACATATTAAGCGCACTCGGATGCTTGCGCACCTCGTCTCGTTTGAAAACGAGGATATGATGAAGACCTATAAAACAGTACGTAAAGAACTCGATACGTACGATAAAGCACTTCTTGAAAAAGAAGAGATTATTATTCTTACCAAGCGTGATTTGGTGACAGAAAAAGAAATCACCGCTGCGGTTAAAAAATTCCAAAAACTCTCTCCACATGTCTTTACGATATCGCTCTATGACGACGCTTCCATCAAGGAGTTTGGCGACACTTTGGTAAAACTTTTGCGCGCGAAGATATAATATGAAGAAACAAAATCTTGCATTTATCGATACTGAAACGACAGGGCTTGATTTTCTTATGCATGAAATCATCGAGATTGGCGTCGTACTTGTCTCGCAGGATAAGAGCGAGGAGGGTCAAAGTGAATACGAAGTACTCGAAGAATTTGAACTCAAGATCAAGCCTGAGCGGATCGCAGATGCAGACCCGGTGGCGCTCCGAGTCAATCACTATGATCCCTCGCAGTGGGTCTTTGCCTATACGCTCGCTGAAGCCATGCAGATATTTTCCAAGAAAACAGAAGGGGCCGTGATGGTAGGACACAATGTCGCATTCGACTTTTTATTTCTTGAAAAAGCTTTTCGTGATACTCAGGTGCCCAATCTTCTCCATTACCACAAACTCGATACAATCTCTATGGCATTTGCTAAGCTTCATGGCAACGAAGATATCAATCGCTTTTCGCTCGCCGCGCTCTGTCAGGAGTTTGGTATAGAAAATAAAAACGCTCATACTGCGCTCTCGGATTCGCGTGCGACCTTCGAGCTCTACAAGAAGCTCATGAGCATGTAGGCTTTGCGTATGCTCGTTTTATAGCTATAGTAGGAGCTCATGAAAATAAAAGGTAAAAAAGCAGTCGTATTTGTCGGCGTCTCAGGTGGGGTAGACAGCTCAGTTTCAGCAGCATTGCTTCAAACAGCAGGCTATGAAGTTGTCGGTGTATTTATCCGTACCTGGACCCCAGACTTTATCGACTGTACGTGGCGAGATGAACGGCGTGATGCTATGCGGGTGTGTGCTGCGCTCGGTATACCGTTTCTTGAATGCGATGCTCTAGAAGCCTATAAAAAAAATGTCGCAGACTATATGATCAGTGAATACCGCGAGGGCCGTACGCCGAATCCCGATGTGATGTGCAACAGGGAAGTGAAGTTTGGAGTATTTTACGATTTTGCAATGAAAAAAGGAGCAGACTTTGTCGCGACAGGACATTATGCGCAAAAAATCCCGCAACGCACAACGCATAGCGCAAAACATTCGATACAAAAAAATACCCCACTCTTTACACTTAATATTTCAAAAGACGCTAAAAAAGATCAGAGCTATTTTCTCTGGACACTCACGCAAGAAAAACTTGCTCGTACGCTTTTCCCGATCGGGCATTTGAAAAAATCACAAGTACGCAAACTTGCAGAAAAATTCAATTTACCTACCGCGACAAAGAAAGATAGCCAAGGTGTGTGTTTCCTCGGACCACTTGATATGAAAGATTTTTTGAAACATTATATTGCGTCCACACTAGGTGTGGTGCTCAATGAAAATAACGATGTCATTGGGAGTCATGATGGAGCTGTATTTCTTACTCTTGGTGAACGCCATGGATTTATGATTACGAAGAAGTCAGCTTCTGATAGTCCATACTACGTCATAGCGAAAGATGTGAAAAAAAATACTGTTACGGTTTCGCATAAAGTGGAAGTGAATACAGCGACCAGTGTTGGCAAAGGAGTGAAAGCTGTCGGTCTCAAAGAGTGTAATTGGATCAGTACGGAGCCTTTAATCGGCAAAAAATATAAAGCGCAAATCCGATACCATGGAGAGTATATTTCTGTAGAGATAGAAGATTTAAAAAACTCTACAGCGACGCTCGTATTTAAAACCCCTATACTAGTTGCCCCAGGCCAATCAATCGTCATTTACGACAATACTGCCTGCCTCGGTGGGGGAATTGTCGCCTAGATTCTATTTTTTATATACCTCGAAGACCTTTGAGGCTTTTCGCCCTTGAGAAGTAAGGGCTTGACAAAATCCTATAATGTAGTAGTATACCTGTAATAATTTCATTAAAAACCAAAAGGTTATGAAAAATTCACTCCTGATTACTCTTTTTTCATTAATTTTTTCTTTCTTCTCTTTTACTGTTTCTGCTGCTACGCAAACGGAGGAAATTAAAATCACTCCGAAAATACGTGCGCAGTATGAAGCACAGGCTTTGAGGATTATTAATTCGCCCGAGGGAAAACTACAATTCAGGAACTGCGGCGTTAATGATCCAAAAGATATTGATCCCGAACAACATTTATTGATTTCCACAAGCGAAGTCACTGTGAATCGCGTTGTAAAAACCGGTGACAAATCAGTAAATATTTTTATCTGGGCGCTGTGGGCAAAGGATAATAATAAAACTGATTCAGTAAATTCTCAAAGTACTTCATTAGATGATTACGGTGTCGGACTCGCTATGGAAAGTCCGATGATTGGGAGTAAGGCTAGTGGAATGCTTTCAATACCTGTGAAGAATGAACTTTCAGGGAAGGAAATTATTACGCTTGTTCTTATTCTACTAATTGCCTGCACTGATCTCATAAGTTGGGGTTGGAGAAACGATTTAAGAAACCAAAAAGAAATTTTAGCAGCACAACAAGAAGAAGAAACAGACGAAAAGTTAGAAAACTTACGAAATGGAAATGGGTTCGCTATTTCATCTCAAAAAAAATTAGTTCTTATTTCGGCATCAACAATTTTATTTCTGATGTTAGGAAGTCAAACTTTTGCCAAAGGTGGAGGAGGAAAAAATTTCGATTACTCCCTCATTGGATCGGATTTAAAATCCGATGATTGGTTAGTAATAGCAGTAGTAGCTGTAATACTTGCTTTAGCTGTTGTTTTTGGGATCTGTAGTTTAAAGAGTCCTAAAGAACTTGAGCCATTAAGGGATAAAGAAAATACAGACAAAGAAGAAATAGGGAAAAATATTGAACCGATAGAGGTTCAAGCAATAACTGACACGACCGAAAATTCTGGAGCCGAACTTAGTTCGGCTTGAAACATAAAAGATAGATACAATATAACGCCTTACCAATTATTGGTAAGGCTGTTTTTTTATTGACACAGATACATTTTTTTGGCATACTCGATTGATTTTGAACATTTCGTTAACAAAAAAAATCTAAAGCAATGAAAAAATTGCAACTTCTAAAATCAAGATTAACTGGACCTTTACATCATTATTTTCAAGCAGAAGTGCAGCACACCATTGCACTAAAGGGAGGAGATTTTGTTGAGGCTATTTCCTTTTTGTATTTTGAATATCGCCTGAATATTACATTTATGCGAGATTTGCCTGTAAGCAGGTTGTTTAAAGTCTATTCTCAGCGGAGCGGCGAATTAAAAGATATAGCATTCGAAGCTTATAAAATGAAAAATGTTGAACTCGGGTGGTTGATGGAAGATTATAGGGAAGATCGGACTATAAAGTGGAGAATTGTCACAAAGGAAAAAATTTTTTCATCGATAGAAAAAAATATCCCTTGCGAAGGAATTTTGAGTGCGCTTATATCACTTTTTTCTTCTGATACCCCTGCTCGCGATACTTTATTGGCAATGAGAAATGAGTCACTCAGCCATGCGTAAAGCAAAAGCTTTCAAATTACCCACCAGTCGATTGTTAATTCAATCGACTGTATTTTTTTATATATTTGTTATACTTATATTATGGAACAACTTTTTCTTTCGCATCCATATCTTGAGCCATTGATGAAGCTCGGACTTGCTATGCTACTTGGTATGGTGATCGGTATAGAACGCATTTTGGCGCACAAGACTGCGGGTATGCGCACCTACGCGCTCGTTTCTATGGGCGCTGCACTTTTTGTAGTCATCTCACAAGCCACAGCAAAGATTGCTCTCGGAGAAGGATTTATGGACTCAAATATTTTTCAAATACCAGCTGCTATTGTCTCCGGTATTGGTTTCCTTGGTGCAGGTCTTATGATCTGGCATGACCATACTCTCACTGGTGTCACAACAGCTACAAGCATTTGGGTCTGTGCCGGTATCGGTATGGCGACTGGCTTTGGACTTTACTCTTTGAGTATCACCGCGACTTTGCTTATGCTTTTTGTCTTCACTGTACTGTGGTTTGTGGAGGAATACATCAAGAAATTCCAAACAGATATTCCTACGCACAAAAAAGAAACTATACGCGAAGATCGCTCTTCCGATCTCTAGAAAGCTCTCCTTTTTTCTGATATACTGCCGCCATGCAATCCGAAGAAATACGTAAGCGATTCCTGGCTTTTTTTGCTGCTCGCGGCCATGCGATTATTCCGTCGGCGCCACTTGTGCCCTTAAACGATCCATCAGTGCTTTTCAATACAGCCGGCATGCAGCCTCTCGTGCCGTATCTTCTTGGCGAGCCACATCCAGCCGGCAAACGAATCGCTGATATTCAAAAATGTGTGCGTACGGGCGATCTCGATGATATTGGCGACAATCGTCACTTTTCTTTTTTTGAAATGATGGGCAACTGGTCGCTCGGCGACTACTTCAAAGAAGACGCGATTAAGTGGAGCTATGAATTTCTCACATCAAAAGAAGAAGGCCTAGGACTCAACCCTGCACAGCTCTACGTCACCGTATTTGAAGGAGATGAAAATGCGCCACTTGATACGGAGTCAATTGGGATTTGGAAAAGTCTTGGCATTCCAGAGGACAGGATTTATGCATTGCCAGCAGATGATAACTGGTGGAGTCCCGGTGACAATGGTCCCTGTGGTCCGTGCACAGAAATGTTTTACGATGTGACCGGTACAATAGGTGACCTTAATAAAGAGCAATTTATTGATGCAGTGAAAAAAGAAGATGTCATTGAAATATGGAATGACGTTTTTATGGAATATGAGAAAAAAGATGGAAAGGTGATCGGCAAACTTACTCAAAGGAATGTTGATACTGGTGCAGGACTTGAGCGCATCACAGCAGTAATGCAAGGAACGAAGACGGCGTATGAGACAGATATTTTTACATCAGCGCTAGATATAATTAAGAAAAACTCAAAAAATTATGAAGAAAAAGAGGCACGAATAGTCGCAGACCATTTGAGAACCTCAAGTTTTCTTATTGCGGACGGTGTTGTTCCGGGTAATAAAGATCAAGGATATGTCTTGCGACGATTACTTCGCCGGGCTATTTTCAAAATGAAAATTAAACTTCTCGGTAGTCATATTGCTCCAGAAGTAATTGACTACTTTGTTAATTTTTATAAAGAAATTTATCCTGTACTTGGAGAAGTGGATATAAAAAATATTTTCTACACAGAAAAGGAAAAATTTACTAAAACCCTTTATGTTGGAGAAAAAGAATTCGAAAAAGGAGTAGATCCCTTTATTCTTGCTACAACATATGGTTTCCCAATTGAGCTGACAGTTGAACTTACTAAAGAGAAAGGCCAGACGATTGATATGGAGGATTTCAATACCAAAATGGCTGAGCATCAGAAACTTTCTCAAACCGCTTCCGCCGGTATGTTTAAAGGCGGGCTTGCCAATCACAACGAAAAAACTATTCGTTTGCATACAGCGCATCATTTGCTTTTGGCTGCATTGCAGCAAGTCTTGGGCAAAGAAGTCAAACAACGGGGAAGTAACATTACTGAAGAGCGGCTCCGTATCGACTTTGCATTTGATAGAAAAATGACAGACGAAGAAAAACAAAAAGCAGAAACTCTCGTCAATGATTGGATAGCAGGGGATCTTGAAGTAGTCCGCCGTGAAATGCCTCGTGATGAGGCAGAAAAAATCGGAGCGGAAATGGAATTCGGTGCCAAGTATCCTGATATGGTTTCGGTCTACATGATTTTAGATAAAAACAACCAACCAATCTCAAAAGAATTCTGTGGTGGCCCGCATGTAGCGCGTACAAGCGAGCTTGGTAGTTTCAAAATCCAAAAAGAAGAAGCATCATCGCAAGGCGTGCGGCGTATTAAGGCAGTGCTCAGTTAGCAAAATAAAATTTTACTATCGTTAGATTTATTCACCATGCTATACTACTAAGAGCTATGGGAATATTTTCCTCATCAAAAAACGAAGAGCTTGTTGCTATTTTTGATATCGGCAGTGCGTCTGTGTCTGGAGCGCTTGTTCGTATGCCAGCTGATTCTAAAATATCTTCAAAACCAACTATTGTGTACACGACCACGGTCGAACTTGAGCTATCCGACGATCTTTCCTTTGATAAATTTTTAAACGTTATGCAGGAGTCCGTAGCTACCGTTGCCCGTCTTTTGAAAGATATCAAGCTCGGTGCTCCGAAAAAGGCCTTTTGTTTCATGGCATCCCCGTGGTATGCCTCACAGATCAGAGTAATGAAGCTTTCTAAGAATGCACCTTTTCTTTTTACGGAGAAACTTTCAACCGAGCTTATCAATAAAGAGATTACATCATTTGAAGCAGTGGATCTAAAAAAGTTTGGTGATCCGGGCAACCTAAAACTTTTGGAAACAAAAAATATTGAAATCAAACTCAACGGGTATCAAACTGAAACTCCATTTGGGAAAAAAGCACGCGAGATTGAGCTCACAGCATTTTTTAGCGTTAGTCCAAAGATTGTGATCGAACGCGTGGAGCATGCGATTGAAAAATCTTTTACCCTACCAGCAATCAACTTTCTTTCATTTTTGTTCTCTTCTTTTGTCGTTTCCCGCAATTTGTTTGCCCATGATCACAACTTCCTACTTTTGGATATTGGTGGAGAGGTCACTGATGTGTCTATCATTAAAAATACCAACCTCGTCGAATCCGTCTCTTTCCCTCTCGGTAAAAATTTTATTTTGCGCCGTATTGCTACGCAGCTCGGTAAAACTCCCGCAGAAATACGGTCTCTCATTGCACTCTTTTTAGGCGGTGGCATGGAGGAAGCTGCCAAAGCAGCCCTTCAACCCATATTTACCCAAGCAAAAAAAGATTGGCTTTCAGCTTTTCAACAAGCATTATTTTCTATCTCAGATGAATTGTCAGTACCCGAGCAGGTATTTGTCACGGTCGATGAAGATATTGCCTCTTGGTTTGTCGAAGTGATACAAGCTGAAGAATTTAGCCAACATGTACTCTCAGAAAAAAAATTTAATGTTATACTTATAGGACCAGCGGTTCTGCATGATTTTTGTACTTCTGGTGATCGAGTAGTACGCAACCCCTTTATCATGCTTGAAAGCATTTTTATACACACACTTACTAAAAAATAATTATGAAAAAAAATATTTTACAAGATATACAACCCCTCACACGTACTACTGTGACGCGAGCCAAGACGAGCACAACACGGGTGGAAGTAGAAGAGCCCGCGACCTATCAAGAGCAGGAGGTTTATCAGGCTCCACCACCACCGCGTCGCCATGTGCTCTGGTTTATTGCGATACCAGCTATTATAGTGTTGTTATTTTCGCTTTCGTTTATTTTTGCTGGAGCAACGGTAAACGTTGTGCCAAAATCAAAAGTTGTTACGCTTGACGATACCGTGGTAGCACTGAAAGACTCGACTGACCCTGAAGCAGTATCTTTTACAGTCATGTCGCTCACTGATGATGAGACAATCGATGTGCCAGGGGAGACGACATCCACTGCCTCAGAAAAAGCTACCGGTACCGTTGTTATTTACAATGAATATTCCACTGCTTCACAGGGTTTAGTAGCTACGACTCGTCTTCAAACACCTGATAAGAAAATTTACCGGATCGATAAGCAAGTTACTGTGCCGGGATATACCAAAACAGGTACTACGATCGTCCCTGGCTCTGTGACGGTGACAGTGACAGCAGACCAGGCAGGACCAGAGTACAACATCGGGCCGTCGGACTTTACGATTCCTGGTTTTGCCGGGAGTGCAAAATTTGAGAAATTTTTTGCCCGTTCAAAAAGCGATATTTCAGGTGGAACAGAAGGCCAGGTACATAAAATTTCAGAAACCAGTGCGCTTGCAGCGAGAGATTCGCTTGTGGAGAAAGCTCGAGCCAATTTGACTCAAGAGCTTCGTGCTCAAGTTCCCGAGGATTTTATTCTTTACGATGATTTGATTTTCTTTAGCCCTGATACTGACTCTACTCTTACACTTTCCTCATCTTCTGCGTCTGTGCCAGTCTCACTTCATGCAACAATCTCAGCCCTTCTCATACATCGTAAAACTCTCGAACGAACTCTGGCAAAAAGCTTCACTACCGAGAAAGATCGAGACGCGGTACGCATTACAAACTTGCATGAGGCAACTGCCACGCTTTCAAACAAAACAGATGTCTCACCGCTTCAAACAGAGGAGATTTCTTTCTTGTTAAGCGGTACCGGCAACGCTGTGTGGAGCATAGATACTGATGCATTGGTCGCATCGCTCCTCGGTACAGCCAAAAAGGATTTCCAAAAAATATTAGCTCAAAACTTAAGTGTGGATACTGCGGAGTTGATGCTTACTCCATTTTGGAAAATGACCTTGCCGACTGACTCCAAAGACATAAAAGTCCATATAGAATAAAGGTATTTTTGTTTTCTTGTTATGGCGCTCAAACGCGAGAGTTATCAGATGTTTTTAATTTGACTTATAGAATGATATTTGTTACTATCTACGAACTCACTAATGGGTACTGAAAAAGATCAAAAAATGAGCACGACAGGAGGGGTCGTCTCTGAAGCATTGCCAAATACGCTCTTTCGAGTACGTCTTGGCGACGAAACAGAGTTACTCGCATACCTTTCTGGCAAAATGCGCATGAACCGTATCAAGGTACTGGTTGGTGATAAAGTAGAGGTCGTACTTGATCCCTACGGTGGAAAAGGTAGAATTGTGAAGCGTCTATAACAGCATAGGTATTACGTATCCAAAATAAGGGTTATGCCCTTTATTTTGTACTATAGAAATTAAATCCCAATAAATTTTACATATGAAAGTACGAGCCCGAGTAAAAAAAATGTGTGAATCTTGCAAACTTATTCGCCGAAAGAGACACCTTCGGGTTATTTGTACGAATCCTAAGCATAAGCAAAAACAATAATTTTTATGAGAATTCTCGGTATCACAATCCCAAACGATAAACGTCTTGAAATCGGCCTCACATCTCTGTACGGCATCGGTATTCCGCGTGCTCGAAAAATATTGACCGATGTCGGAGTAAAGCCAAGTACTCATGCAGCTGATCTTTCTGCGGCTGAAGAAAATCAAATCAGAAAAATTGTTGAAGAGCTTAAGATTGAAGGTAACCTCAAACGTGAGGTTGCAGCCAACATTAAGCGCTTGAAAGATATTAAGTGCTATCGCGGAGTGAGACATCTCCGCCGGCTCCCAGTCTCAGGCCAGAGAACAAAAACCAACTCCCGAACCGTACGAGGAAATATCAGAAAGACTATGGGTAGTGGTCGCCGTAAGGTAGAGAAGACATAAAATAGGAAGGAGAAAGCAGGAGATCATAACACAAACACATATATTCCAATGGGAAAAAAGAAAATCATAACTAAAGAAGGAGCCGAGGCTGATGCTGGAAACGCTGAAGTAGTAAAACCAGTAGAGGCAAAATTACCAAAGAAGAAATTGACTTCAGGTATTTTGTCTATTGAGGCAACATTCAACAATACAAAAGTGGTATTTGCTGACAAAGGTGGCAATACACTTTTCTGGTCTTCGGCTGGTAGCTTAGGTTTTCGCGGCGCAAAGAAAGGTACACCATTTGCTGCTTCTAAAGTAGGGGATATCCTCGGAGAAAAAGCCAAAGCATTGGGAATCGTGGAAGCTGATGTTGTGATCCGTGGTGTCGGCTCTGGACGAGAACCCGTAGTACGATCTTTTATGGCTCATGGTATCGATATCACCGGAGTCAAAGATGCAACGCCTGTACCACATAACGGTCCAAAGCCTAAGAAACCTCGTCGCGTATAATAAATTACTATTTTCTACTAACTAATTTATCAACAAATGATCGCAAAGAAAAAATACAAAGTGTGTCGAAGATTGGGTCCTGGAGTGTTTGAGCAATGCCAAACTGCGAAGTTTGTCATGTCTGAAGCAAAAAAGGGAAAGCGCTCAGGAACGAAACGTCCAAAAGCACCATCTGATTTCGGACTTCAGCTGATCGAGAAGCAACGCATTCGCTTTAGCTATGGACTTTCTGAACGGCAATTTTCAAACTACGTAAAAGCTGCTGTGACCAAAAAAGCTTCAAGTGCAGCATCCACACTCTTTGAAAACCTTGAGACTCGGCTCGACAACACTCTGTATCGTCTCGGTATCGCTCATACACGACCGCTTGCTCGCCAACTCGTTTCGCATGGCCACTTTACAGTAAACGGCGTCCGAGTGACAGTTCCGTCATACCATGTACGTCAAGGAGATATTATCCGTATTCGCGAGGGGAGTAAGAACAGTGTTCTCTTCAATGACTTGGGAAAACGATTGAAAACCTACTCAACCCCGTCCTGGCTCACGTTTAATCCAGATACGCTCGAAGGCACCGTTATTGGCGCACCTAAACAAGAAGCAGGTCTTTTGAATCTTACATCAGTGCTCGAATTTTATAGTCGTTAGTTTATTAAATAATTTTTTATAAAAGGTCTATGGCTGACAACACAATCATGCTCCCCTCTAAACCTCGCATCGTATCCGAGGAAGATCGCAAAGGGGTATATGAAATCGACAACCTTTATCCTGGGTATGGTCATACCTTGGGTAATTCTTTGCGACGGATCATTCTATCCTCGCTTCCAGGTGCAGCTATTACCGCGCTTAAAATCGACGGCGTCTCACACGAATTTTCCACGATGGAAGGAATGAAGGAAGATATTGTGATGACACTTCTCAATTTGAAGCTGGTACGTTTTAAAATGAATACTGACGAAGCGCAGACCATAACACTTTCAGTCAAAGGAGCAAAAGTTGTGACGGCTGCTGATATTAAAGGCACAGGACAAGTAGAAGTACTCAACCCTGATCAGTACATCTGCGAATTGACCGACAAAAATGCCAAACTTAATATCGAATTTAAAATAGAAAAAGGCCTCGGCTTTGCTCAGCGAGAAGAGCTAGAAAAAAATAAGGTTGATATCGGCACTATTGCGCTCGATGCTATTTTTTCTCCGATCCGCCGTGTGTCATACGAAGTGGAAAACATGCGTGTGGGGGATAAGACCAACTTCAACCGTTTGCGTATCGCGATCGAGACCGACGGTACATTTTCGCCACGTGAAGCTCTTGAGCGATCAGTTGAAATCATGATTTCCCAGCTCCAAGCTGTTTTGGATTTTAAGCCAGAGACAAGTACATCTGAAACTGCAAAAGAAAGTGGAAAAACCAAAGACGAATCCCCAAAGGAAGATATGAGCGATGTACTGAAAACTCGCATCGACACCCTCGAACTCACCACTCGTACGCTCAATGCTCTTCAAGGAGCAAACATCCGCACGATCGGAGGAGTGGCTCGCAAGCGCAAAGAAGATTTGCTTGAGCTTGAAGGAATCGGTGAGAAGGGTATTACTGAAATAAAAAAAGTGCTCGGCAACTTTGGTATTGGCCTCAAAGAATAATTTTCTATTAACTATTTACTACTATCTATAACTACCCATGCGACACGGAAATAACAACAGAAAATTTGGCAGAAAAAAAGGAGTCCGCAGCGCTCTCTTGAAGAGCTTGGCGCTTTCTTTGATTACTCGCGGCAAAATAAAAACAACTGATGCGAAAGCGCGCGAACTTCGACCGTATATGGATAAGCTCGTGACAAAGGCCAAAGTAGGCGATGTGGCTTCCCGAAGACTTGTGGTAGCGCGTCTTATGAACCGAAAGCCAGAAACCAAAAAGCTGTTTGATACGATTGCCCCAAAATACGCTGACCGAAAAGGAGGGTATACTCGCATTACCAAGCTTCCAACACGTCTTTCAGATGGAAGTAAGATGGCATTGATTGAGTTTGTATAGTATTTCAATAATTAAAATTTTATGAACACCATTTCCAAAGCAACAGAAAAAACAACTCATACGATCGATGCAACCGAGCAAAGTATTGGCCGAGTGGCAAGCGCCGCGGCTAAGATTTTGGTTGGTAAAGCAGCTGCGGGGTTTACTAGAAACAACGTTTCTCCAGTCACTGTGACGATCACCAACGCAAGTCGCGCAAAGATTTCTGAAGCCAAGCTCAACACAAAGCAGTACAAGCGTTATTCTGGCTACCCAGACGGTCTTCGTTCCGACACCATGGCGCATGTTATTTCCAAAAAAGGCTACAGTGAAATATTTCGTCTCGCAGTCTATGGTATGGTGCCTTCCAACAAACTTCGCTCACGCATTATGAAAAATTTGATTGTTAAAGAATAATTGTATGGATAAAGATAAAAAAGACACAAAATATATTGAAACGATCGGTCGCCGCAAGACTTCAAGCGCCCGTGTACGTCTCACACCAGCAGCTAAGTCTAGCTTCGTGGTAAACGGTCTCCCGGCCAACGAATATTTTAAGACCAACGAACTTCGAAAAATAATCATCGATCCATACAACACTGAAAAGCCAGAGGATAAATTCACTGTGACTGTCGTTATTTCAGGCGGCGGAGTACACTCACAAGCAGAAGCGATTCGCCATGGGCTCGCTCGCGCACTCGTGATCTTTGATGCAGAAATGAAGCCAAAGCTCAAGCAAAGCGGATATTTGAAACGTGATCCGCGTGCAAAAGAGCGCCGTAAATTCGGACTCAAAAAAGCTCGCAAGGCACCACAGTGGTCAAAACGTTAATATATACATCAACAAAAAACACCTGGATTGTCCAGGTGTTTTTTCATCACGAAATGAATGTTCATTCGTCATTCTAAGTGTCGGATAAGATTATTCACCTAAGTTTTTTATTTAATTTATGCATACAACACTTGGAGTTTATACTACACATGAGGGAGCAGCGAAGGCTATCAACGAGCTTAAAGCGACAGGAATTGAAGATGTGGATCTTTCGTACGTCTACATGAATGCAAGCGGGGACATTGCAGATGCCAAAACGGGAGATAAGGTTGGCGCGGGTGCTGCGACTGGAGTAACCACGGGTGCAGTACTCGGCGCAATAGCTGGACTTGTTGTCGCCAACGGCATATTGCCAGGCTTGGGAACATTATTTGTAGCTGGACCACTTGCTACTGCACTTGGTTTTACCGGCGCAGCTGCTGCTACTGTAGCAGGAGCTGCGACTGGAGCCGCTGCAGGAGGATTGATCGGCGCTTTAGGAGGACTTGGTGTCAGTGATACTGATGCAAATCTCTACGAATCATTCGTACGTGCTGGAGACGTGCTTGTCATTGCACGAACATCCACGCTCATCACAAAAGATATATTTCTTAAAACAGGTGCCAAAGAAGTACGAGAGTACGTTAGCGCCTAACTGTTTAATTAGTTTTACAAAACACGCATCATATTGATGCGTGTTTTGCTATGGTATGATGGCGGCATGAACAATACTATTCGCGTACATAATAATTTTCAAAAAAAGTATTCGTATAGCAATACCGAGCCGATGGGTAAAAATTTTGATTCAGAATTCAAGCCCGACCTATCGCCAAAAGAAATGCTTGCACTCGGAGTGTTTGGCGGCGCATATTTTATCGGTGAAAATAATTTGAAGCCAAAAGAATATCCAGCGTCGTGGTGGCGACGGGTAAAACTTTCACCAGACAATATACAGCATAAAGAAAATAATTTCTTTGGCGTTCTTGCGAGTCAGTCACTTGCAGAGTGGCAGCGTAAAGGCTGGATCGGGAAAGATGACCCACATGGCTGGTTTGAATGGTATTGCCGCTACTATATGGGACGGCGTTTGCCACGGGAGGATACAAAGCAGATACAGCGGTGGAAGGCGATTCGCAGACATATCGGCCAGATACGGGCGCATTGCCGGCCAGGAGATATTCACTGTCGTCCTCGCCAGCGCCAGGCGCTCTTGCATTGGGCCTATGATTCGAGAAAATATTAAATTTACGAAACCGGCTTGGTATGTTAAAATGCGCGCATGCAAGATGAAGAAAAAAAGGAAGAAATGATTCCTGAAGAGGAAGACGATGTGGTGGAATTTGTATTCAATGACGATGGGGAAGAAGACATCAAGGCCACGCTCAAAAAGCTCCGCAAAGACGTCAAAGAAGCTCGGGCAGAAAAACTCGAATATCTGACCAACTGGCAGCGTGAGCGAGCGGATTTTCAAAATTATAAAAAAGATGAAGGTGCACGATTGAAGCGCACCGGTGAAGTCGCTCGTGAACAATTTATCGAAGAGCTCTTGCCAGTACTCGATGCCTACGATATGGCATTTTCCAACAAAGAGGCTTGGGAGAAGGTAGATAAAAGCTGGAGGAGTGGCGTGGAATACATTCACGCTCAGCTTTTGAAAGTGCTTGCAGAATATGGAGTCACTGAGATCGCACCGGCTGAAGGGGAGCCAGTGGATTCCAATACCCATGAGGCTATCGATACAGTACCAACCGAAGAAAAGTCACAAGACGGCATGATCGCCAAGGTGGTCCAAAAAGGTTACAAAACCTCTGACCGGATCATCCGACCTGCACGTGTGAAAGTGTTTGAAAACAAGTAATTGAATTTTAGATAAATATGGTAGAGTATCAAAAAAACTACCATGAAAACCATACTACTGTTACTCAGCATTCTTTTTTCATTAAAACTATCAGCACAAAAGTCTATTCATTACACAGATAGTGGGGTGGGGATTCTGTATGAAAACAATACACCCGTTTTAGGTAAAACTATTCCAATAGGTGGCAAGCCATTTAGGTACGAACTAGCTCGATTTTTAGTAGTATCAGTTGATGGAACCCCTTACTTATTCTGGAATCAGCACCTGGAAAAACCCTGGAAACTGATTATATTTAATATTCCTGACAATTGCGGAAACGTATTAAAATTTTCTCAGTTTTTTGATTTAAAGGGATATGAACTAAATGGTGCTGTGCAGTTAAGATGTACAGGAGCTACGCCACAATTCTACTCCTTTAAAGTGAGAATGAGTCGTAATTATGTACCTTTAAGTACTTCGATTTTTGTTCTTGGTAAAAGCGCTACAGATTACAGTGTTGAACAACCACAATAAAGTGTTAAAGATCATTAAGAACCGGGATAATTTTATTTTCCAGTTTTTTATTTTGTTTGCATGCTGGATAATCCAAGAAAAACTTTTTCAGTTTCTTCGTCGATAGAATCAGTTACTACAATCATCATCTCAGTTGAAAGGCCGAGGCCCCGGCCGTAGATCCTCGTGTCAAAAACACACTCAGCTCACAGCGGGGTAAATCTTTTTTATGCATGGAAACTTTTTAGAAATAAATCTTCAGTGGTTTTATCGAGTGTGTCTGTAATAATGATCATCATTTCGTTGGTCAAATTTAAATCTTGTTTGATATTTCCAAAAAGATGCTCGAAGGGGTAGGGAGAGATCCAGGCAGAATTTTTGAGGAGGACGAAGCCCGCTTTTTTAAGGAGGTATCGTAACGATTCGCGCTCGGCCTTGCGGCTTTCAGGGAGATCAAGGAGAATAATGCGCCATTTGCCGTCCCAGGCAGGGTTCACCAATGAGTTTTTAGATTCAAGTTTTAGGTTGTTGGCTCTGGCCCGTCCAGACTTGGTCAGGCGAGCGTATTGGCCTTGGCCGGAAGGCAAAGATTCGACTAACCCAGCTTCAGAAAGGTTCTTTAAGGCTCTATTTACGGCATAGACGGGCTTTTGGGACGTTTCCTTGGGAACTATGCTCTTTGTAAGTTCAGACACAGAAACAGCCGTTTTTTGACCTAAAATCTTTAATATTCTCTTAGAAAAGTCATTTTTACTTGACATACCAATATGTTATCAAGTATATTAATATTATACAAGTATTTCGCGGTCGCGAAATGATAGTCAATATTTAAATTTATTAAATTATAATTAATTATGCCGCCTACGCTAAAGCTTCGGCGTGCCAAAGAAAACATATGTCAAAAATAATTGGAATCGATTTGGGTACAACAAATAGCGCTGTTGCCATCATTGAAGGCGGAGTGCCAAAAATAATTGAAAACGCAGAAGGCATGCGCACCACGCCATCGATCGTTGCACTTTCAAAAACAGGTGAGCGTCTTGTGGGAGTCGTAGCAAAGCGTCAAAGTGTTACCAATCCGAAAAACACCATCTATCAGATCAAGCGTTTTATCGGCCACACCTTTGACGAAGCTGATGTGCAAAAAGATATTAAGTCTGTACCGTTTGAAGTGCGCAAAAGCGACAACGGAGGCATTGAAGTAAAGTTTGGTGATGAATGGAAGCGTCCGGAAGAAATGTCTGCGATGATACTGCAGAAGTTGAAAGCTGATGCAGAAGCGAAGATTGGTGAGAAGATTACTGAAGCGGTCATCACCGTGCCTGCATATTTTAACGATGCTCAACGCCAAGCGACTAAGGATGCTGGTAAGATTGCTGGCCTTGACGTCATGCGTATCATCAACGAGCCGACTGCAGCAGCTCTTGCCTATGGATTTAATAAAAACAAAAATGAAAAAATCGCAGTCTTTGACTTCGGTGGCGGTACCTTCGATGTGTCCGTACTTGAGGTTGGTGACGATGTCATCGAAGTGAAGTCAACCGATGGTGACAGTCATTTGGGCGGTAAGGATATCGACCAGAAGATCATGGACTGGATCGCTGACGGATTCCAAAAGGAAAATGGTATTGATCTTCGCAAAGATCCGCTCGCTCGTCAACGTCTCGATGATGCCGCCGAAAAAGCCAAGATCGAGCTTTCGACTGCTGTGCAAACAGAAATCAATATTCCATTTATCACTTCAAGTGACGCTGGCCCGCTTCACCTCGTACGAACTATGCAGCGTGCTGAGCTCGAAGAAATCTGTCGTGAATTTATCGATCGCGCGATGACTATCACCAAGCGTGCCGTAGAAGCGTCACCGTTTAAGGTGGGGGAAATAAATGAAGTAATTCTTGTTGGTGGACAGACTCGTATGCCAGCGCTTCAAGCTGCCGTGAAAGCCTTCTTCGGTCGCGATCCACACATGGGAGTCAATCCCGATGAAGTCGTAGCGCTTGGTGCAGCGGTGCAAGGTGGCGTGCTCAAGGGCGATGTACGCGACGTGCTCTTGCTTGATGTCATTCCACTTTCACTTGGTATTGAAACCCTCGGTGGTGTGGCAACAAAGCTCGTAGAGAAAAATACGACCATTCCATCATCGAAGTCGCAGGTATTTTCTACTGCTGCTGACAATCAAACATCTGTTGAGATTCACATTACCCAAGGCGAGCGACCAATGGCAGGAGATAACAAATCTTTGGGACGATTTATTCTCGACGGTATTCCACCAGCACCACGGGGCATGCCGCAAGTCGAAGTCACATTCGATGTGGATGCCAACGGTATTTTGAATGTTAAAGCTAAAGATAAAGCGTCTGGCAAGGAACAATCCATTCGCATCGAAGCCTCAAGCGGACTTTCTAAAGAAGAAATAGAAAAAATGCAGCGCGATGCCGAAATTCATGCTGACGAAGACAAAAAGAAAAAAGATGTCATAGACGCAAAAAATACTGCTGATATGGTCATCTTCACAGCAGAAAAAGCTCTTAAAGATAACGATGCTAAAATTCCAACTGAAGTAAAAGATGGAGTCAATGCCAAAATCACTGCACTCAAAACAGCCAAAGAAGGAAGTGATATGGAAGCAATAAAAAAAGCGACTGAAGAACTTTCAAATGAAATGTCAAAAATTGGCGAGGCCATGCAAAAAGCGGGAGGCGATGGAGCGCAACCAGCCGCTGATACGACACCAGCGGGCGAGCAAGGTCCGATCCGAGACGCGGAGACAGGCGAAACCCCACCAGAAGGACAAACTCAGTAAATTGCGACCAAGCCCGTCACACTAGACAAATTTGTTCGTATAATGTATAATATGGAAACAATTAGTCGAGTAATTATAAGAAAACAAATAAAACATGAATAAATATCACTTTATTGCAGTATTTGTAGCCATTGTTTGCCTCTTTAGCGCAGGCACCGCCTCCGCTCAAGTAGGCTTCGGCTTCGATGTTGGTTTTTCGGTCGGTTCTCAAGGATATACAGATCCGTATTACTCTTCGTATCCGTACTATTCACAAAGTCCGTATTATTCTTCAAGTAGTTCGTATTATAACCCGTATGGTAATACTTCATACGGCATGGGCAATCCGTACTACAGCACAGGTGGAAATTCGTACTATATCAACAATGGTGGCTACGGCACTCAACCATACTACAGTACTCCTCCATACATTCCGTACCAAACTACCTGTACGTATAACTGCTCGTCTACAACGAGTTCGTTTAACCCATATTATCCAAGCAACGCCTACAATTCCTACTACAGTAATGCGGCGTATTACAATCCTACGACATACACAAATCCAAATACTTACTATGGACCATCGAGTGCTCCGTACTCAAATACAAGCAACTGTTACATGAACGGATATTTTGTTTGCTAATAAAATATCATTCAAAACAAAAACTCCGGTCATGCCGGAGTTTTTGTTTTCATGGTAAAATTTTAAAAACGAGCATGATGTAATCGCTGCTACGTAGGCCTAAGATTAGAAAATTATAATTAATCCTTTTATATACTTATGAATAAGATTGAAACTATTGTACTTGGCGGCGGGTGCTTCTGGTGCACAGAGGCAGTCTTTAAAATGCTTCGCGGGGTGAAAAGTGTGATGCCAGGCTACACTGGCGGGACGGTGCCTGACCCAACCTATGAATCAGTGTGTTCGGGTACGACAGGGCATGCGGAAGTGACAAAAATAGAATACGATCCGGCAGAAATCAAGATAGAAGATTTACTAACGGTATTTTTTGCTACTCATGATCCGACGACGCCAAATCGTCAAGGTAATGATACTGGTACGCAATATCGATCAGTAATATTTTATACGACAGAAGAGCAGAAAAAAATTGCTCTTGATTTTATACGCGAAGTTGATACATCTACCAAAGAAGGTGATACTGTCGTGACCGAAGTTACTCTACTTCCGACTTTTTATCCGGCCGAAGAATACCATCAGAACTATTTTGCCAAAAATCCAGAGAAAGGCTATTGCCAGATTGTTGTATCTCCGAAAGTCGCCAAAGTTCAAGAAAAGTTTGCTCGGCTTTTAGAAAAGAATTCATAATACGTACTATAGACCCAAACAAAAACACCCCGACCGAAGTCGGGGTGTTTTTGAAAAAGTTATGCGCGTTGTACGTTTACAGCGGCAGGACCTTTTTGGGTTTCTTCAGTGTCAAAAGAGACAGCATCGCCTTCGCGGAGTTCTGCGAAGTCTACACCAACGAGAGAGTTTGAGTGAAAGAATAAATCTTTCGCAAGACCTTCTCCAGTGATGAAGCCAAAACCTTTGTCAGTGAGTTTTTTGATTGTTCCAGTCATAAGATTGTGTTTGTTTAGATGATTAAGACAAAAAGTGAGATGTTTCCTAAAATCGACTATTTTCGAGCGACAACTTCTATTTGTACTAGAAGTATAGCACTTTTGAACTATTTGTCAATGCTTTTACAAGCCATATGATTGATAATTAAGCCAATCTGGAAAAACGTGCTACTATATGGCCACAATGTCAAATACGGACGTGATTTTGCGCTTTGAGGGCGTATCGTTTGAGCATGGACACAACAAGCCTATTTTAGATAGTGTGGATTTTTCTGTGCGCCGGGGATCAAAGATTACGCTTATGGGACAAAACGGTGCAGGTAAAAGTACAATATTTTCTCTTATTACCGGCCAGTCAAAGCCAGAGGCCGGACAAATTCATACCAGCCAGAGGGCAAGTGTGGCTATTGCCAAGCAAGTGATACCCCGTGAGCACATGGATCTCACGGTACGAGAATTTTTCCAAGCATCATTTAAAGAAAAGATATATGATATTGATCCACGTATTGATGAAGTCTTGGAAATCGTAAACTTAAAAGGTCATACGAAGGTTCATGACCGGATCGTCAAAACATTTTCAGGCGGACAGCAAGCCCGGCTTCTCTTGGCGTCAGCTATTATTCAAAATCCTGACTTGCTTTTGCTTGATGAGCCAACGAATAACCTCGACAAAGCGGGCATTGCCCACCTCACTGACTTCCTCAAAAAATATACTAAGACATTTATTGTGATTTCTCACGATGCTGACTTTTTGAATTCATTTACTGAAGGGGTGCTCTATCTCGATGTGTATACAAAAAAAATCGAACAGTATGTTGGCAACTATTTTGATGTGATAAAGCAGATTACTGCTCGCGTGGAGCGTGAAAATATGAAAAATGCTCAGCTGGCAAAAGAAATTCAGGCAAAAAAGGATAAAGCCAACCAGTTTGCATTTAAGGGCGGGCAAATGCGTCTAGTAGCAAAACGGATGCGGGAGAAAGCAATTGAGCTTGAAGAAGAAAAAGTAGATGTGCGAAGAGAGGACAAAGTTATTCGGCCGTTTACTATTCCCGTACAGGAAGATATCGTCGGCGAAATCTTAGGGATCAACTCTTTTTCTGTTCTTCACAATCATATTCCAACAGTCAAAAAAGCTCATATATCGCTTAAGAAAAAACAACACCTTCTGCTTGCAGGTCCTAACGGCATTGGGAAAAGCACGTTGCTCGAATCTATCGCCAAAGGATTTGCCTCGGGTTCAAAAATTGCAGACGGCATTCGTGTTGGTTATTATCGACAGGATTTTTCTACACTCAATTTTGAAGATACTGTATTTGATTCCTTGGCAGGCTCGATGAAAGCCGCAGGAGGCAAAGTCATTGAAGAGAGTCTCCGTTCCATCGCTGCTGGGTTTCTTATTACCGGTGAGCTCATGAGAAGTAAAATCGGTACTCTTTCTGAAGGCCAGAAAGGTCTTGTGGCATTTGCAGGGCTGGTACTCGAGCGGCCAGGACTACTTATCTTGGATGAACCGACCAACCACATCAACTTTCGTCATTTGCCCGTCATAGCGGAAGCCTTAGACAGCTATCAAGGAGCGATGATTTTGGTTTCTCACGTGCCTGAATTCGTCAAACAAATCCGGATCGATGAAATATTGGATCTGGAAAAATAAATGAAAACAGCAAGCGACATATATGATTGTATTGTGATCGGCGGCGGCGCCTCCGGCATGATGGCGGCAGCAACTGCTGCGCACGGTGGCGGACGAGTGCTTTTGCTTGAAAAAAATAAAACCCTAGGCGAAAAACTTAAGATCACGGGTGGAGGCAGGTGCAATATTACGCACGCTGAATACAATACGCGGTCGTTTCTCAAATATTTCGGACCGGCGGAGGATTTTCTCTATTCTGCTTTTTCGCAATTTGGGGTTACAGAGACATTTTCTTATTTTGAATCCCGTGGACTGCCGCTTGTCGTGCAAGCTCGCGAGCGAGTGTTCCCTCATACAGAAAAAGCACTCGACGTGTACAAAGTATTAGAGAAGGATTTGCAGAAAAATAAAGTAGTGGTGAAAGTAAATAGTACGGTCAAAAAAATACTTCACGATAAAAAGAATATTCTCGGTGTGGAAACCAGAGATGGTATTTTAAGCGCTCGCTCGTATATTCTCGCCACCGGCGGCATGTCACATCCGGAAACGGGCTCAACCGGTGACGGATTTGCCTGGCTTCGAGAGCTTGGCCATACCGTCAAGAATCCGACACCAACAATCGTTCCACTTGCCGTAGAAGATGCATGGATCAAAATTTTGGCTGGAGTGTCGCTTACCTTCATGAAGATTACTTTTTTCCTCGACGGAAAGAAACAGTTTTCCAAAAAAGGTAAAATCCTTTTTACACACTTTGGCCTCTCGGGTCCGCTTATTTTAAATAGCGCAGGAGCGGTCGGGGAACTTTTGCGGCACGGCACGGTAGAAGCACACATTGACGCTTTTCCTGATACGGATTTTTCGCTGCTTGAAGCACGTATCATTAAGATTTTTGATTCCAATAAAAATAAGATTTTGCATACCGTTTTGAAAGAAATTGTACCTGCTGGCACCACTAAAGGTATAGCTATGCTTTTGTCGGATATGGATTTTACCAAGAAAGTTCATAGCATTACCAAAGAAGAACGAAAACGGATCGTACACCTTTTGAAAGCACTACCGCTTACGATCACGGATTTGATGGGATATGACCGTGCCGTAGTCGCGGACGGGGGAGTGACACTTACCGAAATTGATACAAGGACGATGCAATCAAAACTAATCAAAAATTTGTTTATTACCGGGGACCTGCTCCATATCAATCGTCCGACCGGAGGACAATCACTCCAACTCTGTTGGACCACCGGATATGTAGCTGGTAAGGCTGCGACACGATCGCAAAAATAAAAATTCGAATCAGCATCAGTCATACATCGGCTGGTCGATCGTTATACTCAATAGGTAAGTCACATATGGTACAATAAAATTATTACAAGCTATAATCTCTACGCACTAAAATGACTATTTTATTTTTTATCGGACGAATTATTTTTGGCGGATACTTTCTCTACAACGCCTACAGCCACTTTGCTCACGGAAAGTCGCTTGCGGGATATTCAAAATCAAAAGGCGTACCATACCCTGAAGCAGCTGTTATGGGCACGGGGATAATGCTCGCACTCGGTGGTCTCGGAATTATTCTTGGCCTCTATGTCAAAATCGCGCTTATTCTCCTTATTGTCTTTTTGCTTGGTACGTCTTTTATGATGCATGCTTTTTGGAAAATCAAAGACCCAGCAGCGCGCGCAACTGAGATGATCGGCTTCAATAAAAATATGGCTCTTGTGGGTGCGCTTCTCATTCTTTTGGCCTTGTGGCCAGGGTTCTAACTTTTACGAAATCCCTGTTGTGTAAAAATACTCCTTAAGGGAGTATTTTTCTTTTCCCCACTATTCTTTGCGTGTGAACGATCGTTCACGTATACTGTAGAGATGGAAAACAATAGTCAAGAGAAAATCAGTTCGTTTTACCACAAGCGAAAGCGCATGCCCTCTTACAGTGAAATAGCTACATTGTATGGTTATAAGTCTAAAAATGCCGCCTACAAGCTCGTAGACAAGCTTATTGTCCGTGGGATTTTCACTAAAGACGGAAGTGGGCGTCTTTTGCCTGGTAAAGCAAACGGCTTGCGGCTTTTGGGGGTAGTAGAGGCTGGCTTTCCGACTCCGGCTGAAGAAGACTTACTCGACACAACCACGCTTGATGACTATTTGGTCGCCAACAAAGAAGCTACTTTTATGCTTCGCGTCAAAGGTGACTCAATGTACGATGCGGGCATCCGCGAAGGCGACATGGTCTTGGTCGAACGAACGACCAATGCTCGAGTCGGACAGATTGTCATTGCTGAGCTTGATGGAGCATGGACAATGAAATATTTGCGCAAACAAGGGAGCTACTTTTATTTGGAAGCTGCTAATAAAAAGTATAAGCCGCTATTCCCAAAAGAAGATTTAAAGGTGACCGCTGTCGTCAAAGCAGTCATTCGGAAATATTGATCTATGCAATAAAAATTATGGTAGATGAAATGATTTTGCATGTAGACGGTGATGGGTTTTTTGCCTACTGCGAACTTGCAGCGTACCCCGAGCTTCGCGGCAGTCCAGTCGTGGTTGGTAAAGAGCGCGGTATTGCTGTTGCGATGACCTACGAAGCCAAAATGATCGGTGTCACTCGTGGTATGCCGATATTTAAAATCAAACGAGATTTTCCAAACGTGAAAATCATACCTTCGCATTTCGAACTTTATGAAATGTATTCCGATAAGCTGTATCATGTTTTGCGGCGGTTTACGAGTCAGGTGGAGCACTATAGCATCGATGAATGTTTCCTCCTTCTCTCGGGCGACGATGCAAAAAAGGCTGGCGGTTGGGAGCCATTGGTGCATGCTATTAAACAAACAGTACAGAATGAACTCGGTATTACATTTTCTTTTGGGCTGGCATCGACCAAGGTGCTCGCCAAAGTAGCGTCAAAATATCAAAAACCAGATGGACTTACTGTTATTTTTCCTGGAGACCAAGAACGATTTTTACGAGCGACTTCAGTAAAAAATATTTGGGGCATTGGCTATCGCAGCGCCCCAAAGCTCACCAAAAGCGGCATTGTGACTGCGTATGATTTTATCCAAATGCCTGAAGCAAAACTAGCTCGGTTTTTTGCCCGACCACTTGTGGAGGTATGGCAGGAACTTCAAGGTAAAAGGATATACGATGTAGAGAGTGGGAAAAGTGAACCTCAAAAGTCACTACAAGCGACACGGACATTCACACCTGCGTCAAATGAACGTGAGCGGGTATATTCAGAGCTTTCAAAAAATGTCGAGACCGTCTGTGAACGCTTGCGCTATCAATGCCAAAGCGCCGGCGGTTTTAGTTTTTTCTTAAAAAATTCAGAATTTTCTTATAGTGGTCGACACATTGAGCTTGCGACCCATACTCAAAATCCAACAGATCTCTTGCGGGAGATTGATAAAAAATTTGATGAAGTATTTACGCCTCAAAATCGGTATCGAGCGACTGGAGTGACACTGTATAATTTATGTCGCGCCGAGAAGACTCCGCAAGATCTTTTTGGTATACAGCTAAAAAAAGATAACGATAAACCACTTCTTCAAGCGATTGATGCCATCAAAACACGTTTTGGCACTCATGCGCTCTATCTTGGAGCAAGTATGAGCGCGGTCAAAAAAAGACAAAGTGAGGCGAAAGAGAGAAGCTTGGTTGATGGCTATATCTGGAGTCTGCCGTATCCATACCTGGGGGAGACAAACTAACATAGGGATTTTAATCATTGAATGATATATTTTGTATATGTTTAGAGCAGAAAGTTATATCCCTGACGGGGACTATGAGGAAGATGAACCGGAATCGACACAAAATACTCCTACAGAAATCTTGCTACCACCAGGTGTTTTAGAGCAAGGCCGCATAAGTGAAGTTTCTCCTGACGAGCTTGAAAAATTAAGAGCGCTTGAAAAAGAAGCACGACTTTTAGAAATAGATAAAAATGATCCTGTAAAATTATCGGAAGCTCTTAAGAAGTATGAAATTTTATTAAAATTTACTGATAGCCTAAAAGAAAAAAAATCTAAAGATGCCAAAGACGCCTATTGGGTGGCATATTATAAAACTATTGAACTTCCCGCGGAAATTAAGATCGCTAAAGATCGAATGGCCTCTTAGTTTTATAAAATAAAATGACCCCGATTGTCGAGGTCATTTGCAAGAAATCCTTTCTTTATCTATTGAAGCTTATTTAGTTGCAATAGTTCCAATATAGATTGGTAATTTTTTTCTCATGACTGCATTATTCTGAAAAGGCCTCACTTTCACCCCTACTTTGAGAGCCATAATAATCAGTGTCCCCATTGTTTCGCTAATTATTTCCCCATCAACAACAATTTCGTGATAGTTACCGTGTGTGATTCTGTGAATCAGGGCAGAAAGTCCTTTTGTCCTAAGTTTTTCGTCTTTTGACATCCAAAGTTCCGCCATTGCTAAGTAGTCAAACCAATAATTAACAGCTGGCTTTAATTTGTTCCATCGATTTACCGTTTTATAGATAATTCTAAGATTCGCTAAAGGATCATCTGATATTGAATGGAGATACAAAGAATCTTTCTTGTTTTTTGCCGTCGGTATTTTTACATTATATGGATAGGGCTCTTGATCAGGGTGATCCTGCTTGAAGACAGTAAAATAAATCTTCTCTTTTTCTTCCATTTGCAGTAACCGAGCAAGTGTTTCGTCGTTTACATACCAAACCGGGAATATACCGTTAGAACATTTCATTGCAGGATGAAACGTTGCCCCAAAACCTACTGTACTTTCCAAATTTGCTAAGTATCCATTTGTTTCTGTGCTGGGGAAAATATAAATTTTTTTAAATGAATCATTATCGTTTTTCATAACAGTCGTTTTCTTTCACCATACCTTAAAATAATCATTTTGTAAATCAAAAATTTTTTGCTATACTAACCTTACTATGGCGAACAAAGACTACTATGAAATACTTGGCGTGGAAAAAAGCGCCTCAAAAGACGAAATAAAAAAGGCTTTTCATAAGCTGGCTCATAAGTTCCATCCCGATAAAAATGCTGGCGACGATAAGAAATTTAAGGAGGTCAACGAAGCCTATCAGACCCTCTACGATGACCAAAAAAGGGCTAAATACGACCAGTTCGGTAGCGGGTATGCAAATGGCCCAGTTGGAGGAGCTGGCTTTGATCCAAACGCTTACGGTTTTGATTTTTCAGGATTTCAAAATGGCCAGGGATTTGATATGGGTGATATTGGAGATATTTTCTCTGAGTTTTTTGCTGGCGGCGGCATGCGGCCGCAAGCACGCCGTGGCCGTGATATTTCCACTGAGATCACAATTTCTTTTTCGGAAGCAATTTTTGGCGTTGTGAGAAAAGTGCTCCTTACCAAAACCTCTACCTGTGAGACGTGTAGTGGAAATGGTGCAAAGCCTCACACAAAAATGGAAACCTGCAAACAGTGCAACGGCAAAGGCCAAGTCCATGAAACTAAGCGTTCATTTTTGGGTACCTTTAGCACCAATAAAATTTGTGATAACTGCGGTGGCGTAGGTGAAGTGCCAAAAGAAAAGTGTGATACTTGTAAAGGCTTGGGCGTCTTGAGACGTCAACAGGAAGTAGAAATTAAGATTCCTGCTGGTATGAATGATGGTGAAATGATCCGACTCTCTGGTATGGGAGAAGCTGTAGCAAAAGGTACGACCGGAGATTTGTATATTAAAGTGAATGTTACTACCCATCCCGTCTTTAAGCGTGAAGGCCACAATCTGGTCATGGATCTCAATATTAAATTGACTGAAGCTCTTTTGGGCGCTACTCATGAGATTCAAACACTCGACGGGTCAATCTCAGTAAAGATTCCAGAGGGTGTATCACCAAACGAAATATTACGCGTGCGAGAAAAAGGTGTGCCAAATCCACGCACTAAACGAGGTGATCTTCTTATCAAACTCCATATCAAAATACCGACTAAACTTTCGCGTAAGTCTCATGAACTGGTAGAAAAGCTCAAGGAAGAAGGGATCTAGAAAATATTTTTTGAAATATAAAATACTGAGCATAGTGCTCGGTATTTTATATTGCGGAAAGTCGGCACTCATGCCATACTTGCCTCGAATTCTTTTACCGTGGAGAACGGTAAGCTTCCGTGTTGTGGGCACACACAACATATACTTTCAAATCCATACAGTATGGTTCGGATGCCAAAGTTGCCCGAAAGATCAATCAGTACATTTGCAGCTGGTTTTTTTATAAATTGGCTCCTAAATCTATCTTTTGCCCGAGGGCTTTGTATGCGCATTATTTACATGTACGAGCCCGTCTGCGCGGCTGCCCTTATCACACTTTCGTCGATCATATTTTTTGGAAGTTGTTTATTTTTATACGATTGGTATAAAGTAGACATTTTCTTTATTGAGCGACTCAAAGCTGCTAAGGAAGGGGAGATTGAGCCAAAAGGAAAAATTGCAGAATTAATTGTAAATTTTTCCAAAAAATTTGGTGCAAATTTTGTTTTCTTTTATATTTTGACGGTTAACCCATTTTTGGGAACTATTTATTTTCGTACGGGGTTCCACAGATATAATGGTTTAAGTCAGAGAAAAGATGTTAGGAATTTTTCTTTAGGAATAATTCTAACGGTAACTTATATTTTTGTTACCGGAGTACTTTTAAAAGAAATTTTGTTTTATGTCGGCCAAACTATATCTCAATTATTTTTGTCATAACAAGAACTGCATATATTATTTACATGCAGTTCTTTATTTTTTGGTTTGAATTTAAAGTTTAGAAATTTTCGGCCCGATCTCAGAATCCTTTACCGTGTATCCATTGTCTTCAATTTCTTTACGAAGCTCGTCAGCACGTGCCCAATTTTTTTCTTGGCGTGCCATTTCTCGCTCGTCAGCAAGTTTTTGCACTTGCTCCGGTATTATTTCTTTTTTGCGATCTGTAAGGCCAAAGCCTAGGACGCGATCAAAATCAAGAAGTGTCGTACGTTTATCTTCTGGCGCAATGGCGTTGTCTTTTACAAGTTCCCATACTACTGCGAGCGCTGTTGGGGTGCCAAGATCATTTTCTATACCCGCTTTGAATTTTTCTTGGTACCCCGAGACAACAGTACCTTGTTTCTCTGGTAGTTCTTCATATGTTTGGTATAGCTTATGTAATGCATTTTCGGCAGCCTGGAGAGCGTCAAAAGTAAAGTTGAGAGGAGTACGATAGTGGGTGATAAGAGTAAGATAGCGATAAGAAAGGGGGTCGAATCCTTTTTCGGTCAGGTCACGAAGCGTATAAAAATTGCCAAGTGACTTTGCCATTTTTTTACCGTCAACCAAGAGCCAGGCATTATGCATCCAGTATTTTACAAATGTTTTGCCGGTTGTACTTTCTGACTGGGCGATTTCATTTTCATGATGCGGAAACATATTATCAAGGCCACCAGTGTGGATATCAATAGTCTCTCCAAGCGTAGCAATGCTCATGGCAGAGCACTCAATATGCCAGCCTGGCCTACCCTTACCTAAAGTTGTCTCCCAAAATACATCACCATCAGTACTATCCCATGCCTTCCAAAGAGCAAAATCCTGCACGTTATCCTTGTCATACTCATCTTGGCGCAAACGCCCGCTGGCATTTTGTGAAAGTTCTTCTTTTTTAATATGAGTGAGCTTGCCGTAATCAGGATCTTTAGCAATTGAAAAATACACACTGCCATCATCACCTTTATAGGCAACACCTTTTTTTAGCAATATTTCGATCATCGCTACCATTTCTGGTATATACTCCGTAGCTTTGGTATAGGTTTTTGCGGGAACGATATTGAGTGCATCACGATCCTTGTAGAACTCCTCCGTAAAGTACTCTGTAAACTCTTTGAGTGATTTACCAGCTTTTTGTGAATCTCGGATGGTTTTATCATCAATATCAGTGAGATTCATAATGTGATCAACATCGTAGCCTGCGTAGGTGAGTACACGCTTGAGCGTATCGCCAAAAATATATGCACGGTAGTTGCCAATGTGGGGGTAGTTGTAGACTGTTGGTCCGCACGTGTAGAGACTTACGGAATCATTTTTTATCGGAATGAAAAGTTCCTCTGATCGAGAAAGAGTATTGTAGAGTTTTAGAGCCATCGGCGTTTCCGAAAATACAGAATCATAATAATAGCAAGTAGAATCATCCCCCCAATGACTTTAAGGTACCCATCTTGTGTTTCTATGATAGGCACATGGGTAATCATAGCGAGTAACGCAGCGACAAGCGAAAGCGGGAAGGTGATAAACGATAAAATAGTGAGGAGCTTCATGGTTTCGTTGGTTCGGTGGGCAAGTAAGGCGTCGTTGGTTTTCCGCAAGTCGTTCAATACTTGCTTATGGTCGTGGAATATATTTTCTACGCGCTGAAATTCGCCGGAGATCGCAGATAGGTAATAGGTAAAGTCATCGCCATAAAATTTTTTCCCAGCGATTTCAAATGACCTCAACGTCTCGCCATGAAACCGTATAGCTTCACGAAAATCAATCAGACTGCGGTTGAGTTTCAAAAGCTCTACCACCATCCCTCTCTCGTTTCCATTGAAAATAAATTTCTCAATACTCTGTAGCTCTTCCTCAATGCGTTCAAGCTCCAGGAGACAATGCTTATACAGCTCTTTTATAACGTAAAAGAAAAGAAATCCTGCGTGAGTGAGGTCGGCACTGCGATCAAGTATAGAATGCACTTCAAAAAGCTTTGCAAATTCATGCAGTGGATCTATAGCATCAAAGTGAGTTGTAATAAGAAAATTTTGGCCGATAACAAAATCAATCTCAACTATCTTAACTGTCTTGTCGACATGTTGTACCACTGGGAAGTGAAGGACCAAGTAGAGACTATTGTGGTACATGTCGACTTTTGCTCGCTCAGTCTGGCGGGTAAGCTCTTCAGCGACCAAAGGATGCACGTCATATGTTTCAGCGAGGAGCGCAACCTCGTCTTTGGTCGGGCACTCGAGATCTATCCACGTAAGTTTTTTGTATGAATATTTTGAAAGCATGATGTGTCTAGTATACCGTTAAGATAAAAAATAAGAAATAATAACGTACAGTGCGCCGGAAGCCATAACGAAAGTTGTCGCCCAACCGACGATAACGGTAAGAGGTTTGCTTCTTGCTGTGCCCATTATTTTTTTATTACTCCCAAGTCTCATGATAAAAAAAAGTATAACAGGCGCGACGATTCCATTTAAAATAGCAGCGTACACCAAGCCTTTTATCGGATTTACGCCAAATGCGTTGAGGGCAATTCCGGCAACGATAGAAATAATAATGACCCCATAAAATGCTCTTGCTTGAGGCAGTTTTTTATTTAGTCCTTCTTTCCAGCCAAACGTTTCTGCGATTGCGTATGCGGTAGAGCCAGCGAGGACGGGGATAGCGAGTAACCCAGTGCCAATAACACCAAGCGCGAAGAGAACGTAGGCAGCATTTCCTGCAAATGGCTTAAGAGCTAACGCAGCTTCCTCAGCTGAACCAATGTCGTGGATGCCATTTGCAAAAAGTGTCGTAGCGCATACAGCGATGATGGAAAACATAACAAAATTTGAAAAAAACATTCCCGTCCACACGTCGACTCTCATACGCTTGAGCTCACTTGCGCTTACACCTACACGTTCTTTGATGGTTACTTTACCCTCTGCTATTTCTTCCTCCACCTCCTGTCCACTTTGCCAAAAAAACAGATATGGGGAAATCGTCGTTCCTAATATTGCAACAATCATCGTAACTTCCTCCATGCCACCCGTAATAGATACTGAAAAAAGATTTGAAATAAGTGTTCCAAAAGGGACCTGAATAATAATAAGGGTAACTATGTATGAAAACAGCACTATTGTTATCCATTTCAGATATTTGGCATAATTTTTGTAGCTAATGAATATTTCAAGTAACAGTCCGCCAATACCGAAAAAAATAATGACAAGCCAGAAATTTGCTTTTGGGAAAACGAGCTCTACGCTTTTGGCCATAGCACCTAAGTCAGCGCCGATATTGAAAGTGTTGGCAATGAAAAGTAGCGCTGTGGCAAAAAAAAGCACTTTTTTTCCGTATACGCGCTTCATGTTGGCTGCCAATCCACGACCTGAAACAAGTGCTATACGTGCGCACGTTTCCTGTACCACTGACATCATAGGAAAAGTGAATACTGAGAGCCATAAAAGGCCGAAGCCGTATTTAGCACCAGTTTGTGAATACGTTGCTATGCCCGAAGGATCATCATCTGCTGCTCCGCTTACAAGGCCGGGGCCTAGACTTTTCCAAAACTGCTGGAGAGTTCTTATACCACTTTTCTTAGTGAGTTTGCTTGTTGTCTCTGCCACTTTCTCCTCGGTTTTTTCGATAATGATCGAAGGGGCTTCGACTATTTTTTTAAGCACCGTATCGTCTTTCATTGCTCTCTGGAGTATACCCCAGTAAAGCTTATTTTTAAAGCCTGCTTGCAATTTCTAAGGCTTTCAGGTAGAATCGCACCTATATGACAGAGGAATTTGCTGTTATTCAAACAGGAGGAAAACAATATAAAGTAGCCGTGGGAGACGTTCTCAATGTCGAGAAGCTTTCAGGTGCCTTTAAAGCAGGGGACAAAGTAGTCTTCGATAAAGTGCTTTTGGTAGACAACGGCAAAGATACGACTATTGGCATGCCATATATTGACGGAGCCAGCGTAGAAGGAATTTTCCAATCCCAAGGACGAGCCAAAAAGGTTATCGTCATGAAATATAAGCAAAAGAGCCGGTATTTGAAGAAAAACGGCCATCGACAGCCTTTCACAAAAATCAAAATCTCAGCAATCAAGTAAAAACCCACTCAAGAAAGTGGGTTTTTACTTGCCTTGACGACAAGGCATTTTTGCAGTAGTATGCGACCGAACGCTTAAAAACCACATCCCGTATGTTCCATAAAGATGAACCCCAGCAGGCCCGTAAGAATAACAACTTGGGACCCAAAGCAAAGATCGACAAATTGATTGAAAGGTGCTGTTCTTTCTTTTGCATTGGTCGAAAGTCAGCAAAACGTTGCTTAGCAATGGAAGCTTTTCATTTAAATGTTACCCAGCTACATTCTATATTAGTTGAAAAACACTCATCAAGGTATCGAAAAGCTGCCGCAATCATTTTTCCTTTCTACAAGAAACGACTTGATGAATCTTCTTTTTCCAAAGAAGAAAAGTTTAACATGTTGTATTCGATCTGGAAATCATTTTCTGGTAAAGAAAAATTTATTATGGCCAACGATGAAAGTTATGAGGACATTTTTTTGGATTTACTTACGAAGGCTGATAATGATTTTACATTATTGTTAAAATTATTTAAGGATCCTATGATTGCCAAGATAACTTCACACAATGCGGCATCGGAGATGTGGCTTACTCGCTATCCAATAACAGAAATATATATTGCTGTCAAACTAAAAAATGCAGCAACTACTTCTGGAACTGGAACTGTTCTCAATATTTTTTTAAACGATTTAATTTTACAAGCAAAAAAACGCAAATGTAAAATTATGGAGGAGGTATATAAGAACATGAGATGGAGTAATCAATTAATAAGCAGTGTCCCAGTTTTAGAAAAAGAATGAGAAAGCCAAGCAATTTCCCTGCTATCGCATAGGTAGTAGGGAAATTTTATTGCCTATTTTCGAGGGCGTTTCGAAGGGTTTCGTTGTCAGAGTATTCGATTTCGGTACCTGTGGAGAGGCCGCGGCCAAAGCTTGATATTTTTATATTATTTTTCTCGGCTATGTCTCGAAGCGCTTGTCGCAGATAGCCATCGCTATGCTCACCTTGGGGAGTAATGGACAAGGCTAGGATTACCTCTTTGAGTCCTTCTCCGGATCGCTCTTCAACTGTACGCTTAAGTTCGCGGAGACGGATAACTTTCTCTACTTCTTTTTCTACTATCGGCACAAGTCCACCAAGCACAAAATACCTACCTTTATATGTCCGGCTCCGGCGAATACTTTCATAATCACTATCTTTTTCTACAACTAAAATCGATTCTAAGTTTGTTTTTGGATCACGGCAGACTTCACACAACTTTTGGCCGTCAGATTCAAAATACACAAAGCACGATTCGCACTGGCGCACAAGTTTTTTAAGTTCACCAATTGCTCGTTTGATATCTTCGAGATAGTCTGAGTTTTGATGAAGCAAAAAATATACAAAACGTTTACTCTGCCTATCGCCAATGCCGGGGAAACGCGCAAAAAGTTTCGCAAGTTTTTCAATAGCATTGTTCATGATTAAAACTCTTCAGTAGCAGGTTCGTCTTTGTACGCGGCAGCAAAATCAGTCAGATTTGATTTTTCAAGATCAAGGAAACTTGTTGTCCGCTCATCGAAGAAGAGTTCGACCTTACCTGTCGGACCATTACGATGTTTTTCAATCAATATCTCGGCAATGTTTGGTTTGTCAGAATTTTCATTGTACTTATCTTCACGGTGAATAAACATGACGACGTCGGCATCCTGTTCGATTGATCCTGAATCACGCAGGTCAGAAAGACGTGGTTTGCCACCACGAGCTTCAACTGCACGAGAAAGCTGAGAGAGTGCAAGTACAGGCACGTCGAGCTCGCGAGCAAGTGACTTCAAGGAGCGTGAAATTTCTGTCACTTGATTGACCATTGAGTCGTAATTTTTCGATGTTGTCATAAGTTGGAGGTAGTCGACAATAATAAGCCCAAGCCCGTGTTCGGCTTTCAAGCGACGCGACACAGAACGCATTCGGAGGATCGAACTTGAAGATTGATCATCAATGTAAATCGGTGCCTTGGAAAGTTTATCGAGCGAGTCCCGAATCTTAGAAAAATCTGAATCTCCCGAAAGACGACCAGTACGAAGATTCCAGGCATTTACTTTTGAATCAGCAGCAAGCATGCGATCTACAAGCTGCTGAGACGACATTTCAAGAGAGAAGATGCCTACCGGTACATTGTGTTTCGTAGCGACCAAGCGGGCGATGTCGAGTGCCAGCGTTGTTTTACCCATCGAAGGTCGAGCCGCCAAAATGATAAGATCAGATTTTTGAAAACCTGCTAAAAGATTGTCGAGGCTGGCAAAGCCAGTCGGAATACCGCGAAGCTCGTCTTTAGTGTTATGAAGACGCTCAAGACGCTCCCATGCGGTCGTCAAAGTTTCTTTGATGCTTATAAACTGCTGGCCCTTTGGACTGTCAGTCACGGCAAAAACTTTTTTCTCGGCAGAATCGAGAACTTCATCAATCGCTTCAGTACCTTCATTGAAGGCTAGTTCGGAAATAAATTCACCAGCATCGATCAAACTTCTAAGTACAAATTTTTTGTAGACGATCTCAGCGTAGTGTTTAATGTTTGTAGAAGACGGTACTGTATTTACTAATTCTGTAATGTATGTACTCCCGCCAATGTTTTCTAGAAGTTTCTTTTCTTTTAAAAGATGAGTGAGCGATACCAGATCAATAGGCTCATTTTTAAGCGACAAGTCAAGCATGGTCTCATAGATCAGGCTATGTTTTTGGCTATAAAAAGTGACCGGGGAGATGAGATCGATAATTTCTCCAAGTGCCCCCGGACGCAGCATAATAGAGCCCAAAATGGCTCGTTCTGAATCTATACTTTGTGGAGGAATGCGAAGAGATGTTTTTGGCATAGTGGCATTCTAACATACGCAGTAGGCGAGCCAAGCTTCGAGTGTGATCAAAGCTGTGGTTTGTGTGTGTATAAACTTTTACCTCGGCATACTATCGTTTTTTTGCTGTTTTTTTGATATGCTTAGGGTCATGACAGGAAAAAAGACTTTAGTTTCAGGGATTCAGCCTTCCGGCAAGCTCCATATTGGCAACTATTTTGGCGCCTTGAAGCAATATGTAGACCTTCAGGACTCGCATGAAAGCTTTGTTATTATCGTAGACCTTCATGCTCTTACGACACTTCAAAACGGCCCTACGCTTAAAGAGAATATTTTAAATATAGCTCTTGATTACTTAGCAGTCGGACTTGATCCAAAAAAAGTAACACTTTTTAAGCAATCTGACGTGTCAGCTCACCCGGAACTTGCGTGGATTTTCAACTGCATAACGACTGTGCCATATCTTGAACGAGCAGTCGCATACAAGGATGCCAATCAGAAAGCCAAGGAAGTCAATGTAGGATTATTTGATTACCCAATGCTTATGGCCGCTGATATTTTGCTCTACGATCCGCACGTAGTGCCAGTCGGTGCCGACCAGAAACAACACGTAGAATACGCACGTGACACAGCTGAAAAATTTAACCGAATTTTTGGGGAAACGTTTAGCATGCCAGAAGCCCTCATTTTGCCTGATGTTGGTATTGTGCCTGGACTCGATGGACGGAAAATGAGCAAAAGCTATGGTAATACAATTCCATTATTTGCCACGCGAGATGAAATACAAAAAGCTGTGATGAGCATAGTGACTGATTCCGGAGCTGATATTCCGGAAAATGTGTATGCGATCCATAAACTTTTTGTATCCAAAGAGAAGCTCGCGGATTTTTACGAGAGCAATAAAGGGAAGTACAAAATTTTAAAAGAAGGTCTCATTGAAGACATTGATACTTTTATTACGCCGCTTCGTGAAAAACGAAAGGCGCTCGCGGAAGACCCTGAAAATATTCTCAAAATATTAAAATCGGGCGGCGAGAACGCACGGATTCGCGCCGAGGCAAAGATGCAAATAGTGCGTGATCGAATCGGGGTTAAATTGTATTAATCTATGGAACTTATTGTTCAACTTCTTAAATTCATAGTCGCTACGCTTCTCGGTATTATTTACTATCCGCTCAACCTTTTCTTCTTATGGTTTCAAAAGCACTACTTTAAGTGGAAAATGAATGATTCGATCTCTTTTTACGCTGCCACCCCTCTGTATTACTTACTCTTTGTGATTGTTGTCATTATTTCGTATCCCTGCGAAAAATTAGGAGAGAGTTTGCATTAATATGAAACGCCTGCCGCGAGAAACTTTAAAAAAATACAAGGAAGAATTTACGCGTGTGTTACGCGATACGGCAAAATCACCCGAACTTTTCCAAGAAGCCTTGATTGATTTTTATACTCCTGGAGAATACGACGAGCTCGCTATTCGTTGGCAAATCGTAAAACTTTTAAGCAGAGGCGAGTCACATCGAGAAATCGCTGATAAGCTCAAAATTGGTATTGGCACGGTCGCCCGTGGGAGTAGGGAACTTAGAAATCCCAAAGGCGGCTTCAACCTTATTCTAAAAGGGAATAAAGGAAAGTCGTGATTTTAATACAAAGACTTTTCCTCCATCTAACCCAGAATAGGGCTAGTAGTTTTCCACAGGCGGTAGGTGCTGTCTCTTGACTGTGTACTAGTACACTGATACACTTGGGATATGGAAATAAATACACGGAAAGGGAATAGCTGGCGAATCGACACAATTACCTGTGCTGGTTTTATGTGCCTATTTCAATACAGTATTCAACTTCTAACTCGTAACTGATAACTTATTATTGACTCCATGGGCGTATCCTAACCGGCACACGAGATGCCGGATTTTTGTTCGTTAATAATTTCATAATCTAAACCAAGTCCTGAGAAGGCAAAAAAAATGAATAATTACATTGATTTACAATCAGCTCGCTCATCCAATTGCCCGCTACTTAGAGGTACATTGGAGTATCTTGAAAGTTTTTTAAGTAAACCGCATTCAATTTTAAGTGATGCAGGATACTTTGGAACTGTTTGTCCTTTTACTTCAAAAGTCTTGGAGCATGAGACTGTATGTTTTACAAATGAAATTATTGATGTAAGTGACAGAAACGCAATAGTCAAGATTAAGGATTCATTGTTGGAAGATCATCTCAGACACTTTATTGATGTTTGGGAACCTTCAAAACAGAAACTTGCTTGTTTGCTTGTCATGGTTTTTGGACCACAATCAGCGGAGGATTGCAATACTTTTATCAGCAAAGTGCAAAAGGATTTGCAGCCCAGATTCGTTGAGCGTGGCATACTGCTATCTGAACTACATCCTCATAGTCAAGTCCCATCCGTGAGATGTCCGGTATTTTTTCCTTCACGTCCACCATTCCCACTATTCTTTGTACGAAGAATTATTCCAAACGACATACCATATCTTCTTCGGAAAGACAGGTATGACGAGGAGACCTACAATAAGATTGCTCGAAGTCTTAATCGCGATTTTGGAAAAAGTGCAATTGAGAAAGAAATGAAAAGATTAAATTTAACCCTCTAAAACCAAAAGTGTTATGCACGATTCTCAGACAGGTACTAACGGTTCTGATAGTGACCACCATTTACCTCAACAAAACAGTGGCCCGCCATCTAAATTTTGTAGATATAAATTTAAGAATGGAAATTGCAAATGTAACAAAGCCTGGGTGCAGGAGGGTTTCGGTCTTCTTTCATGGTGTGAGTTAATATTGGATTGCAAAGAAGATGGGATTATTGTTTTGGGTTGGTGTCCTTCAACTTGGTAAAACAAAACCGATATGACGAGAGTCCTCTGTCGGTTTTACTTTTTTGACACAGATGTTACTATATACGAACCAATGATCCTGCTGACAACAGGGGAGGCGAAATTAGAAAAATACAAAGAGAAGCCCGCTTCCACTCTTCGAGTTCCAGCGTGGCGAAGTAGGGTGGCACCGTGGTTCGACTGCGCTCACCACAAGCGCAAGAATCGCCCCTATGAATTTACAAACTAATGTAAGTTCAGAGAGGCGATTTTTGTTTCTCTGGCGAAAATTATATGAAAAACAGAACATACATAAAAGATTTGGGGAGTTCGGTCGGTAGTGAAGTCACTATTGCTGGCTGGGTAGATATTCGTCGAGACCAAGGGAAAATGGTCTTTATGGATGTCCGAGACATGAGTGGCAAAATCCAGTGTATCGTCCTTCCGACACACACTGAGGCTATTGAAGTCGCCAAAACTGTTCGCAATGAATGGGTGCTTAAAATTGAGGGCATAGTGAACAAGCGCCCTGAGAAAAATGTGAAGCTAGGAGCAATGAATGGCGATATCGAACTTGAGATCACCAAGATCGAAGTGTTGAACCAAGCAGAAACGCCGCCATTTGAACTCAATGGGGACACAAAAAATATCAACGAAGATTTGCGAATGAAATACAAGTATCTCGATTTGCGTAGTGAGCGTATGCAGAAAAATATTCGCATGCGCGATAAAATCATTACTTTTTTCCGGAAGTATATGCATGACAATGATTTCATTGAAATCGAGACTCCGATGCTTATGAAGGGCACACCGGAAGGCTCGCGTGAATACATTGTGCCTTCACGACTTTGGCAAGGTACTTTTTATGCACTTCCGCAATCTCCACAGCAATTCAAACAGCTTTCAATGGTAGCAGGATTTGAAAAGTATTTTCAAATTGCTCGTTGTATGCGTGACGAAGACACCAGAGGCGATCGTCAGCCAGAATTTACTCAGCTCGACTTTGAAATGTCTTTTGTCACCCAAGAGGAAGTGCTTGAATATACTGAAGCCATGTTTATAAAATTGGTAGAAACTCTCTATCCAGAAAAAAAGATTACGACACTACCGTTCCCACGCTTGACCTATGCCGAGTCAATGGAAAAATATGGTTCTGATAAGCCAGATATGCGCGTCGATAAAAATGATCCAAACGAGCTAGCTTTTTGTTGGGTGCTTGACTTTCCAATGTTTGAGCGCACTGATGACGGCGAGCTCCAGGCAGTGCATCATCCATTTTGCTCAATCAAGCCTGAAGATCAAGAGAAATTTATGAAAGGGGAAGACATGTTTTCAATTCGCGCCAATGCCTACGATCTAGTACTCAACGGCTACGAACTCTCCTCCGGATCAATTCGTATTCATGAGCGAGCTATGCAAAAACGAGTTTTTGATCTTTTGGAAATCAGCGAAGAAGAACAGCAGAAGAAATTTGGTCACATGCTTGAAGCCTTTACGTTTGGCGCACCACCGCATGGCGGCTTTGCTCCCGGGATAGATCGCATCGTCATGATTTTACAGAATGAACCCAACATTCGCGAAGTGATTGCATTTCCAAAAACCGGTGAAGGCAAGGATCTTATGATGCATTCTCCGGCCGAAGTGTCTGAAAAACAGCTAAAAGAGCTTGGAATTAAGCTGAGTAAGTAAAGCCCTCACCCCTTTGAGGTTTGCTATATCTGTGTTAGAGTAAGCACCTTATCCATTAAACGAGAAAATACTATGTCAGACGAAACAACAGAACCAACAACAGAGGAAACAACACCAGCGACCGACGCTCCAGCTGAGTAACTCACTCTGGTATTGAAAAAGCCCGCTTATGCGGGCTTTTTCTTTTAAAGCTATGTCAGGCGAGGTTTTCTTCCGAGAATAATTGTTACCAACATGACGCACGTAACAAGAAGGTACATACTGAAACCAAAGTTGGCAAAGGTCAGGTGTGTCGGGCCAATGACGAGGAAAGCAATGATGACGTTGATGATAGCCGGCGTATAACCAAGAAAATTTTCTGTTTCCGGATGTTTCCAGGATTTTATAATTGTTGGCAATGCCGCGAGCGCATCAGCGCCAATTGCAAAAGCTATAGCGACGAGCGGATTCTTAGTACCAAGCCACATGATGATCGCCAAGATCGATAGAGCACCACAGGCTATATCGAGCTTAGTGATCTTCCAATAGGCATTTTTATTCCAAAACGAAGCTATGACGACGAGCACTGGTGAAATACCGGCTGCAAATGTCGGCATGGCTGCTAACCACACGCCTTCTGCAAGTGCTGCGCTACCCGCAATGATCGGTATCAGAGCGAAAAGTATCCAGGAGACGCGATTGGGCTTGGTAGTACCTTTGAGTGTGCTACGAATATAGAATGCACCGCCGGTGAGGGAAATGAGTGGCGCCAGCCAGAGGAAATAAGAGGGGATCACGAAAATAGTATACCAGTTTTGTTCCCCAATTTCTCGACTTTATCTAAGTAAAGTTTAAAATAAAAAGAGCCTACAAGTTTTAATAACATGCAGACTCTGGAATATAATCAAACGACAATTCGTTTCAAAAATTCAATATAGCTTCCTTTTATTGGCTGTTGAGGAACCTTTCGTTCGATATCAGAACAACAAACTTCTTTATTAGAAATTCTTTGTATTTCCTCAAACAGGATTATAGCTTGATCTATACAAAATTTTGAAAATTCCTTGTGAAAATACGTCGGAATAGAAGCCCATTTCCTTGGTTTACCGAATGGAATAATATAAGGCAGACCGATGTTGCTCTCACCTATAAGTGAACGACCAGAAAAAGGGACACCGGGATAAAAATCCCTTTCACATACTTCGTCAATGACTTCAATATAAATTTTTGCGCATTCGACTTTTGTTTTCGGGCTAAGTACACGACTAACTCCATCTTGTATTCCTATACCAGCGCAAACAACAGGGACACTAATTCCGACATTGGCAAGCAATTCTATGATTCTTTCCATAAGATCTCCTGAAAAGATCACATCGTCTACAAGACATACTTCCTTAATTCCATTAGCTTTTAAGCAACTTAATTGCGTAAGCAAAGAAGTGTTGCCGAAACGACTATGAAGCCCCTGGTCGAAGCCTCCCAAGTCCACTTTTCTTGTAAGCTCAAGTGAATAATTACAATACAAATAGACTGGATCAAGGGACACGCAGGGGAGACCGCTCGATGCTGTAGTAGTTTGCAGGTGGTCTAAAATTTCTTTTTCTGAAATAAATTCAAAGCAAGGAAATATTTTAAGCATACAATCACAGAACTCTTTTCTGAATTGTTGAATGAATTCTTCTTTAGGAAGGACAAAGTTTTTCTGTTTTGCCCATTTAGTAAGTAGCAGATAGATATCTGCTGAGACGACGTACGGTTTCTTTTTCATTATATTGTTTTTAGTTGTTAAAGAAATATTTATTACTCCACCAAAAGAAAAACCTCTTCTGGGAAGAGGTTAGGTGTGGAAAATAAAAACTTTCAACAACCAGCTTCTTCCAAGAAGTGGTATGCAGAATGGATTTTATTTATAATAAAGCTTTTCTTAGTCATTTTTAATTTGTTTAATAATTTTTTTGACACTTTCTTCAGCAGTATCTTCTCCTGTAACTCGAATTCTTTTTCGTTCATCTAAATATTGATCAGCTAATTTGTCACTCCAGCCACCTGTATTTCTAATTGCTACTATTGGTATGTTTGCTTGGTAGGCAATGGCGATTTCAGTAAGGGTACCTGAACCTCCGCCAATCGTAATAATTCCATCACAACTTAACACAAGGGCAGTTTCTCTGCCCCCACCCCTTTCAAGTCCTGTAGCAACAACTGCATCTGCTAAAGCGTTTTCATAAATATTTAAACCTTTTCCATACGTAATGCCGATAGTTAGACCACCTTCTTTTTTTGCACCACGACAAGCAGCTGTTGACAGTGAGTCCGAATCTTTTTCAGCACCAAAAACAAGCGTTGCATTATTTTTTGCAATCCAATAGCCGACCTGCTCAGCAAGCTTTTCAAGCTTTTTAGAATACTTAAGATCTGCCATTGATCCCATAACACCGATTTGAATTTTTCTTTTATATTTCATATATATTATAAAATAACTAAAAACACTTCCTTTCAGGAAGGGGTTGGCTTTATGCAGTAAAAATTTACGTACGCATCAAGACAGTCCGCTCCCGAGCAGGAGAAACAGCATGAGTGTGATGATGTACACTTGAAATGCGATCTAATACAAGCCGATAGCCACCAAGCGAGCCGCGAAGCCATTTGGCAATGCGAGCCACAGTCGCAGAGGAGAGGCCTGTTTTCTCGATGATGGCATTGTATTGAATATCGCGAGAGAGCATGCGGGCAGCCTCGAAGCGCTTAGCGAATTCTTCGATCTCTTGCTGAGTCATAAGATCACGCAAGAACCGTGCCATTTCTTCAGCATTTTTAGGGGAGAGGAGTGCATCCAAAAGGCTGGCCTTATCCTTGGCCTTCCAGTCCATATCGGAGCCAATCTCTTGGCCTTTCCGATACACAGTCTTTAATTTTCCGCTTTCTGTCTTCATGCCGTCTACTTTAGCAAACTAAAGTACTTTAGTCAAATAAAGTAGCTATTTGAAACTGTGGAAAACTTTTCTTTCATAACTGTGAAAATAAAAGGGCTTTTGTATTTTACAAAAGCCCTTTATATTGTAGATTATTGAAGCAATTTAAGATCAATATACTTTTTTAGTAGTAAATCCTGCTTTTGCTCATCGGTTATTAAATTTTTAACCTTCCATACTTCTTCGGGATCCTGACTTAAATTGCCAATTATGTCTAATAAAGAATCGCCATACTTAGTGGAAGATGCATACCAATAATACAATTCCCAATAATTCTCTTTATTTTTTACTCTTTGATTAAAATCATCTGCAAAACTTAGGTCGACGTACATAGCATTCTTATACATATACTCTACTTCCCATTGCTCAGAAATTTTTGGGGTTATTTTTTTTATACATTTCGCCCAAAAACCTGGGAATTGATTACTAAATCTTTTGTCACCCACGCAAAAATCATGAATTTTCCAGAGCTTGGTTTTGCTACGTGTTCTTTTGATGAGAGCTTTTAAAAGACAAGAATAAATATCGTAGTGATTTTGCTGATATTCATTTGTTTTTTCATGGTACTCACCACTAAGAGAATACCAACCTGTTTGTTTTAAAATTTCCACCAAAAATTCTAAATCCTGCAATGTTGAATTCTCATGATGGTAGAGCTTGCAAAACAAAGCGCTATAGACATGCCAGTAGTAAGAGTGAGCAGTATCGGACTTGAGCGAAAGATTTTTATCAGCAAACTCAATGAGTAGAAGTCGAATCTCTTTTATAGTTTTCTGATTCTTTATTAGCGTATCGAGTCTTTGCATGAATTTTTCATAACTGATTTTCTTTTTTTTGTAAAAGACCTCCAGTTCTTTCACTTGAGAAACAATGTTCTTTTTGTTCATTTTTACGTATTTAGCTGTTAAATAACAAAAGGGCCTCTGGTTAAGACTACTTTTTGGTACAACATTTGAATTTTGAATTAAAAACTTTTAATGTTTTTTCTTCAAGTATCCCTGAAACAATTTCTGGATTATAGCCAGAATCATGCACAAGATCATGAATACTCACATCTCTTTTTCGAAGTGGCAACAGTGATCTTTTGGCGCCAAATACAATGATGGGTATTTTTGCTTGGAAAATTATTGATGAACACATAAGACACGGCTCAGCGGTCACATAAATACTACATCCATGCAGTAAATTGGTTTTAAGAAATTTACATGCTTTTTGTATTGCTACGACTTCTGCATGCTTTACTGGGTTAAGAGTTATGTGGTCTTTCGGTGTACCACGACCAATAATTTTATTGCGATAAACTACAATAGCACCAATCTTAAATTCTCCTGAGGATGACTTTCGAGCTTCCAAGATAGCTTTTTCCATGAAAAAATTGTGATGAGGTTTGATTTTTTTCATTTTGTGAAATTTTTAAGGTACTACCTTCTAACTTTTATTATTTGTTTGCATCGTAGTTAGAAATGACGCACAAACAAAAGCGGCCTCTGGTTAAGGCCGCTTTTGAAAGTTCGCTATGTTTGTGGAGATTTAGGAGAAGGTGGCACACAAACGCTCACAAGCAGCCTCAAAAGAGTCTGCTCGACGAAGGTTGTTAATTTGTGCCTGATATGTTTTCACTCTTTTACCTTACCAATAAAGATTCTTACTGTCAAGTATTTAGCAATAAAACATGTATCTAGTCAAAAACCTTGGAATATTAAGCACTTTAGTCTAAAATACGCTGGTGACTGAGACGACTACACAATACACTATCAAAACCGGCACTTTTGAGGGGCCGCTTGATTTGCTCTTGAATTTGATCGAATCGCGTAAGCTTTTTATCAACGAGCTTTCATTGGCTGAGGTAACCAATGACTATGTGGAATATGTCCGCAATTTAGCCGCTGAGAAAGGTGATGACTATTTGCATGTTGCCAGCAATTTTATTATTGTGGCGGCAACACTGATACTCATTAAGTCACGTTCGCTTTTACCCAACCTTTCGCTCACGCCGGAAGAGGAAGAGAAAATTGTTGATCTTGAAGCACGACTAAAGCTTTATGCTGCGATCAAGGATGCTAGCGTCTACGTAAAAGAAAAGTTTGGCAAAGAAATTGTTTTTTCTGCGCCTGAGCGCGATTTCTCTACGCCAATCTTTAGCCCCGATCAGCAAATTACCATAGCAGCACTTCGGGAATGTATTGGTAGTGTCGTTTCGCAAATACCTGCGACAGAAGTTCTCCAAGAAGTAAATGTAGCTCGGGTCATTAACATCGATGAGGTTATTACGAACCTCACCGAGCGAATAAAGAACGCCCTCTCTATGAGCTTTCGAGATTTTGCCAAACACCCAAATCCACAAAACCACAAAGAAGAGAAAGTGTATATGATTGTTTCTTTTTTAGCGCTTTTAGAAATGGTGCGTGGCGGTGTGCTTGAAGTTGTGCAAAGCGAAACATTTGACGATATGACGATTCAAAAAGCACGACCAACAATGGAGGATATTACTAGATAAGAGAAAAAAACATGGAACTTGATGCACAAATTGAAGGCTTGCTTTTCTTTAAGGGAGAGCCGATGAAGATATGGGATATTGCGAGACTTATCCAAGTAGCACCAGAAGAAGTAGAAGCGTCACTTGTGGTATTGGAAGAAAAACTACGAGGGAGGGGATTGACCCTCGTGCGAAAAGAGGAAGAAGTAATGCTCGGGACTTCAGCCGCACTCTCTAGTATGCTTGAGAGTTTGCGAAAGGATGAACTCTCCAAAGAACTTTCTCGTGCGAGTCTTGAAACACTTTCGATTATTGTGTACAAAAACGGTGCGGCGCGAAGCGATATTGATTACATTCGTGGTGTGAATTCTAGTTTTATTTTACGCAATCTCATGATACGTGGCTTGATCGAAAAAAGTGCTCATCCTGACGATAACCGCAAGGTGATATACAAGCCGACCCTCGACCTCATTTCATTCATGGGACTTTCGCGTATTGAGGATATGCCTGAATTTTCTGGATTTAAAGATTTATTGGCGGGGCATGTGTCCGATACAAAGGAAATCGCTTCCGAAGAAATTCAGTAGTCATGGATACAACCCCGAAGTCTAAAATGCGCAGTACCCTTATAGTAGGTATCCTAGTGGTGCTTGCAGTGTTTTTTGGAAGTCAGAATATAAAAGAAAAAGATACGCAAGAACTTGTACCCGACAGCCAATTAAAACAAAGTATGTTTGACGGGCTCGAGCTTTCAGCTCATGCTGCGTATGTCTACGACCATACTACTGGAGAGATTCTATATGAAAAAAACAGTACCCTACCGCTGCCGCTCGCATCTATTGTAAAAGTAATGACTGCGATAGTGGCACTTGATTACTTGCCGGAGGATACTGTGGTGACCATCACACCACACTCGATTGGAGAGCATGGCGATAGCGGCTTTATTCCGTTTGAGCAATTTTTACTTCACGATCTTGCGTCATTTATGCTGGTCGCTTCTTCAAACGATGCCGCAGAGGCAATTGGGGAGGCAACAGAGAACATACTGACCGAGGCAGGCACACCTGACCTCAGCTTACCTTTTTTTATCGATGCTATGAATAGAAAAGCGGAGGCTCTCTCACTTTTATCCTTAAAGTTCAACAACGCCACCGGACTTGATGAAGACGCTACGACCGCCGGCGGCACTGGCAGTGCACGAGACCTTGCACTTTTATTTGAGTATGCGGTAGAAATACATCCGAGTCTTTTTCATGAAAGCACCTATGCTGGTATAACTATTTCATCCTTGAGTGGAGTTCCTCATACAACCATAAATACGAACGCTTCGATAAATATGTTTCCACATATCATTGCATCAAAAACAGGATATACTATTCTTGCCGGCGGGAATCTTGCAATGCTTTTTGAAACACGCAATCACCATCGTATTAGCAGCATAGTTTTGGGCTCAACAGTCGATGGACGTTTTACCGACTCAGTACTATTAGCAGAGAAAGCAGAAGCGTATACACAAAGCATAGATATACAAAAGAAAAAATAAGGGGTATGAAAAAAATATTTTTACGCACATCGATTTTAATATATCTTACAGCCTCAGTTTTGGCTTTTTTTGTTTCTTATAAATATTTTTTCACAAAAACAACACCCGAAGTAATGGTCGCAACAGTAGCAGTAGATACTATAACAAAAGGGGTCGAAGCAGAAGCTTTGCCTGGCGAGTACCGGACGATAGCTCCTCTTTTTTCAAATACTAAAAAAAGTTTCATTGAATCTAAAAAAGATTTTCTTGAAGCCGATCTTGGGAAGATGGTGCTCATACAATATAAAAATGGAAAAGAAGAACAAAGATTTCCCATCAAAATAAAAGGGCAGCAAGGGAGCTGGGGGGAGACTGTTTCAGGAGTGTTTGATGTACATACAAAAGAAGAAGTTCATCTTTCAAGCCTCGGTCAGGTCTATATGCCATGGAATATGGTTTTCCAAGGCAATTATTCAATCCATGGCTTGCCGTACACTAAAGAAGGTTTGACATTACCCAACTCTTTTTCAAGTGGTTGTATTAATCTGGCAGTAGATGATGCGGAAGCACTATACCGAGCAACAACGAAAAATACTCCTGTCATCGTACATGAAACTGATTTTGAAAATGATGAGTTCGTATATCCGTATCCTCTTGAAACACCCACATTGCCAGATGTGACAGCGACTGCGTATTTGGTCGCCGATCTAAAAAACGGTACGATTTTGCTTGAGAAAAATGCGACCAGTGCTTTTCCGCTTGCTTCAGTAACAAAACTCATGACCGCGCTTATCGCTTCAGAATTTAATCTTCTCTCTTTTAAAGAACATATGACATCTCAAATCACTATTACGTCACCCATGACAGAACCTTACGGTGACCTTTCAAGTCTCTCCTTGGGGCAAACATATTCATATTTTGAATTACTCTATCCGCTTCTCATGCCGTCTTCAAACGATGCGGCCGAAGCTCTTGCCATGCATCAAGGACAGGAGAATTTTATTACTCTCATGAATAAACGAGCTAAATCTTTGGAAATGGAAGATACTTCTTTCAACGATGCCTATGGTATTGATCCACAAAATACCAGTAGCGCCCAAGATCTCTACAAACTAGCACGGTATATTTACAACAATCGTCCGTGGATATATGAAATTACCAAAGGACATGTGTATACAGATTTTGGTGCGGTTAGTTTTCAGAATCTCAAAAATTACAATTTATTCATGAACGATCCCGCTTTTATCGGCGGCAAGGTTGGTTCCACGCCGGAAGCGTGGCGGACCGGAGTATTTCTTTTCAATGTTCCGATCGGTACGACCACAAGACCAATTGTATTTATTACACTTCACTCAAGCGGTAACCAAGCTGATATTAATGCGTTGCGAGCGTGGATACATCAATACATAAGCCTCACGGAAAGCCCACTTCTTGAAGATACCCTAAGCCCCGAACTTCTAAATGATGGCATTTAAAAAAATTCTAAAAACGATTTTACCAGAGAAAATTTTTCTTTGGTATCACACGCAAAAAGCTCGCTTGGCTGCCTACTATTACGGGTATCCTTCAAGGGAACTTGTCATGATAGGGGTGACTGGCACAAAAGGAAAGACCACAACAGCCAACTATGTCTGGGCGGTACTGGAAGGCGGTGGCTACACTACAGGTCTTATCGGCACTGCCAATATTCGGATAGGAGGCAGCGAGGTGCTCAATAGCTACCACATGACTATGCCTGACCCATTTGTTATCCAGAAGCTTTTGCGTGAAATGGTAGCGGCAGGCTGTACCCATACCGTCATGGAAGTAACATCGGAGGGGCTTAAGCAAGGCAGGCAACAGGGAATAGATTTTGACGCGGCTATTTTTACCAACCTGACTCCTGAACATCTTTCTTCGCATCACAATAATTTTGAAGAGTATAAAACCACAAAAGGCGAGCTCTTTCGAACATTGGCACTTTCTAAGAAAAAAATAATCGCTGGAAAAGAAGTAAAAAAAATAATATGCGCGAACATCGACGACAAAGAGTCCGAATACTACCTCTCTTTTCCCGCGGATCTTCATCGCACTTTTGGTGTTTCTGAGGCAGACTACCAAGCTCATACTATTTCCTCAGACCCGAAAGGTGTACATTTCAGTGTCGGGAGTATTGCTTACGACCTATCGCTACTTGGCGAATTTAATATTTGGAACGCCTTGCCTGCAATCATCCTTGGCGATGAGCTCGAAATAGACATCCTAAAAATCAAAGAAGCCCTTTATAGCCTTACGGTACCGGGTCGTATGGAAATTATGCAACGTGATTCATATATGGTGATAGTAGACTACGCACACGAAGGTGCCAGCATGAACTATGTGCTTGATACAGCGAGAGGTTTGGCAGGTACACAAAAAGTAATCGTCCTGTTGGGTGCAGAAGGTGGGGGACGAGATAAAACAAAGCGAGCTGTCATGGGTGAAGCCGTAGGAGCTAAGGCTGATTTTGTTGTGGTCTCAAATGTTGATCCGTACGAAGACGACCCGAAAGAAATTGCTGACGATATTGCACGCGCTGCAAAAAATGCTGGTAAAACACAAAATAAAAATTTATTTATCATTCTTGACCGAAAAAAAGGTATTAAAAAAGCTCTTTCACTAGCAAGCCCAGGCGATGTAGTGCTCATCACCGGCAAAGGTGCCGAACAATCAATCGTCATTGATGGCATTTCTCATCCATGGGACGATCGGGAAGTGGTACGAGAACTTCTCAAAAAAGTCTAGATTTGCTAGACTCTCTAAATGACGATGGAAAGTAGGAACTGTCAAAACTGTAAACTGGACTTCATCATCGAACCAGAGGATTTTGTATTTTACGAAAAAATCAAAGTCCCTCCACCGACCTTTTGCCCCGATTGCCGACTCGCAAGAAAACTAGTTTGGAGAAATGAACGTTCTTTATATAAACGAAATTGTGATCTTTGTAAAAAAAATATTATTTCAATGTATAAACCTACGGTGTTATTTCCCGTGTATTGTCATGAATGTTGGTGGAGTGACCAGTGGGATCCTTTGGATTTTGGTAAAGAATACGATGCAACTGTTCCTTTTTTTGAACAATTTAAAGATTTGCTGAACAAAACACCTCGACCATCGGCATATTCAACAAGCAATTCTGAAAGCGAATACTGTAATTATACAGCACATATGAAACGAGGATACCTGATGTTCGGTAGTTGGTTTTCAGAAAATTGTAGTTATGGGCAGACCGTACTAGAAAGCAAAGACTGCTGGGACTCATTATTTATAAGAAACTGTGAAGCATGCTTCGCGTCTGTCGATTCTGTTGGGTGTAGCAAACTTTTTTTTGGACAGAATTGCTCGCAATGTATTGATTCTGCCTTCTTATTTGATTGCAAAAACTGCCAAAACTGTCTTTTGAGCTACAATCTTCGGAATAAGAATTACTATGTTTTAAACAAACAAGTCTCAAAGGAGGAATTTGAGGCCACTCGAAAAAATATATTTAGTTCACGTGCAAAATTCGAAGACGCGTTCACTCATTTCCGAAAGCTTGTTCGAGAGAGTGCTATTCATAAATTTATGACAGGGGAGCGTAACAATACTGTTTCCGGAGAATTCATCTATAGTTCAAAAAATGTTCGAAATTCATACTATATCTACGATGGTGAAAATGAAAACTATGCTGTACGGGGTGGAAAAGGCCAGAAAGACTCCATGGATGTCTTTGGGGTGCATGCAGGTGAGCTTGTATATGAATGTAACAACATTGATTTTTCTTCAAACTGTTTCTTTAGTGTAAACGGCGAACAGAATATAAGCGCCTACTACCTTGTTGATTGCGACCATGTAAGTAATTCTTTTGGTTGTGTATCTCTTCGTAAAAATGAATATTGTATTCTAAATAAAGTATATACACGTGAGGAATACGAAAAACTGTATAAAAAAATGGTGTCGGAAATGAGTAGTAATCCATATGCTGACAAAAACGGAAAAATTTCTACGTTCGGAGAATTTTTCCCTATCGAGCTCTCTCCTCACGCATACAATGAAACGCTTGCTCAAGAATATGTTCCAGTAACTGAAATCGAGGCGAAAGAACGAGGATACGCTTGGGACAGTTTTGAAGAAAAAAATTACACACCAACAAAACACTGGAAGGATATGGCGGAAAATGCAATAAATGATTCCTTGCTAAAGGAAGTCATTCTATGTAGAGCGTGGGATGAAGACAAACATGGAGCACAGAATCATAAATGTACTCAAGCCTTCAAAATTATTCCTGACGAACTAGCTATGTATCAAAAATGGCATCTTCCACTACCTCAGGAATGTCCGAATACTCGTAATTTTAAAATGGCTCAATTGAGAAATCCTGTGCATTTCTGGCAACGTGAATGCATGTGTGAAAGCGAGGATCATGATCACGTCGGGAAGTGTCAGACTGAGTTCAAAACCAGTTATGCTCCTGAGCGGCCGGAAATAATTTACTGTGAAAAATGCTATCAAGCGGAAGTAATCTAGAATGCGGTAGGGGACTACAAAGGCTTTAAATTTGAGGCAAAAAAGGCTATACTGCCTAGGCTATGGTTTCCAATCTTGTCAAAATACTTATTTCCTCGGCCTTTTCATTTTGTGTCGGCCTTTTGATTACGCCGATACTGACAAAATATCTCTACCAATATCAGATGTGGAAAAAAAGCAGCGTCAAACGCTCTCTTGATGGAAAAGATACTCCGTATTCTCAGAAAATCCACAATGACGAGGAGCGGAAAACTCCTCGCATGGGGGGTATCGTGGTATGGGGAAGCGTACTCGTGACTACGATTGGCGTGGCGACATTTTCTCTTTTTTTCCCAAGCGAACTTACTGAAAAAATAAGTTTTCTTTCTCGTAACCAAACTCTCTTGCCACTCGCTGTGCTTTTATTCACTTCGCTTATCGGACTTTTTGATGATTACTTGGTATGCAATGATCGCGGCACTCATATCGGCGGGGGGTTGTCACTATCAAAACGCTTGCTGGTTATCGGACTTGTCGCAATCATGTGCGCCTGGTGGTTCTACATCAAGCTCGACATGAGCGCAATCATTATTCCGTTTTTTGGCACACTTCCACTCGGAATTTTTTTCATTCCAATTTTTGTTATTTTCATGGTGGGTATGTACTCAGGCGGTATTATTGATGGTGTGGATGGACTCGCAGGAGGAATATTTACTGTCATGTACTCTTCGTATGCATTGATTGCATTTTATAACAATCAAGTCGACCTCGCAGCTTTTTGCATGGTCATTGTCGGGGGTCTCCTGGCATTTTTGTGGTTTAATATTCCACCGGCACGATTTTTTCTTTCGGAAACCGGGACGATGGGCCTTACCACAACACTCGTCGTCGTGGCATTCCTGACTGGACAAGTCGGAGTACTTGTCATTATCGCCTTGCCGCTCATTGTCACCAGTCTCTCAGTCGTTATCCAGCTTTTATCCAAACGATGGCGTAATGGAAAAAAAGTTTTTCTTGTCTCACCACTTCACAATCATTTTCAGGCCATCGGCTGGCCCAACTACAAAGTCACTATGCGGTATTGGATTATTTCCGTTTTTTGCGCAGTCGTCGGCATTATTTTAGTTTTCATATAAGCTATGGTTAAAAATACCCACAGCGATACTTTTTTTCTCGGCATTGTCATCGCTATCGTCGTAACTGGTATTTTTATGTTTATCTCGGCATCTTTTGGCGTGCTTGCAAAAAACGAAAACGAATTTTTTGGTGTTCTTTTCAATCAACTGGTACTAGGACTCATTGGAGGCTGTATCGCCATGCTTATTACTTCAAAGATTCCGTATCTTTTTTGGCGGTCGTATGCATTTTATTTTTTTATTGGCGCACTTTTACTTACGATGCTTGTGTTTGTACCAAGTCTCGGATTTTCACATGGCGGCGCTCGACGATGGCTAGCCCTTGGCCCAGTATCGCTCCAGCCAGTAGAATGTCTCAAATTTGCTTTCATCATGTACCTTGCGGCCTGGCTTTCCTGGGTCAAACATAAATTTAAAGATATGAAGCTTTCGGCCCTACCGCTTTTGGGACTTATGCTTGTGATGATTGTCGTACTCCTAAAGCAGCCTGATACAAAAAGTTTGATTTTGATGTTTACAACCGGACTTGTGCTGCTATTTATTAGTGGATTGCCATGGAAGTATCTTATTGGATTATTTATTGTCTGTGTGGTGGGCTTCTTAAGCCTGACATTTTTTGTGCCATATGTACGTGATCGGGTACATACATTTTTAAATCCAACGCATGATCCGCAAGGGTCTTCGTATCAGCTTCAGCAATCATTAATCGCTGTTGGTTCCGGTGGAGTATTTGGACGTGGATTCGGCCAGAGCATACAAAAATTTAGCTACCTGCCAGAGCCGCAAGGGGATTCGATTTTCGCAGTTGTTGGAGAAGAATTCGGGTTTGTCGGAGCATCAATCTTAGTCCTTTTGTTTGTCGCATTTGGTTTACGAGGGCTTCGAATCGCGTATCGTGCCCCCGATGCCTTCAGTAGACTTTTGGTTACGGGAATTGTTATACTGATTGTTACGCAGTCATTTTTGAATATTGCAGCAATTATTGGAGTCTTTCCACTCACCGGAGTACCGCTCGTTTTTGTCAGCCACGGAGGTACTTCACTTCTTATTTCACTTGCAGCTGTTGGCATCGTCTTGCATATTTCAAAACACGAGCGAACGACAAAAGCTTAATACGTCGAATATCATCCCACTTTTTAATCCTAAATTAATTTCCTTTTATGAGAATCGTATTTACAGGGGGAGGCACGGGTGGACATTTCTATCCTATTATCGCCGTTGCTGAGAGAGTCAATCAAATCGTTGATCGCGAAAAGATTATTGGAGCAAAGTTGTTTTATCTTTCAAATGCAGCGTACGACAAGAAGGCACTGTTTGAAAACAACGTCACGTTTATATATGTCTCTTCCGGAAAGCGTCGCCTCTACGCTTCAGTTGCGAACTTTTTTGATTTATTCAAAATATTTTTTGGCACGATTGGTGCTCTCCTCACTCTTTTTCGCATTTATCCCGATGTTGTCTTCAGCAAGGGTGGTTATGCTTCGTTTCCTGTCGTCTGTGCAGCGCGTATTCTACGTATACCTGTTTTTATTCACGAATCTGATTCTCATCCCGGGCGAGTAAATGCATGGAGTGCAAAATTTGCTGTGCGAATCGCCCTTTCGTATGCCGAAGCAGGAGCCTTTTTTCCAAAAGAAAAAATAGCATTGACAGGCCAACCAATACGAATGGCTATCAGAAAGGGGATCAAGGAAGGTGTATCAGAATTTTTCCAATTTGACGCTTCGCTCCCAGTGCTTGTGGTTATCGGCGGCTCGCTTGGGGCTGAAATTATCAACAATGTTGTCTTAGACACCCTCCCAGAGCTTCTTGAACGCTATCAAGTCATACATCAAGTTGGTATTAAAAATATGAAAGAAGTATCGGAGCGGGCCGGGCTTGTGCTTGAAAAAAGCCAGCATACAAACCGTTATCGACAGTACGGATTTTTAAACGAGCTCGAGCTTAAAATGGCTGCCGGCGCAGCTTCGCTTGTGATTTCTCGCGCTGGATCAACTATATTTGAAATAGCTTCATGGGGAGTTCCATCTCTTATCATCCCAATTACTTCATCAAATGGCAGCCATCAACTCAAGAATGCATTCAATTATGCGCGAGCGGGAGCGTGTATTGTGATAGAAGAAAATAATCTCACAGCCCATATTCTTTCATCAGAAATCGATAAGATAATTGAAAATCCTGTAAAGCATACAGCAATGAGTGAGGCAGCACTTACATTTTCTGGTGGTGATGCTGCAATGAATATCGCAGAAGAGCTTATTAAGATTGCGCTATCGCACGATTAGAAATATGAATGAGCCACAAAAAGTAATCACACGTTTTGCCCCGAGTCCGACTGGACTTCTCCATATCGGTACGTACCGAACGGCAATTTTTTCGTATTTATATGCCAAAAAAAACGGAGGGACGTTTGTTCTTCGTATTGAAGATACCGATCGTGAACGAAGCAAAAAAGAATATGAAGAAAATATCCTCGAAAGTCTTACCTGGCTCGGGCTCACGCATGACAAATTTTATCGCCAGTCAGAACATGTAAGTACGCATCAGTCGTATCTAGAAAAAATGATTGCGGAAGGCACAGCGTATCTGTCAAAGGAAGAGGCAAAAGATGGGAGCGGAACAATGAAAGAACTTGTCAGGTTTCGAAATCCTAATATTGATATAACGTTTAAAGATGAGGTAAAAGGGGACGTCACCATGAACACCACGGATCTCGGCGATTTCGTTTTAGCTAAGAATCTACAAGAGCCCCTGTTTCACTTTGCTGTTGTTGTGGATGATTTTTTAGCCGGAGTAACTCATGTCATTCGCGGAGAAGATCATACATCAAATACTCCGCGGCAGATCTTGATTCAACGTGCTCTTGGTGCCCCAACGCCAATCTATGCTCATTTACCACTCGTTTTAGGACCAGACAAGCTTAAGCTCTCCAAACGTCGTGGCGCTCAAGCACTTACTTCCTATCGAGATAAGGGGTTTCTTCCGCAAGCAATATTAAATGGTGTTGCCTTCATCGGCTGGAATCCTGGCACAGAGCAGGAAATATTTAGCCACGATGAGCTGATCGCTTCTTTTGAATTATCTAAGGTGCAAAAAAGTCCAGCCGTATTCAATGAAGAAAAACTAAAATGGTTTAATAAAGAACATATAAAATTATTGCCAGAGGCCGACTGCAGTGAAATGATATTTGAATGGTTGCCAGACGAAATAAAAAATCTTCCTAGTTTTACTAAAGAAGCATTCCAAAAAATTGTGCCAATTATTAAAGACCGGATACTAACTCTTGGCGATGTGGCTGAAATGGCTAGGGCAGGGGAGTTGCGCTATTTTTTTCAATCATCTGACACATACCCCGCTATAGATTTACTTTGGAAATCTCTAAAAGATACGGAAAATGGCATTGAAAAAACTAAAATTCATTTACAAAAAATACTTTCCCTCATACATGATCAGAGTAACAACCTTTCATCAGATGAGGTACGCAATCTGCTCTGGCCCTATGCCGAGGAGTCAGGGAGGGGAGAAGTGCTTTGGCCACTTCGCTATGCTCTTTCTGGTCGCGAAAAATCTCCTGATCCGTTTATGCTTATGGAAATTTTGGGGATTACCGAGAGCAAAAAAAGAATTCAAACAGCGATTGACGCACTTAAGTAACATTCATTCAATTTGAATCCTTTGACGGCGCAAGGTACAATAAAGGTATGAAATGGAATCAGTGTGTACAGCTTGTATTTTTTGTGTGTGTCATAACTCTTGCGCTTTTTGGACAACGCATTTTTGCGCAAACGGCAAGTGAGTTACAGGCTCAAATCACTTCTAAAACCGCAGAGATTGCTGCACTTGAAAAAGAGATTGCGCAGTATCAAGGTGAACTTGATAAAGTTGGTAAAGACAAAAAATCACTCAATACTGCGATCGCCACCCTTGATCTTCAGAAGAAAAAGCTTCTTACAGACATTAAAGTGACTGAAACAAAAATCAGCTCAGCAAATGCGAGCATTGGGGAACTTTCCGATACTATACTTTCAAAATCTGAGCTAATTGAACAACAAAGAGATGCGCTTATAAAAGGCATACAGAAACTTCATAGCATGGATAATAAAACTTTTCTTGAAATATTTTTATCACAGGATAAGGTATCAGAATCATGGCGAGAAATAGGGAATTTAATCTTATTTCAAAAGGAAGTTGATGATCACATACAGACCCTACAAGGTGTGAAAAAAGAGCTCATCACAAACAAAGAGAAGATCGAAACAACCAAAGCAGAACTTATATCTTTACAAAACGATCGCTCAGATCAGAAAAAAATTGTTGATCAAACTGCTGCTGAAAAAGCTGACTTACTTCAAGAAACAAAAGCCAAGGAATCCAATTATGCCAAACTTCTTGCAGATAAAGTCGCCCGCAAAGCCCAATTTGAACAAGATGTGCGTTCTTTTGAATCCCAACTCAAATTTATCCTCGAGCCAGGAAGCCTTCCACTCGCTGGAAGTGCGCCGCTTATCTGGCCAACAGATACAGTAAAAATCACTCAACTTTTCGGCAAAACTGTTGCTGCACAACGATTGTACGTATCTGGGTCGCACAACGGAGTCGACTTTGGGGCTGCGGTCGGCACAGGAGCTAAAGCCATGGCCTCTGGCACCGTTATAGGGGCTGGAAACACCGATTTAGCATGCCCAGGAGCGTCCTATGGCAATTGGATCCTTATTGATTACGACAATGGTTTAACAAGCGTATATGCTCATTTATCGCTTGTAAAAGCCAAAGCCGGCGATAGGGTCTCAGGAGGCCAAGTGGTGGCCTATACGGGCTCTACGGGCTATTCTACTGGACCACATCTCCACGTATCGCTTTTTCCGCACAATGCCGTACAGGTATCACAGGTTCCGAGTAAAGCCTGCAGTGGCAAAATTTACACACAACCAGTAGCCGCAATAAACGCCTATTTGGACCCAATGCAATATTGGCCGCCGATTCAATCCAGCATGATATATTACAACTAGATGAAAGGCACACAAGCAAAAGAAAAAGGAGGAATCTTAAGTATCGTACTCATTATCGTAGCAGTACTGCTTGTATTGGGGTATTTCAATATAGAGATTAAAGATGTAGTTGAAAAACCAGCGAGTCAGTCAAATCTAGCCTATGCCAGTGAAGTTGCTAAAAATGCAGCCATTCATTTTTATGAAAGTATTAAGGAGAAAATATCTTCAGTAGGAAATACTGAAAACGAGCCCTCTGAGACTGCAGCTACTGAGTAGAGAAGTTGGAGAGCTTTTACCCAGGGTTATTTTACCCTTTATATTTTCGCTGTTGTATGTCGCAAAAGATATATTGTGCGACATTCACCCTAGAGTAAAGGCGCCCTACCCCGCTAGACAAGCATTGAAGGCAGTGACTGACGAATTGTATGCTGCGATTTGTATTTTCAAAACAGCAATCGTTTTATTATAAATATCAACAGTTTCGTTATACGCTTCTATTTCTTTTTTTGCATTTCCCTCTTCGGCATCAATCTGGGCTTTCTGGCTCGCAAGCTCAACCTCTAAGTCAGCTACTTCCTTCTCGAGCTCGGTAATGGTGTTTTTGAGCCCAGTATTTATTTCCGGACACGTAGAAAGTGGGAGGCCAAAATGTTGAACTGCGATGAAAACTTCTTGGCCTTCATAGATGCCTTTTTTCACCGAAACGCCAATTTCTGTATATCGATCATTTAAAATATTTGCGCGATGGCCAGGGCTCGCCATCCAGGCGTCCACGATTGCCTGTTCTGTTAGAAAATTGCCCAAGGCAAGATTTTCTCCCACAACAATGTATTCATATCCAGCGGTTGTCGTAAGTTCGGCAACAGAAATGCCTGATGGAGAAACATGCTCAAAGTATTGGCCAATGAACATATCATCTACTTTGCTTTCACTCGACGCGGAAAGCTCAGGATTGGTAGCCAGAGCTGGCAAGTTTCCATTTTGCATGCGCGCCGCGTTCGTAGCATTGATAATAAGAGATGCAGAAAGTGAAGCAGGCACTTCCCCATCCCCGACTATCTTTTTTAGTGGTCCGGGAAGTGTACTTAAAATCTCTTCAAATTTACTATGGAAATTAAATCCGAAATCTTTACTTAAAATATTTTTAACAACTTTATTTTCAAGTACTATATTTTGAGTATCATCGGAAATGAAAAAAATTCCAACACAAGTAAGTATCAGTATGGGAGCGATTAGTTTTAGTATTTTCATAAGAAATTATTTACACGTACTTGATTTGGTAAATCCTGCAGCGAGTGCTTCGTCTTCGGAAGTAAACCATATTTTATTCTCTTCTTTCACTTGAGAGGAGCAGCCATTAAAATAATATTTAGTACCATTCTTTGAGGCAAAAATAGCTCCAAGAGGACTAGACGCTGACCCTGTTCCCTCCGTAAACGGTACTTTTGCTTGTTGTGCCGAAAGAAAATCAAGTGGCGCACCTTGTATCACCACTTCTGGCTTCCCTTCGCTTCTAAGCGAAATACGACCAAGAAGAAATGCCGTCAGAGCCACACATATAAGGGTCGCCACTAGCAAAAAGTCGTTTCCTTGCCTACTTTTAGCTCTATGCTTGATTTTTTGGCCTATTTCCTGTATAGTCATAGCGCAATTACAGGTTGTATTATATTACGTAAAGTCTAAAAAATATAGCACTATGGCACATAGAAAAGCAGGCGGATCCGCCAAAAACCTAAGAGATTCAAACCCAAAGTACCTTGGTACCAAACTTTACGCTGGAGAAAAAGCAGGAGTTGGTTCTATTATTATCCGACAACGTGGCACAGTTATTGTGGCAGGCAAAAATGTCGGGATGGGCAAAGACCATACCTTATATGCACTCAAAGAAGGAACGGTCCGTTTTGACAACAAAAGAAAAACTCACTTTGACGGCAGTAAGAGCGTAAAAAAATCCGTACACGTTATTTAAGACAATATCTAAAAAATAAACCCCCGTTACGGGGTTTTATTTTTTAACTATCAGAGTAAAAGTTCCTTTTTTGTCCATAACGAGGACTTCGATTTTATACTCTCCGAGAGACTTGAGTGGCGTAGGGAGTAAAATAGTATCTGGATCAACTTCGATCCGATGTGTTTTCTTAAGTTCGTTTGCAATGTCTTCCTTGTGAATACTTTTAAATAAATTACCTTTTTCATTTGCTTCAACATGGATCGTCGCAACAATGTTTTCCAAGTCATGGAGATTTTTTAGGAGAAGGTTTCTTTCTACTTGTTTTTCAACTTTTTTGATATTTTTTACTCTGTCGATTTCAGCAATAGCCTGAGGTGTTGCGATATCCGCTAAGCCGTTTGGTAAAAGGAAATTCCGCCCATACCCTTCCGGCACTTCTTTTATCTCATTCTTTTTTCCAAGTTTTGGAATATCTTTTCGTAAAATTACTTTCATTGATTTAAGAGTTCAATAGCTTTGTTAAGCTGAGGGTCAATCGCGAGAGTTGCATCATTATCCGTAAAAGGTACTACGTAGGTTGGGGTCAAGCCTTGTTCTGAGATAGAAATACCTTTTGGTGTAAGCCATTTGGCAATAGTCAGCTTAAGAGAAGTTTCTCCAGTAATGCCGATAAGTTCCTGAACTGAACCTTTTCCGTATGTCTGCTCTCCTACTAAATCAGCGACACCATGCTCAGAGAGTGCTCCTGCAAAAATTTCTGACGCTGAAGCCGAACCTCCATCAACAAGTATTTCAATTTTTATATTTTTACCTTGTAGTGTGGCGTATCCTTTGCTGCGATATATAGTTTCAGGTTCGTCTGGGCCAAAATTTTCACGAACAATCACCTCTCCTGCTGGCAGAAACCAGCTTGCAGTATCGATTGCTGCATCCAAAAAACCTCCCGGATTTCCTCGCAAATCAATAATAAGTTTTTTTGACCCAGTTTTTGCAAATGCCAAAACTGCAGTTTTGAATTCGGAAATAGCGTGCGAGTCGAAATTGTAAAATTCAATCACAAATATGCCATCAGAACGAAGTTCGGTGGAAAGTGTGGGCACGATGATTTTAGCCCTCACCAGAGCAATCTCTCGAGTCACACTTTCTCCTTCGCGATAAATAGTAAGCGTTACCGTTGTCCCTTCTTCACCCTTAATAAGGTTAACTGCTCCATTTATAGACAGATCACTTGTCGCAGTAGCATCAATCTTTAAAATCTTATCGCCTGCAAGTATTCCGGCTTTTTCCGCTGGAGTATTTGGCAGCACAGACATTGCAGTGAGAGTTTTTTCTTTCACGCCGATTTCAATTCCAACACCCCCAAATGAGCCGTTGATAAGATCCTGGAAATCTTTCGTTTCTTCTGGCGTAAAAAATTCAGAATATGGATCTTCGAGCGATTCGACGAGGCCTTTAATAGCACCATAGACTCGCTCTTGTGAACTCACGCCTGAAGCATTGGGATATTTTTCGTTTATAATATTCCAAACTTTCCAAAAAGAAGTGAAATCTGCGGTTTCAGATTCAACAGCAGAAAGCGAAGTAATTTTTGCTAAAGCTTCTCGCCCGTGCACACCAACATATATACCTCCAACAAAAACAAGTGCAAGTAAAATACCTGCAACCAATCTAAATCGCGATGTAAATTTTCGTTGTTCCATATATATTTTGTACAGCAAATAAATTGCTATATGTTAGGTTTATATCCGATGCTCAGTGTATGTACTATTGTTAATATCCTTCTTATCTTCAAGCATGTGCAATCTGCGAAGAATAAGGCGCGCCAAGACTGCTACAGCGAGACCTAAGACCAGTAATGCAATCTTTTTGATAGTCTCTGGAAGCCCAAGGAAAGATACGACTGAAGCGAGCGCTCCCAATACAAGCAGTATTTTGGCCTGTCCGATCATGGAATAAGTATACGATACAAAGAGATAAAATGAAAGATTTAATATTTTGGTGGGTATTTCGATTTTTTGGGACTTGTACTGTGTGGTAATTTTCCAAGAGCTTCTATCATCACGACAAATTCCCCTCGCACTTTTTCAGGATTTTTTGCAAAAAATATTTTAAGTTCTGATGCGGTACCCGAGATGAATTCTTCGAAGTGTTTTGTTAGCTCTCTACCGATAATAACAGTTCGTGTGCCTTCGATTATTTTTTCTAGTTCATCAAGCAGTTTTAAGATCCGATGTGGTGATTCATACAGCACCACGGTGCGTTTTGAATCTTTGGTTTCTTGAAGCAACGTTTGTCTCCCCTTTTTATGAGGCAAAAAGCCTAAAAAAAGAAAATCCGATGCAGGAAGTCCGCTTGCGGAAAGGGCTGCTGTAACGGCGGACGGTCCCGGAATAGCGACAATTGGGATTGTCGGATATTTCCCTCGAATGGTGTGTACCAAAAGCATTCCTGGGTCAGATATGCCCGGCGTACCCGCATCAGACACAAGAGCAATATTTTTTCCCTCAGTGAGCAATACTGCCATTTTGTCTGAAAAATCGCTCTTGCTGTGCGAGTCGTAGCGTATGAGTTTTTTTTGTATCGAATGCGCTGCAAAGAGTTTGGCTGTTACTCGAGTATCTTCTGAAAGCACTAGATCCACACTTCCAAGTACTGTAAGCGCCCGAAGTGTTATGTCTTCAAGATTACCGATAGGTGTAGCTACAACATAAAGCGTACCGGTGGATTCATTCATGCAGTTGAGTATACCACGAAGAAAAAGTGCCTTACAAAGTATAGATAACGTCTTTGCGCTCGACAACGACTTTCCAGCCTTGGCGTTTCGCAGTGCGGTAGAGTTTCATATTTGGATTAAAACAAATGGGATTTTCGACAAGTTCGAGCATAGCAATATCCCCTTCTGTATCTCCGACCCCAATTGAATCCCGAAGTGTGAGATTTTCTTTTTCTATGGCGCGCTTTACGATCGTGCCTTTGTTGGCGATCAAATGCTCATCAATAATTTTTCCGGTAAATTGATCTGATGGTCCAAGCTCATAAAAACGTCCATAGACTTTATCAAACCCTAAATTTTTGGAAAATATATTGGCAATGCCCCACGGAGACTGAGATATTGCAAGTAAAAAGTATTTTTTCTTTTTCAGATCACGGATCAAATCACGGCTATAGCGATATATTCGGTCTTGGTTTTCTTGCACAACTTTTTTTGCGACCTGTTCGAATGATTCAAACGGAAGCCCTTTTACGTGCACCATAAAAGCCTCGACGACTTTTAAAATATAGTCCTCATACTCCCCTTTCCTGTCTTGCCAACGATTCAACTCTTTTTCGTATTCCTTTCTGATCTTTGGAGAAAACATCCCAGCCTCGATCAAGCCTTCGATAAGTGCAATAAGTAAACTAGAACGGAAAATTGTACCGTCAATATCGAAAATAGCAACTTTTCGTTTTTTTATTTCCATTACGGATAATTATAGCATCATGCCAAGTCAACCAAAGCTTCCCACGGTACGTTTTTGATACCAAAATGGCCATACGTAGCAGTTTTTTGATAAATCGGATTACGAAGCGCTAGACGCTCGATAATTGCGCGAGGTCTGAAATCAAAATTCTTTTTTAAAACTTCAGATAGATCGGTACCTTTTTCATCGATAGCTTGCAACATAAGTGGTTCTTCTTTACCGATTGCATATGCGACTGAAACAATGATTTGATTACCAAAACCTTTGGCGACAAGGTTTTTTGCTGCGAAACGAGCCATATATGCCCCAGAACGATCAACTTTTGTAGCATCTTTACCTGAAAAGCACCCGCCGCCGTGAGGAGCAAGACCACCATAGCTATCCACCATAATTTTTCGTCCAGTCACGCCACAGTCGGCTTCAAAACCACCACTAACGAAAGTCCCTGTTGGGTTTGTGAGTATTTCTATATCAGCAAGGTCAATGTTAACCATCGGCTTGATGACATGTTCGATGAGGGCATGGCGCACCGTTGCCGCATCTATTCCTTTCTCGTGCTGAGCACTGACCAAAATCGTCGCTACCTTGCCATTTTCCATTGTCACTTGAGTTTTACCATCCGGCTTAAGCCACGCTACTGTTTTATTTTTCCTCACCATTTCTAGTTGTCGTGCGAGATTTTGAGTAAGGACATAACCTTCGGGTAAAAAACTATCATTTTCGTTGGTAGCATATCCATACATCATGCCTTGATCTCCTGCTCCTTCTCGATCAACACCTTGAGCGATGTCAGGCGATTGTTCTGAAAGATGCGAGACAATTTCTAATTCATCGTCGTAGCCGATATCTTTGTATAAAGTAGCGGCGATAGCTTTATAATCCACTTTCGCCCGAGTGGTAATTTCTCCGCCAATGACAAGCAGCCCATGACTACCGAGGCATTCTACAGCTACTCGTGATAATGGATCTTGGCTTACACAGGCATCCAAGATCGCATCTGAAATCTGATCACAAACTTTATCTGGATGTCCGCCGGTAACTGACTCTGTTGTATAGGTTTTATTATTTAAAAACATAAAAATCTCTGCAAGGAGAGATTTAGTAAGATGTATCTTTCCCTGCAAGGGGCTTGGATGGAGCACTTTATCTTTTGGACAAGTTGCTGGATGGATCTACAAGCCAAGGCTTTCCCCACCACTCTTGATGCGTATTTAGTTGTATCAGAATACTACCAAAATTTTAATATCCTTGCCACTGTACTTTTTCTAGGAAAGTTGTACAATGCATATGAACGAAATCCTACTACCATGCTTACGATCTATCCTTTTGTTGTCCAACCCGAATATCTTGATGATTGTTTCCAACTCACGGAGTTTGGGAAAAAAGAAGTAAAAGTGGCTGCGGAGAGATTTAAAGAGAAAAATTTAGGTCCAGCTGTTATATGGACCTCAGATTTACCGCGTGCAGAAACTAGTGCGCGGCAATTTTCTCTAATACTTCTCCAACCATTAGTAGTAAAAGAGATTTTAAGCAATTCATTTTTTAGCGATCCGGATGATAAATTCAACGCTAAAAAAACACTGGAGAAGTATAATGGGCTACTTCGGCAAGTCCTTTATTCAAGTTCATTTGGTGAGTTTAATAAATATATATTTATCACCCATCCTGAGTTTGAAAAAAATATGCCAAAAGACTTAAAAAATTATTGGATACAAAATCATTCTCTGTATATTTGGGAATCAAATATATTTTATTTATAAAAGAAAATTTATATTATCCCTACAAGCGCTTACGTATTACATATTGTAAGTGCTTTTTTAATATAAAAACCCCGGATAGGTAGTCGGGGTTTTTACGAGAGAAATAACTCTACATGTTACATATTTGAAGAAGAGTTCATTGCTGGTCCCTGCGTTGTACTTTTGCCAGCCATAAAGCCGACGATGAGGAGTACTACACCGAGGACGACATGGAGCCAGTTGTCTGCGGCGTTGACTGCAACAAGATTGAGAATCATGTCGCCACCTTTTGAAACCACCATAAAGCCGAGTACCGCCAAAAGTAGATAGACTGCACCGAAGATTTTCATCCACAGTACTGCCGTGCTTTCTTTTTTGGCTACAAGGATAAGGACAATACCAATAAGCAAATGCGCGATATTGTGGAGCATATTTGTATTGAAAATACCCTCCGCACCGACTATCGGATTATTGATAAATCCAAGCAAGCCAACAAGTACGAACACTACTCCAAAAATCATTGCTAACTTTTTTGCCATAGTAATATATTGTTTTAAAAAATTGTTTTATAGCGACTGTCGCCATAAAGTTCTTCGACCTTATTTGTAAAGTATACTATGCCGAGAAAGCCTTTACTATGCAATCTGTGGAGAACTCACTTCTTTGCAACTGTCTGAGCAATAGCCGATTCCAGCATGTGCTTCTACGCACTGCTCGCAACAAATAATATGCTCATGGCAGAGTTGGTTGCCACAGTTTATGTAATGCTCGGATTTTTCTCCACATCGTCCACATACACCAATCACTTCATGAGTTTCCGGCTTATCAAAATGCATAGTAATACGATTGTCGAAGACATAAAGAGATCCTTTAAAATCTTGGCCAGGATATTTTTCCATGTAAGACACAATACCTCCATCTAGCTGATGGACATCAGTAAACCCTTCTCGTTTCAGATATCCAGAGGCTTTTTCGCACCGCACGCCTCCTGTACAGACGGTGAGCACTGTTTTATCTTTGAGATTTTTTATTTCGTTCACTTTTTCTTTCAAATCCCGAAAATTCTCCATACCGGGGAAAACAGTATTTTCAAATTTACCTACTTTGAGTTCGTAACTATTTCGCATATCGACGATGTAGAACTCTTTGCCTTGGTCATACCACTCTTTGAGTTTTTCGGGTTTCAAATGCGCTCCAGTAAACTTCCGAGGATCAATATCTTTTTCTTTGCCCAAATGGAGCGAAACTATTTCATTTCGTACTTTGATAGATAATCTTGGGAATGCCTCTCCAGTACCAGCACTTTTTTTCCAATGGATGTCCATAAATCCTTTCCGCCCATTCATCCAGGTAATATACTTTTCAATATTTTCAGTCGTGCCTTCAAACGTGCCATTGATCCCCTCTTCGGCCACAATCATCCGCCCAAAAAGACCTAGAGCTTCGCACACAGCCCGCTGTTTAACCATCTCCTCATGAGTAGCCTTGATTTTTACGTATTTATAAAACAGAATTATGGTATACATGCCGGGCTAGTATAACAAAAATGCCACCTATTTGTCAGGTGGCATTTTTGAGTACTTATTTGAACCTATTTTTTCAAGTTAATGACGTTTACCGAATATGGTCCGATAGTAACCGGTGTAAGGATACTTGTAGTTGTTGATGTCACTGAAGTTGGTGCGGCATCTGTATTTTTCAAAAGTTTATCAGGATTTGAGATAGATATATGCGTTACCTTTGTGGTTGGTGGTATACCTGCCCAATTGATGCTTACGGTGTGAGTATCTCCGGACTTGTTGGTAATAAGAATTCTTCGAACATTAGTGCGCGATAGAAAGCCACGCATATAGAGTGCATCACCTACGGTAATACTTCCACCGATGTCAGTCGCTACGGGCAATTGCGGCTGTTCACCGTACATGACTGTCGCTTGTGTGCCGCTCGTCACTGATATCGGGAAAGAAGATTTTGCATCAAAAAATATTTCATTGACGAATTTTAAAGCTTCGCCGTTAATTGTATTGATAATTTTATAATTTGAGAAAGCAGGATTGGTAGCAAAATCAGGAAGCGTCGGTACGTTCTTGAGGTCAATAACACCAGTTTCTCGTCCTGCGTCAGTATATTGTGAGGTGAAGGATACGAGGCCTGCATCAAAAAACGGTTGGGCCTTTGGTAAAATATTTTCTGGCGTTGACGCGTAGGTATCTTCTGAAACATCGGCCCAATATCCCTGATTCAATAAGCGAAAAGCTCCCCAATGTATGGCGCCATTTGCAGCCATACTTTGGATGTTAATACTTTTTACTTGGGGGTATGCACTGAGACGTCCAAGCATTTCAGAAATATATACGGTATTGAAAAGTGTACCCATGATTGGACTATCTGGTGAAACGTTGGTCTCGGTGATAATTATCGGCATATTCGCATTACCTAAATACTCAGTATTTTTAGGAATATAATAGTCTCCAATCGTGCTTTCAAGATATTTAATGTTTCCATTCAAGCATTTTTCTGCTCCCTCCATAGTCTCTTCGCCTTCATAGATTGGGTAGCACGGGTACCAGTGAAATGACATAGCGTTCCAGAAAGTTCCGTTTGTTTGTCCATATTCCCATATGGCATCATTAAAATGTGTTTGGTAGTCGAGATCCGTCTCTCCTTTATATGTCTGATCAGCAAGCTTACCAGGTGCAAACATGACAACAGTTTTTGCTGCAGGTATTTGTGACTTAATAGCATCAGAAAAAATCTTTGTCCATGCCATATAGACACGGCCGTTGTAATGCCCAAGGCTCTCGCCTCCATCCTTGCTCATACCAAGCTCAATGCCGATCAAATCCCAAAAGAGAAGCTTGTTTTTTAGATAGGGCTCATTCATGAGCTCCCAATATTCAACAGGTACACCATTATCTCGTGCGTATGCTGCCAGGTCGCGAGCAGATGCTGCATAGTCGCTTCCCGGAAGTTCTGGAAAGTCAGTCAGACTGTTGATCATGATAGTAGCTGAAGCTTTATTTGGTTTTAAAACGAGGTCAGAAAATTCAATTAAATCTACGCCGAGTTTACTGCGGCTCTCTGCTTGCGTTTCATAATCATCTTCAAGCTTTGTTGGAAGACTCAGTCCGAGTGCAACAGAACGCTCGATAAATGCGCTCGTGATATCTCCCGTACGCCAATCAAACTTACTGGCAGCTCCTCCTGCTGGCCAGCGAAGAGTCTTGGGATAGAGCTTTTTTACTGCACTTTGAAAAAGCGGGTCATTATAAGTCCATGTGGTCTTGACTTCGTTGGTATTGAAGCCAGAAAAGTACTTTGGCGCGGCTACTGAGGTACTCGTATCGACGTTAATAGTGAGTGTGTGATTTTCTGCAAGTACTGAGAGAGGGCTGATAAGAACTGCGGTTACAAGAAGGCTCCCTATTAATGTGTTTTTCATGCGCGAGATAATAGCATGAATTAACTTCAATGTCAATAATGTTCGTCTTCTTTCCAGAGTGCGGTTTACTTACGATACTTTTTTGTACGCCACTTATCGGCGATTTTCACACGGGTAAGTGAGCGTTCAAGTTCAGTCGCAAAGTGTTCGAAGTCGACATGCTCTTTGTTTTCAGCGAGCTTGGCGAGCTCTACTGAACGCGCTTTGGCTTTTACGATCTCGTCTTCAGTAATAGCAGAGATAGATTCGGCATAATCTGCAAGCACGGCAACTTCCGTTGCCACGCCAGAGCCTTGTGCGGAGGTGGGTCTGACTTCTATAAACCCTCCGACAACAGCCATTGGAATATACTCACCATCTTTCTTGGCGACTATCTCGCCTGAGCGAAGTGTAGAAATGAGAGGCACATGACCAGGTAGTACCGTAATTTCCCCTTCCGAGGTCGGTAAGGTCACCTGCTCGACATCTTCTTCGAGAATTGTACGTTCTGGAGTGACAATTTTAAGTTTAAGAGTTTTTATCATTGTTTTTTCTCAATTTATTTATCGTTGCTTGCCTTCTTTTTTCTCGTTCTTCGACAGTAAGTTTATTTTCTACCCTGGGAGGGTTTATTTTAATCTCGCTATTTACTCTTTCTGAAAAATCTATGTTCCTTTGAATTTGTGCAATGATATTTTGAACACTATCTTCTGCATTATTAACAGGATTTAAAATTTTCTCAATTTTATTTTGTGAAGAAAATTGCCTTATCTCATCTAAAAGTGATTTCATCTCATCAATATGGTGAGATTTATAGTAGAGCGTAGCACCTTCATCCAATTCAAACCCAGGTGGTAAAACATTCCCAGTAGTTAAACCACTTTGGCAAAGAAGATAGAGCTCCTGTTCAGGTGTTTTCTTGTGACCCTCTCCCCCTGGATTTGTTATTTCACCAAATTCATTAGATGACATCGTGTAAAAATATTAGGCAACCTGATCAATACTTCCCTTCATGTAGAAAGATTGTTCAGGTTTACTATCATGCTTCCCGTCAAGAATTTCACGGAAGGATCGGATCGTGTCAGCGAGTGAGACATACGCGCCAGGCGTGCCTGTGAATTGTTCAGCCACAAAGAACGGCTGTGAAAGGAATTTCTGGATTTTGCGGGCGCGAAGCACGAGATCTTTGTCGTCTTGCGAAAGCTCTTCCATACCCAAGATGGCAATAATGTCTTGGAGGTCTTTGTAGCGCTGAAGTATTTTTTGCACATCGCGAGCAGTATCGTAGTGATCCTTGCCGACAATGTTTGGGTCGAGAATAGTCGAAGACGAGTCGAGCGGATCAACTGCTGGATAAATACCGAGCTCAGAGAGCGAGCGGTTGAGCGCCACGGTCGAGTCGAGGTGGGCGAAGGTCGTCGCTGGTGCAGGGTCGGTAAAGTCGTCTGCTGGCACGTATACGGCCTGTACCGAGGTCACCGAGCCTTTATCGGTCGAGGTGATACGCTCTTGCATGGCGCCCATTTCTGAGGCCAACGTCGGCTGATAGCCCACCGCAGAAGGGATACGTCCGAGGAGTGCTGATACTTCCGAACCAGCTTGGGTGAAGCGGAAAATGTTGTCGATAAAGAGGAGCACATCTTTGCCTTCGGCATCGCGGAAGTGTTCGGCCATGGTGAGCCCTGAGAGTGCGACACGGAGACGAGCACCTGGCGGTTCATTCATTTGTCCGAAAACCATGGCGACCTTGTCGATCACGCCAGACTCTTTCATTTCATGGTAGAGGTCGTTACCTTCACGAGTACGCTCACCAACACCAGCGAAGACTGAGTAGCCGCCGTGATTACTCGCAATGTTGTGGATGAGCTCTTGAATCACCACGGTCTTTCCCACGCCGGCACCTCCGAAGAGTCCTACCTTACCGCCTTTCAAGACTGGACAGATCAAATCAATAACCTTAATACCTGTTTCTAGGATTTCCACCTTTGTAGCCTGTGCGGTGAATTCTGGGGCCTTGCGGTGAATCGGAAGAGTTTTGTTTGAATCACCTCCAAGTGGCTTTCCGTCGATGGTTTCGCCCAAGACATTGAAGAGTCGCCCGAGCGTCGCAGCACCGACAGGTACGGAAATAGGAGCGCCACTATCAGTGACTTCCATGCCACGATACATGCCGTCGGTGGTGTCCATAGCGACTGCGCGGACGGTGTTGCCACCGATATGCTGCTCGGTCTCAAGCACGACTTTTTTGTCGCCATTCATCACGGTAAGCGCACTATAAATCTCCGGAAGATGATCTCCGAATTCGACGTCTACAACTGGGCCTATAATTGATTTGATTTTTCCTGTCATAATTAGTTTATACTTATTGAATCTAATAAATTTTGCAAATCATTTTCTATTTCAGTGTTAGATTGACTGTAATCTGTCGGTGTCAGTGCGGTGCCATCTGCGCAAACGGCAAAACAGTTATCTTCAGTTCCAACACCGACAGACAACCATTGGTCAGCATTTTTTGAAGGAGTAATATAATGGGCATTGTTATAACCCAAATCTCCTCCAGTCCAACTAAAAAAATATTTATCCTTGTATTGTTTTTTCTCAACAACAGGTGAAGGGCTTAGATCGTCACTCAAAAATTCACCATCTTTAAATATGCCTGGCCACATGTCACTTACGAGATTTAGAGAATAATAATGATCATCTACTGGGGCATCAATGTAACTAAAGCTAATATCCACAGTGTAAGCTATATAATCTTTCTCAAAAGTACAATTCCCTGAATCTGTTCTCTGTGCAGGCATCTCGGAAAATCCAGATGGAAGTTTGAATGATATCTTTTTATCTTCAGACATATATTGATCAAATTCTTTTGAACAATTTATAGTAGTCTGATTTGTTGGAAAATAATCATGTTGTACTTGTTGAGTCACAATCGGGGTATAGAGGACAGAAGGAGCTGTTTTTGTTTTTCCGACTATAAGAAACATAACTACAAGGGCGCCAACAATCAAAAGTATTAAAATGTATTTATATGTTTTATTCATAATTAACTCACACTCGCCATACCGGCGCTTATTTCTGATATTTCTTTGGTAATACTTGCCTGGCGGGCTTTGTTGAATATCAAGGTCAAATCGTCAATCATTTCCCCTGCTGCGTCAGAAGCATTTTTCATAGCCACCATACGGGACGATTCTTCGCTTGCGACTGATTCTAACATCATTTGGTAGACCTGCATACGGGCGAGTTTTTCAACCAGAGAATTGATGAGCACCGAGTACGAAGGCTCAAAAAGGTAGTTGGTAGGCTGTACATTCGGGGTAAGAGAAGTGTTTTTTGATGATGTATCAGCCGCAGATTCGATAACAGCTTGAAGGTCAGCTTTGGAGATCGGCAAGAGCGGACGGATTTGCGGGATTTGAGAAATCGCTGACTTGTAGTCGGTGTAGGCCACCGACACACGTCCGTAGGTGCCTTTTTCAAATTCATTCATAGCAAGCTCTACGACTGGCGTAATAGCGCGAAGTGAAACACCGTCAAGCTCTGTAAAAGAAGCGATGACAGTAGCGCCGAGACGTCGCAGTGCTGCGTCGCCTTTTTTGCCAATGGTGATGAAGTCAATCTGCTCGTCTTTATTTCCTGCATCTCGGAGTCGAGCAACCACTTTGCGGATGATTTGCGCATTGTAGGCGCCGCAGAGGCCACGGTTGGAAGTGATGAGGATGATGAGCTCACGCTTTGATTCACGAGTCTGGAAAAGTGGATGGACGCTGTCTACTATTGCTTGCGAAAGTGACTGAAGTATTTCCCATGAATATCCTGCATAGGCGCGCGAAGCAAGCGTACTGCCCACAGCCTTACGCATCTTCGAAGCCGCCACCAGCTCCATGGCCTTGGTGATCTTCTTGGTATTTTTAATCGATTTTATTCGACGTTTTATTTCTTTCGTTGATGCCATTTAGTTAATCAAAGCTTGGTAACTTATAAATAACCCAACCGGTTCTCATTTTACCGTCTGGTCTGTTTTGCATCATATTACCATTACTTTCGAGTCTCACTATTTTATTACTAAGAAGAGAGTACTCTATCTCCTTTAAAGTTGAGAGTTCATCATTAGTTAACAAGATTGATACTTGATTATTTTTTCTCAAAAATTCAAAATATCGCGGATCTGCCAGGTTAAGTATTTGCTCGAGTTTTTCTTTTAATTCATCTTTTTTCATGTTTACAGAAACTTTATTATTATCCCCAACAATGAATACTCCTTTTTTGTTATCAATATTTTTAAAAGTATCTCCTTTATTTGCTTCGATTTTAATACCAAGCTTATGAAGGAAGCTTTCAAAAAATGGCACCATAAAATTATTTATTGAATGTCCCTTTATACTCCCCTATCGCTTTCTTCAAATTCTCCTCTTCGGCATCGCTCCACATACCTTTTTCGCGGATTTCGGTCATAAAGTTTTTGGCATGAGAGCTTACGTAGTCGACGAGGCCGGATTCGAATTCTTTCAAGCGATCGACTGCCACGTCATCGATATACCCGCGGGTAAGCGCATACATGATCACCACTTGTTTTTCGACGACGACTGGTGAGTATTGAAGTTGTTTCAAAAGCTCTACAGCGCGGCGGCCACGATCGAGAGTCTTCCGTGTAGCTTCATCAAGATCAGAGCCAAATTGTGAGAAAGCTTCGAGTTCACGAAACTGTGCGAGGTCGAGCTTCAAAGTTCCTGCCACTTTTTTCATGGCTTTGATCTGCGCACTTGAACCCACACGAGAAACGGAGTTTCCGACGTTGACCGCAGGACGCACGCCTTTGTAGAAAAGATCAGTTTCCAAAAATATTTGTCCGTCAGTAATAGAAATGACGTTGGTCGGAATGTAAGCCGTAATGTCACCGGCTTGAGTCTCAATGATCGGAAGCGCCGTGATCGAGCCGCCGCCATAGTCTTTGTTGAGACGACATGCGCGCTCAAGTAAACGTGAGTGGAGGTAGAAGACGTCTCCTGGAAAAGCTTCACGACCTGGCGGGCGGCGAAGCAGGAGCGAGATTTCGCGGTAGGCCACAGCGTGCTTCGAAAGATCATCGTAAATGATCAGCACATCTTGGCCTTTGTCCATGAAGTATTCTGCGATCGAAACACCCGCGTATGGTGCGAGATATGAAAGTGCTGCCGGCTCTGAGGCACCAGCTGAGACGATGATGGTGTATTCCATCGCTCCCGCGTCGCGAAGACGAGCTTCTATTTTGCGGAGCTTAGAGTCCTTCTGGCCAATCGATACATAGACACAGATAAGGTTCTGACCTTTTTGGTTGAGAATAGTGTCGATAGCGATAGCAGTCTTTCCTGTCTGACGATCTCCGATCAAAAGCTCGCGTTGACCACGGCCGATCGGGATGAGTGCATCAATAGCCTTGATACCAGTCTGCACAGGCTGAGTGACTGACTGGCGAGTAATAACACCAGAGGCCACACGCTCTATCGGATACTGTTTGTCGGCTTTGACTGCACCACGTCCGTCGATCGGCTCACCGAGCACGTTGAGCACTCGTCCAATCTGCGCATCACCGACAGGGATTTCAAGAATCTTGCCTGTGGACTTCACTTCTTCACCTTCTTTGATCTTGGAAAAGTCACCAAGCACAATCACACCCACGGAATCTTCTTCGAGGTTGAGTGCCACACCCACGGCGCCTGATGCGAAGTTCACCATTTCGGATGCTTTAACATCAGAGAGACCGGAGACGCGGGCAATACCGTCGAAGACTTCGACGACGCGGCCGACCTTCTCCCCTTTCAGACTGGTGGAGAAATCAGCTATTTTCTTTTTGAGACTTTCGACAACGTAGTTTTGATTGGACATGTGACTTTTGGTGAATTATGAATAATTAAATTAGACTTCGGTGACTAAATGGGTTTTTAAATTTGAAAGTTGACGGTTGAGGGTAAGATCCCAGACTTCGTCGCCAATTTTGATCTTCACTCCGCCGATAATATTTGGGTTTACGGTATGACTCAGACTGACATGGTGATGTGGAAACTTGTGGTGGATAAAATCTTCTATCTCTTTTGATTCATGTTCTCCGAGTGAACCTTTGCTTTCCACTTCAGCTTGGACGATCTTGGCTTCATCGTTTTCCAGTCGTTCGAGTTCTTGAAGTACGGCTTCGCCATCTTTCGCAAGCTCACCTTTAGCCAAAAGCTTAACTGTGTTTGTCGTAAGCAGATCTACTGCTGTATGATCTTTACCTTTAGCTTCTTCAAACAAAGCTCGAGCGATTTCAGTTGTTTTAATTCGTTTAGACATGTTTTTATTTACTGAAATCGAAGTAGTACTTTTGGTACCCGGGTTTAATAATATGGATTAAAGGGCTTACAAAAAGGGTTTCAGAGTCATAACACGTAGGCATAGATGGTAAAAATGATGCACTATTTGTCTCTTCTTTTGCGCAAGGATGTTCAATGGATGAACTTACTTTAACAGGGAAAATTGGCAACAACATTAAAATAATAAGTCCTAAAATTATTCCAATAATTTTAAATCCTTTTGACATACTATTTTAATTCCTTGATGGTTTCCTTAACTATCTCCTTATCAAGATGCGGGGTCACGGCTTTACCGAGGACTTTTTCAGTACTGGCGATCACCAGGTCTGCGACTTCACTTTTGATCTCCGTCATCATTTTATTTTTATCAAGCTCTATTTGTTTGCGTCCTTCTTCAATCATGCGAGCGACTTCGGCACGAGTCTTTTCCGTCTCTTTGGCATGTTCAATCTCGCGCTCCTTTTTGTCTTTGGCCGCGATCTCTTGGCTTTCTTTACGAGCTTGAGTGAGCATTGCCTGGTATTCAGTCTCAGTCCGAGCAAGTATTTCAGCCTGGACTTTGGCATCTGCGAGACCTTTGTCGATCGTGGCAGTGCGTTCATCCATCAGCTTTTTGATCGGCCGGATGGCAAAGCGCCAAATGACGAAAAAGACAATTGCAAAGTTGATCGCCTGAGCGATCATGATCTTCCAGTCAATGTGAAATGTTGTGATGAGAGAATCCATATAAGAATAAATAGCGATCAGGGAAGAGAGGGATGCTTTCCCAATTCCCTACTCGCTTTTGGCTTATTACTTCAATGAGAACGCAATAACGAGCGCGTAAATAGCGATAGCTTCTGCAAAGGCTGATGCGATAAGCATTGGCACGAGCACTTTGTTGGCAGCTTCAGGGTTGCGACCAATAGCTTCCATGGCGCGAGCGCCGATCATACCGATACCAAGTCCTGGGCCAATAGCGCCAAGGCCGATAGCGATAGCTTTAGCGAGAGGGATAAGATTTGTTGCTGTGTCTTCCATATAATTGTTTTTGAGCAATTGCTCTTTATATTTTTAATAATTAATAATACTTATAATAAATTGATTACGCGGTCTGATGTAATGCAGGCTCGTGTTTTTCATGATGCTCTTCCTCGTGCGCCTCATGATCCTCCGATGCAATCGCAAAGTAGACCAGAGTGAGCATTGAAAATATGAGCGCCTGAATCAGTCCCACAAATATTTCAAGTCCGAGAAATGGTATTGGGAGTACGTACGCTAGGAGTGCCGCCATCGAGGCCAAAAGCACTTCTCCAGCGAAGACGTTTCCGAAAAGACGAAACGACAATGAGGCGACTTTGGCGGCTTCTCCGACGAGTTCAAGGATACCGACAAAGAACATGACCGGCGCCACCATTAAAACACTCGGATCCTTGCGCACATCAGTAAAGATGCGTCCGAGCGCCTTTAGATTAACATATTTGTTAAATGTTTTCCAGGCGCCGATCGAAAGGATTCCAAAGACATTTGAGCCGATGACTGCCATGACTGCAAGGGCGAGCGTGGTATTGATATCTGCTGTACCACTTCGTAAAAATGGCAAAAAAGCGCTCTCACCGCCATGTTCTGCCACCAGGCCAAATGCTCCAAGCGGCAAAATACCGAGCCAGTTGTTGATGAGGATAAAGAAAAACACCGCCATCGCGATGGGAAAGACTTTGAGGGATTTGGCGCGGTTGCCGGTGATCTGATCGGTGAGGTTGAGTGTTTGTTCGATGATAACTTCAAAAAATGTTTGAAGCTTGCCAGGCACCTTCCGGATGCTTAAGCGCACTGCCACACAAAGTATGATGATGATGCCGACAGCGATCCAGCTGGTGAGGAGTGCGTTGGTAACAGTAAAGTTGCCGATATGCGTGATCGGCTCTGCAAAGATGGTGACTTCATGAGCAATTTCACCATGTGCTGCATCACCTTCAGCGTGAGCAATTTCACTGGCTTCTGTCGTATGAACAATTTCTTCTTCGTTATGCATGAGTGGTCGTGTCTTCGTCTTTAAGTGTTTTTAAATAATCTTTTATAACTTTGAGAATGCCGAAAATGGAAACAAAAAATGCGAGTCCAGTAAGTCCAAGAAATATCCAAGGTTCGGTACCAAAAGCACGGTCAAGGTATTTCCCGAGAAACAAAGCCATGACGATCGGTATTGCGACCCACGTGGTCACTTTACCAAATACCATAAGCGAATCCCGCCACCAAGGTTTTTGTTTTAGATCCATAATGTTTGTGTGAAGGAATCTCGCCCTACGGTCGCAGGTACTTTTCGCTCTGTTAACACAGCGAACGAAAAGTCTTTCGATTCCTTCTCGCAGGCAAAGCAGTTTGCCTGCTCCCCGCTGGTGCGTGTGGAAGGAATCGAACCTTCGACCTCTGTCTTATCAGGACAGCGTTCTACCACTGAACTACACACGCATATTTAAAAACAACAAAACGCGTCCATTTCTTGAACTCGCACTACTATAACAAAATTAGCCTTTCCCCGCAAACGAAAATACCCTGACACATGTCAGGGTATTTTCTAAGTTTGAAAGTATTAGTAGTCTCGGCGTCCACTAGAGCCACCATGACCGCCACCGTAGCCACCTGATCCACCAGAACGTGGAGGGCGAGCTTCAAGCGGGCGAGCTTCGTTGACTGTGAGCTTGCGGCCACCGAAATCAGCACCGTTAAACATTGAGATTGCCTTGTCAGCATCGGCATCGTTTTCCATTTCTACGAAACCGAAACCTTTAGAACGACCAGACATCTTGTCCATGATAATAGTTGCTGATGAAACAGATCCAGCACCTTCGAAGTGGGATTTGAGTTCAGCGTCGGTAGTGCTGTAAGGCAAACCACCAACATAGAGCTTTTTAGCCATTTTTCTATCGCGTAAGGCATTACCCTTTCGCAAAACTTAACACTTAGTAATGTAATTACCCTACGCACGTTCGACAAAACATTAACGTTGGAAACTACTTGTAGTTAATATGACATAGAAAGGCAAAAATTACAATGATGGGGATAAATAAAAATTTAGGGGAAACACAATGAAGTGTTCCCCCTACGCTGTGCCCAATACCACCTAATGTGGATGATTTTGACTGATGGTAAACAAAGTTAAACCTTTTTCTTCTTTCAGTTTACTTTGCTTGCAGGATGCAGAACTTTGTGCATCCGGACCACGTACTGAATTTTTTCTTTTCATGTTCGAAAAGTTTTTGGTGAACAATAAATTAACACTAGTATCTTCCCATACGACCTGCTTGTCAACCCACTTTGTGAATATGCTTAGGTCTATGTTTTAGAAATTTATTCTATTCCTCCTCCACTTCCCCGACTGTCCCAGATTCAAGCGCTTCAATGATTGGGTCGATGTTGCCTAAAAATATGCCAGGCAAATTGTGCCAGGATTGTTTGATACGATGATCAGTCACGCGATCTTGGGGGCCGTTGTAGGTACGGATTTTCTCGCTGCGATCAGCCGTGCCGATTTGGCTTTTACGATCTGCAGAATATTTTTTAGCTTCTTCCTCTTCTTTGAGCTGTTGGAGTTTGGCCAAAAGAATCGACATAGCTTTTTCGCGATTCTTGAGCTGGCTACGCTCACTCGTAGAACGCACATCAATACCGGTCGGCTTGTGGATGAGCCGCACTGCTGTTTCTACTTTGTTGACGTTTTGTCCACCAGCACCACCCGAGCGTGAGTATTCCATTTCCAAGTCCACTGGATTGATCTCCACGGTTACTTTCTTGCGGATCGGAAGCACGGCCACTGACGCAGTCGAAGTGTGGATGCGGCCGTTTTTTTCTGTGGCCGGGATGCGCTGAATACGATGCACTCCTGTTTCAAAGCGCATTTTTTTGTAGGCTTCACGTCCATGGATTTCAAACGAAGCTTCTTTGTAGCCGCCGGCGGCACTTTCTGATTCGTAGAGTGTCTTCCATTCCCAACCCACTTTGTCTGCGTACTTGGTATACATTTCGGCAACTTCACGGGCAAAAAGCGATGCTTCATCCCCTCCCGCGCCAGCACGGACTTCAAGAATGATTTCGTTGGGAAATTCCTCAGCGACTTCTTCGCTTTTAAGTATCTCTTCTACTTGTCGCTCAATGGCTTCTTTTTGTTCGCGAATAGTTCCAAGCTCTTCCGCCGCAAGTTCTTCCATGGAAGGGTCACTTGTCAGTAAGCTTTGTACTTTTTCTTCTTCACGCAGAAGATGCTCGTATTGTTCGGCGAGATAAGTCGTTTTGTAGTTCTTTTTTGTTTCTTCTAAATCAAATGACATATATTTACCTAGTTCAGCATAACTCAAACTCACGTACAATACAAAAGCCGCCCGAGATAGAGCGACTTTTGTAAGATTCGCTATTTAGCTTTTTTGAGATCAGAAGCAACTTTGCGCTTTTTGAATTTGTCTACGCGTCCAGCAGTATCAAGTATTTTTTCATTGCCTGTATAAAATGGGTGGCACGCACTGCAGATTTCAACAGTAAAATCTTCAAGCGTTGAGCCAACAGAAAATACCTGACCGCATACGCAGGTCACTTTGGCAGCAGGAAAATATTTCGGATGTACGTCTTTTTTCATATCTGTGTATAGTAGCACGAAATATTTATTTTGCAACTCCGTACTGGTTGACATAATCTATGTCGTCCTGGAGCCCTTGAGCGATCGCCATAACACTTTTTCCATAGGCACAGGTAGTTCCTCCAGTACCATAATATCTACAGGCAGCACCAATTTCTGCAGAATATGTTTGAGCACCTGCACCTAAGTCTTTTAGATATAACCCTGTAGCGGCAAAAGCATCAGTTGCTACCCAAGGATCTGGAACTGCCTTGCCCACAGCAGCGGCCACTCGAGATTGGAAAAGCTTCCAGGTAGAAGGAATAAACTGCGTATAGCCCATGGCGCCTCCATACCCAAAAGGATTGATATACCCCACTGTTGTATTGACGAATGTTGCTCCAACCGGACAGGATACGCGTGTTTTGTATGGATCACGGCCAAGTCCTTGCATAATTTCCAAAAATGGAGCTACGTCGCGTGTTGGCTTCATAACATTTGGAAATGGAGACCCTGTATTGGCACCTGCTCCTGCACCCGTCACTGGATTTGTGAGATAACAAGATCCAGTATTGTTTCCAAAATCAGTTTCTTGCTTCACAATAGCTAAGATGAGAGCGCTACGAACACCGGTAGCTTTTGAAGCCACGTCAGCATACCGTACTGCATCAGCAAATTGTATTGCCGGCACAGCAGCGCCACTTGAAAACTGGAATAGCCGCGTACGGATCTCGGCAGCTTTTTTCTGACGTTCTGCAACCAACGCTTTGTATTCTGTTTCTTTGTTCTTACTGATTGAAAGAAGTTGTTTCTGATTGGCTTGATCTTTTTCTACGGTGCGCTGCGCATCTTCAAGTGCAGCTTTGACGTCCATTTCTTCACTTTGTTTTTTCTCAAGTTGCTCTTTTTCGGTCAGCGTCACTTGCTTAACTCCCTTAATTTCATTGACCGAATCATTGACTGATGCCTTCAAAGAATTGTACGCAGCAACATCGTTGTAAAAATCCGACAAATTGGTGCTCGACATGACAATATGGATCAACGGATGCTTGTCGATTTCGTTGGTTTTGCGTATCAATTGTGCCAGAGATTCCTTTTCAATAGCGATTTTTTCTTCCAGTGATCGGATGGTTTTACCTTTTTCAGTGATTTCACCGCCCAGCTGTTGAATAACAAGATTTTTTGCTTTAATATCGAGCTTTTTTTTATTGATTTGAGTAGTCAGCGCGGCGATTTCACCCGAGAGTGTACCTGAATGGTTTTGCTGCAGCTTTAACAACGCTTCTTTCTCGGCAATTTCTTTTTCAAGACCTGCGAGCTCTGCTTGAAGTGCTGCTTTTTGTTGTTCAGCACTTTGCAATTGTGTGCCAGAAGTGGTTTGGGCGAGTGCAGGAATACCAACAGAAGAAATAACAAGGCCCACAGCCATCACGATGAGCAACATATACGCAAAAAAACGATTTCTCATAAGATACATTGTACCATATAAGACGTGTGAGAACGATTGATGTTACGGTCTTTTATTTGGACTTAGAAAAAAGGCCTCTAGGAGGCCTTTTTGTCATCTTCAGGAACAGCATCTTCTTCTTTTTTACCTTTTTTCTCTACTTCAATCGCAGAGAGATCCACCGGCGCTACGTCTTCTTCTTTTTCTTCTTTTGCTTCAGAGATCAGGGCCACAACTTCGGTGAGTTTTGTAATCGCAGTGACGCCGTGAGGAAGTTTGATATCTTCCACGGTGATCTGGTCGTTGATAGCACCCATAACACTGATATCAATCTCAATTGAATGCGGTAGGTCTTTTGGAAGTGCGCTAATTTCAAGTTCGTGCATAACTTTGACCAGAATACCACTGCCGTTTTTGACAGGTTCTGATATACCGACGAATTCAAGCGGCACACCGACTTCAATAGCTTTCGAAGTATCAATCACGAGAAAATCAGCATGTATCGGACGGCCTTTCATAGGGTCGATGTTGACATCATGAATCATCACGTCAAGGGTACCGTTGGGGGTTTCAAGTGAAATAGCCGTAGATTCACCGGCTTCCTTCCAAGCTTTTTGAAATGCGCTCTGTGAAAGACTAATCGCAGTGGAGGTCTTTTTGAGTCCATAAAAAACAGCCGGCATTTTGCCGCTCTTTCGAAGATCTGCAAGATTTACCTTGGGATCTCGTATGTCTGCTTTCAGGGTTAACATATTGGTTTTGGGAGTATATCAAAGAAGAACCTTTGAGTCAACGGATATCTACCCGAAATGGGCATTGATTTTTAGATGATATGATATACTCTTTTGGTACGAAAATACTTACATGAATATCAAACACCCCTACCCAAAACAAATTTTTGTGTTTGGCAGCGATACTACTTTAGGAGATACGATTGCTAAATTATTGAAAGAGCGACCAGCCACGCATGAAACCAAACTATTTCCTGATGGCGAACGGATGCCACATCAATTGGAAACAGTACGTGGACGAGATGTTTTTGTAATATTCACGAGCCAATGTGGTGGCAATATTGATTATTGGCTTATGGATTACTTGCGTTTTATTCGTGCGATCAAAGCACGAGGACCCCATAAAATAACAGTTGTTTTACCAAAACTCCCTCACCAACGGCAAGATGTCGAAAATCTCGAAGATCGCGAGCCTCCTATGGTAAGCTTTTTTCCTGATCTTTTAAAAGCAGCTGGAGCGGACCATCTCGTTGTGTGCAAACTCCACAACCCAGCCAGCCGCACTGAAAACCCTCCGATGGAAAATGCCGATACCACACCGCTCATCATACACGAAATAAAAAAACGTTTCCCAAATCTTTCCGAAGTCGCTATCGCAACTGGCGATATGGGGGGAGCAAAATATTGTCGCAAGATCGCAAACAAACTTGGTACTCCAATTATCATTGCTGACAAGGAGCGAGATTTAAAAAACGGAAATACAACAGTAATGAAGGTGTATACCTACGGTACTATTTCAGACAAAATAAAAGATGTGGTATTTGTGGATGATCTTATTAGTACATTTGGCACACTTCGAAAAGCAGCTGATGCCGTCTACAAAGAGCATCCGCGGATCAAAAATTTTTATGCAGCCGCAACCCATGCAGATTTTGGCGACGAAACACTCGAGAACATGACAGAATCGAAGTTTAAAGAAATTTGGGTTACTGATACCGTGCCAGTGCCTAAAACTTTTATTGAAGCCGTGAAAAAATCCGGGAAAAAATTGTGTGTTATTTCCGTATCACGGTTGCTCGCACAAATCGTCGACAATCTCCACAACTCAGATTCAGTCAGTGATCTTTGGACACGAGCCTAGTTTTAGCCTTAGGGCTTAAAAGCGTTTACAAGGTCTGCTTCGGTACCACCAACTTTTTTACCAGGATTGAAAATGACCGACGGATCAAATATTTTCTTGGTTGCTTCAAAAAGAGCGCAAATAGTTTCGCCATACATTTGTTTTAAAAATGGAGTGCGAATAATGCCGTCGTTATGCTCTGCTGTTATCGAGCCTTTGTATGACAACACCAAATCATAGACTTTTTTAGAAAGCTCCAGCACCGTCTCTTTGAGATCAGTGTCGTGTTCAGGTACTAATGGAATAATATGGAAATTACCGTTTGCGGCATGACCAGCGATAGTATAGGTGAGATCAGGATACTGTTGCACGAGGGCATTAATTTTAGGCAGAAAGTCAGGTAGAAACTCCGGGTTGACTATGATGTCATCGATAAAAGGTGCGGTGCGCATATGCGCCACATGCTTTCGGAGAAGTGCAAAACTGTCACGTCTAAATGTCCAATACTTCTCGCTCTCTCTTGGATTTTTAGTGATATGAATTTTGACAGGAAACGCGGCCAGACTGGTTTTTAGTGCTTTACACTTTGCATCTACTTCTCCGGGTGTTTTTCCATCATACTCTACCAAAAGTATTAACGCTGGAATACCACCAAAAAGATTCATAGCAAACTCAGGCATAAATGAAAGTCCAAAACGAAGCGCTCCCCATACACCTTTCGCATGTACGAAGTCGCGAAAAAAGCGTACTCCGAGCTTGAAAGTCTTATCATCATAGGATTCGACTGAAATCGGATGACTGAGAAGAATCTCGTCAACAATTTTACCAAGATTTTTTGAATCTTTAAGAAATACGACTGCAAGTTTCATATTTTTAGGTGTTTCGATCAAACGAAATGTGATCTCAGTCACAATACCAAGCGTACCCTGCGATCCGACAATGAGCTTGCAGACGTCAAACATAGTTTCCCCGTTTTGATTTTTCCCTAAAATATTCCAAAGATAGTAGCCAGCAGAATTTTTGGAAACATTTGGCTTAGCATTCTCCAAAAGCTCCTGGTTTTTTCGCAAAAGATCGTACAGCGAACGATACAGATTGCCTTCAAAATCCTTTTGAGTAATCTTTAATTGAAATTCACTTTCTGTAAGTGGCTTTACCGTGTATTCGTTGCCATCAGCAAGGACAATTTTAAGTTGCGAAACATAATCTTCTGTTTTGCCATAGCGAAGCGTCAGCTCGCCGGCTGAATTGTTACCAACCATGCCGCCGACGGCATTAATACTTTTTGAAGCGGTAAAACATGGAAGCAAGAGCTCTTGCTTGAGTGTGCTTGCTTCAAAATCTCGATAAAAACATCCAGGCTCTACAATAGCTTCCCCCACTATCTCGACAGGTACACTGCCTGGGAAAAGTGGTTTGATCATGTATGGATCCACTTTGCGAACGCTTTTTATGGCATTCATGTATTTGTTGGTATCGAGGATGATTGAATGATTGAGTGGACCACCAGACATGCAGGTACCGGCTGCGCGGACAGTAATAGATAGGTCGGAATAGCGTGATTTTGCCTCCCCTGCCCATTTCACGAGGTTTTGAATATCAAGAGAATCTTTGGCAAAAAGCACAAGCTTTGGACGGACTTCAAACAAGCTTGCATCGTGCGAATAGGCTAAAAGTGTGTTGTCGTCATCAGCAATATCGCCCTTGAAAAACTTCATAATTTCTTCTTTCATGGGGAAATTATAGCATTTATAAAATAAAAAGAAGGCGCTTCTAACGAAACGCCTTCTGCAAATATCAAACTACTTATTTTCCACTTTTGATGGTATAGACATCACTTGTAAAAACAAGATCTCCCGATCCTTCATCTCCTGAGTATCCTTTGTATTGAATATAGTAAGTAGTGTTCGCTATTATTTTTTTACCATTTTCCTCATTAAGAGATACTCTATTCAACATTCCTTGTGCTTTTTGATCTGACACTTTATTTTTCATATCTTCGTCAGTGGCTATGGTGACTATATAACTTTTGGCCTTCTGTACAGGATCAATCTTAACGATAAAAGAATTACTTTTTGCTTCAATCAGTTGGATTGGGACTATTGTTTCATCTTTATCTTTTTCACCACCTTGTGATTTATCAGAAGATTTATCCCTACCTTTACTCTTTGGAGGATTTTCTGAATCAGCATTGAAGGCAATGTCTAAAGCAAGTCTTTTTGTTTTAGCTTTACTCCTCCATGGAGTTTCAGAAAGAGCAACGAATTTGTTCAACTGATTACTCCAAACTGATGGTACCAATTCAATCAATGCTGCCGTACTTCTACTAGTGAGTCCAACGGTATCGGATGCATTAATAAAGTTTATTAGTCGCATTGTTCGGTACACCTTATCTCCTACAGTATCGTATTGCGTCATAGCAGTCTGCCAAATAGCAAGATCGGGTCCTGGCTTTTTGAAAATCATTTCATAAAAAATAACTTTCTCTAAGTCCAGAGCTCCGAGTATTCGCTTGTCATCTACGCTATCTACCTTTAAAAAATCTTCAAGCGAAATACTTTTTCCCTGTAGTGGTACTTGGTTTCCATATTTGAATATTCTTGGTACAGCGGTTTTATCCTTTGCGTCACGCCATAGAATAAAATGTCCATTTATATTTTTTACTAAAGCATAATCAGCAAACATTGGCCTGCTGTGTTTTTTGTAATTCGCAGTATGGCTTGGCAAAATAAACACAAGTTTTGAGTTTACAGTAATTATTGAGTCCTGCTTATTTTTAAGCTCTCCAATAGAAACCTCGTCAAGCTTCTCACCATTAACCACCGTAGCAGCATAACTAAAGCTTTTCATGTCTACTACGCCACGTCCTGCAATGCTCGGCATAGAATCAATTATCTGGTATTCATTTTCCTGTGCGGCAAGCACTCCTGACAGCATTTGTGCCAAAAGAGCAAGTAAAAAGATTTTCTGTATCATTGTTTTTTTGTTTTAAAAGATGAAAAAATGTATGTAGAGTTAGAGTTTTCGGCAGTATTGTACACTATTTTATCTTTTTAGTCAAGACTATGGAAACCTGGCGATACAGGCTAAAATAGAGGGTATGAATACACCAAACGAAATAGAATTTGTTGCTATCGGTGATGTTGTCACCGAACCGTTTATCAGACTCGAAGACGCTGAAGCTACGTGTGATCTTGATCAAGAACATTGCAAGCTTTGCGTCCGATTTGGCGACAAAGTGCCATACGAATCTGCTGAAGTTATGCGCGCAGTAGGTAACAGTGCCAACGCTGCCGTATCAGCTGCCCGTCTTGGAGTAAAAAGCTATCTCATGAGCTACATTGGCGATGACTTGATCGGCCACGGCAATCTTGAAGAGCTCACTAAAAATGGTGTTCATACTGACTATATGAAGACAGAAGCCGGCTACGCTTCCAACTATCACTATGTCCTTTGGTACGACGTCGAACGCACAATCTTAGTGAAACACACCGAATTCCCCTACTCTTTTCCCATGGATCTTCCAGAACCCAAGTGGATGTATCTTTCTTCCCTTGCGTCAAACTCTGCGCCATATCACGAACAAATAGCAGAATACTTATCAAACCATCCAAATACCAAACTGGTCTACCAGCCCGGCACATTTCAAATGAAGCTCGGTATTGAAAAAACAAAAACAATTTATGAGCACACTGAGCTTTTTTCTTGCAATGTCGAGGAAGCACAGCGTATTTTAAATAGTACAGAAAAAGACCATAAAAAACTGATGGAAATGCTCCGTGCAATTGGGCCAAAAAAGATTTTGCTTACCGACGGTATCAAAGGTGCCTATGCATATGATGGAGAAAAGTCTTACTTTGTACCTGTCTATCCACATGCACCATTTGAGCGTACTGGCGCCGGAGATGCATTTACTTCCACATTCGCTTCTGCCCTAGTACTTGGTAAAAGCTTCGCCGAGGCTCTTCTATGGGCACCGATCAATGCAATGTCGGTCACTCTCCAAGTTGGTGCACAAAAAGGTCTTCTCTCTCGGGAGAAGCTTGAAGAATATATCAAAAATGCCCCGGAGGATTATAAGGTGAAAGAGATATAGAAATGGAGGAAAATAGTTTCGAAAACCAAAACCCGCTTAAAAAGTTTGTGGACATATTACGTGAGCTCGATGCTACCATTCAAAAGTATTTTATTGAGCTTGAAAAAATCTCACAATCAAGAAGTAACATAGAGGGACAGCTAGATCAATCCTTAATTCGGATTAAAAATTTAGTTCACAACAATGATCTTACCGTCGGTGAAGCACGCTTGAGGGAAGTAGCAAAACAACTAGACCGAGAATCTGAACGCTATCAAAATCTTTTCGCAAATTTAAAAGTTAAGGAAGAATGGTATGAAAGCTTTTCGCTAGTCCTGTCAATGCTACGTGAGGAGTGCCGCAATATCAGTAATTAGTTTAGATTAGCGTTTTAGAACCTTAGTAACTGCATTCTTGATCGCATCTTTTCCCATCCCATAGTGTTCAATAAGCTCTTTTGGAGTTCCTGATTGACCGAAGAGATCTCGTACGCCGATAAATTCGATTGGTACAGGAAAGTTTTGTGCGAGGCATTCTGCCACAGCAGATCCCATACCACCGGCGATTTGGTGTTCTTCAACTGTCACAATTTTTCCACATTCTTTTGCAAGTGCAATGACTGCTTCTTCATCAAGAGGCTTGATTGTGGCAAGATTCATAACTTTAACTTTTGTTCCTTCGCTCTCAAGGTCTTTCGCAGCGAGTAATGCTTTATGCAAAAGTGCGCCAGTGGCAATAATTCCCACTTGCGGCTTTGTCACGACGGAGCCTTCTGCGGAGTCGGAAGTGCCCTCTGGTGACCAAACGATTTGTGCCTTACCAAGCTCAAACGGCGTGTCTACCGTGGTCATAATAGGAGTTTTTTCGCGACCGAGACGTATATAGGCTGGTTTGCTATTGGTTGCGTCAGCGAGAGCAAGGGTGGCTTTTTTGGCCTCCATACTATCGCACGGTGAAAGGACTATCATATGAGGCATAGCGCGCATAATAGCCATATCTTCGATGGCCTGGTGCGTGCCACCGTCTGGTCCCACAGAAATGCCGGCATGCGAGCCTACGATGATAACTTTGCGGTCGTTGTAGGCACAAGTAGTGCGGATCTGCTCCCAGTTGCGTCCCGGACTAAACATCGCATATGAACTCGTAAATGGAACTTTGCCCATTGCTGCCATACCTGAAGCTACCGTGACAAGATTTTGCTCTGCTACCCCTACTTGGATAAACCGCTCAGGAAACTTGTCGGCAAAAAGATTCATCTTGGTACTTTCAGTCAGGTCTGCACAAAGACCAACTACATTTTTGTCTTTCGTACCAGCTTCTAAAAGCCCCTCACCAAAGCCTTGGCGGATCGGAATCTGCTCTACATCATCTGCAAAAATATTTGGATTTAGTTTTTGATTTGGGTTAAGCATGTTAGTTTTCAAATTTCCCTGCCAAACAATCGATATAATACTGATTGCTCGATTCTGGACTATCAAATCGCATGGTCTGCATTGCCTTCTCGCACTTCACGGTTATTGGCTCTTGTATCTGCAAATCAATTGGCTTATGGTCGGTATAAAAAAAATAATACAACAGTGCAACTGCTCCGCCAATAATAATAAATGTAAGAAGTATTTTCATATTAGTTTGTCATCGCCAAGCGGATAGATTCGAGTTCTGTTAATGCTTTCTCCCCTTCCTCTTTTGTTGGCGGACGGCCATGCCATTTATAATCACGCTCCATAAAAGATACGCCTTTGCCGGGAATGGTGCGCGCAATGATCACTGATGGCTTTTCAAATACTGCTTTTGATCGCATCACCGAGCCCACGATGTCGTTGAAGTTGTGCCCGTCTATCTCTTGCACATGCCAGTTGTGGCTTTCCCATTTAGCAGCCAAGGGTTCAAGCGGCATGATGTCTTCAGTGTTACCTTCGATCTGAATGTTATTGCGATCAATAATAGCGACAAGATTGTGCAAGCGATATTTACCGGCCAGCTGTATTGCTTCCCAAGTATTACCTTCTTGAAGTTCACCGTCGCTCATAAGACAAAAAATATTCCGAGATGATTTCACTCCAAAATCAATTTTATCGGCAAGCGCCATCCCAGCCGCTTGCGAAAGTCCAGAGCCGAGCGGCCCGGACGATGTCTCAAGCATGGGAAGATATTCACGATGTGGATGGCCTTGAAGACGGGAGCCGAGCTTACGGAGCGTAAGGAGCTCTTCTAGAGGGAAATATCCCGCATGAGCCATGGTGGCGTAGAGTATTGGGCAAATATGGCCGTTGGAGAGTACGAGCCTATCACGCTCTGACCAATCAGGCCGCTTTGGATCATGCTTCATGAGGTGAAAATAGAGTGCGGTGAAAATATCTGCCATACCGAGCGGTCCTGCAGTGTGCCCTGAGCCTCCAGTGGATAAAAGCGAACGCAGAACTGACTGGCGAATTTCATTGGCCTTTAGCGTGAGGTCTTTTGTTTGTTGATCAGTAAGAGTTTCCATACATGTTTGCACACAGAGTATACCAGAACCACTCCAGAAATTCTACAAATCCTGATCGAGCATTTGAAATGCTTGAATGGTAGCGGGTATATTTTCAGCCTTAAATATGCCTGAGCCTGAAACAAGCCGCGTTGCCCCAGCTTTTACCAATTCTCTACCAGTCACCAGCGTCACTGAACCATCAACACTGATTATTAAGTCAGGATATTCTTTATGAAGTGTAGCGATGTTTTCAATAACCTTCGGATCAAATGGATTGCCTTGAAAACCGATCTGTGAAATACCCATACATTGTACAAAATCAATATTGTTGATATGCGGAATGATTTCGGAGAGTGGAGTACTTGTGTTGATAGCAAGTCCTATTTCTGTAATATCACGTGTATATGAATCGAGTCCTTCGAGATATTCGCGAACAGTAGGTACACCTTCAATATGAAATATGATGCGTCGTGCCCCAAGCTTAGTAAATGTTTCTGCTTGCGCGGTCGCATCTGCAATCATGAGGTCGAATTCGAAGTCCACGTTTTCCCAATACGGCATTCCTTCTTCTTCATTTAAAATCTGATGGAAAAATTCTTCATCTTTGCCGGCGTACGGCCAGGTGCGCGACGGCACAAATACACCATCGCAAAAATCCACCTGCACAGTTTGCACGTAATCTTTGACAAGCGCGATCTTAGTTTGAAGTTCTTTTAAATCTTGTGGCAGTATTGCCGGAATGATTTCGATCATGAGAATAGTAAATAGTTAATAGAAAATAGTAAGTAGTTAGAGATCAATTTTCTGCACACGACGCTCATGTCGGCCTCCTTCAAATGGTGTCGAAAGCCATATCTCGATCGCCTTCTTTATATCATCTTCAGAGGCAAAACGAAAACCAATAGAGAGAATGTTTGCATTGTTATGTTTACGCGACAAACGCACAATCTCAAACGGATCTTCGCTTTTACGCCCCGACACATCCACGGCTTCGACTGGAAGTCGAGGTCCATAAAATTCAGCTGTGCGTGCTCCAGGTATTCGATTGGCAACCATAGCTTCTCCATGACCTGAACCGCCTAAAATAATTCCTGCTGTATCAAGCATTACTTTATAAGGAAGAGTTTCACCAAAGTGAGCTTGGCCAACACTTTCTGCAACTAGCCGGATAAAGTCTGGGTAATCGTCGTTGGGATCAAATGTAAATGCACCCTTATCCTCCACTTCATGCCCAAGTGATACTAAAAATGGTTTTAGTTTTTCCTTGAGCTCAAATCCTGTGTGATCGGTGCCAATGTAAATTTTCATAATTCTTTTGGTGTAAATATAGCGAATGTACTTATTCGAACCATTGATAATTTTTTGTTAAGAAAATGAGTTTCATAGATTAGTGAACAGGTGAACAGCCATGATATGTCGGGCCCCACGCTACGGTAATAATTGGATCACCGCTCACAGAGGATCCACACTCACTCTCAGGGATAGGCTCTTTATAGAAAGCTATCCACGTTATTTCATTGTTTGGACAGTAATCTCCTCCCCAACACGATGAGCCTTCTAGGACGATAGATCTGTTATCATAGATACCAATTTCAATTGTTGGGATTTTATCGCTAATAGTTGCTGTGAGTTTTTTCTCGTTCAAATATTGTTGCGCAGCTTCCATATCTGTTACAGTTAGTTGCTTGTTAGGGCTATGTAGTTTTGATGTTAAGGGATTCCATTTTATTTCTTCAATGAGCTTCCATTTTATTGATTCAGTAAACTTAATGGACTCGTAGCCTACGGAGGTATGAATTATCATTTTTCTACCAAATGAAGTTAAAAGCAAAATACCAGCAATTAATAATAAGCTAAAGACGACCAGAAAAATTTTAGATGATTTTGACATTAAATTACGCGAGAGTTATTAGTATACACGCAACCTAAAAGACATTGAGGAATATGGAGATAATCTCTCCAACTCAATCCGGTCGGTTTAAACGCTATTACTAAGATTACTATAGCAACGAGAAGTACTATAAGATTAATTTTGAATCTTTTTGACATACAATATTAAGAGATTATGAAAAATTTCTCGTGAATCCATTGCTTTAGTGTAACCATACGATCATGGGTTTGTGTAGGAATACATGAGGTACCCACACAAGGAATTATACTAGCCTGTTTTAATGGAATAAGGGGTAAGAACCATGACACCACAACTAATATTATCAGGCAAAGACAGATTTTAAATACTAAAGGAATTTTCATGACTTTAGTATCTCACGAATTATACTGTACAAAGATACATGCGTATTTATACCACTACAAGGCGGGTAAATACATTCAGAACTTGATTTAAAATGAATCAAAGGCATGAAAAATAAAATTATAAGTATACCAACCACTATATAAAATATGATTTTGGTTCTTCTTTCCATTTTACTCCTCTCCCGGGCACTTCTCAAATTCACACATTGGTCCTTGGCGACCAACCGAAGAACCATCTGAACAGATCTTAGCTTCCATCGTACAGCCAATTTCAACTGTATGATTTTTTACCAAAGGCATAACTATTGATTGCAAGGTCACCTTCTCCCCTTTATACGGCACAACAGGATGACTCCAAGCATACCATACCCCCACGACAATAATGATGGCAATAATTGTTTTTATCATAATTTATTCATCCATGTGTATCCCACCAGAATAGTTTCTGATAGATAATTCAGATATTTGAGCTAATAATAAGAAAATCAAACTACGGTGTATATACTCTGCACACCTTTTTTCTGTTGGAACATTTTGACATATAGCTGCATCATGAAAATCTAAGTTATTTTTTACGGGGATTACCGGGAGACATACGAGAATTACTACTATAGCGATGATAGCAAGTTTTTTAAATTGTTTTTTTCTAGCAATATTTATTAGTATGACAATAGTGCCAATAACTATCAAAAGAAGGCCAAGGAGAAGTAAAAAATCTCCCACACCACGACCAACAGAAACCCCTGCAAGAATAATACCGATGATTATAAGCTTGGGAAATATTTTTTTCACAGGAATTAATGCGCTTTTTGTAACTCTTTGTTAAGAACTTTTAGCAGTTTTTATCACATGATCCACAAGCGTATAGGTATACCCCATTTCGTTGTCATACCAGCCAAGCACTTTGACTAGATTGCCGCCGACGACTCGCGTCATAGCCAGATCAGCGATCGAGGCATGAGAGTTGCCTAAAATATCAGAAGAAACTAGTGCTTCCTCCGTCACCGCAAACACCTTACTCCAATGTGGATCGCTCGCTGCTTTTTTCAAAATCATATTCACTTCCTCCGCTGTCGTATCGCGTTTGGCGATAAAGGTTACGTCGACGATAGATCCGGCAGGCACTGGCACTCGGATGGAAATACCGTCAAAAAGTCCAATGAGCTCAGGAAATGCTTTAGTGACAGCAATAGCGGCGCCCGTAGAAGACGGCACAATATTTTGTGCAGCTGCACGGCCTTCTCGCAAATCCTTCTTTGATGGACCATCTACCAGTGCTTGAGTACCAGTATACGCATGCACGGTGTTGAGCATTGCTTTTTCAATACCGATTGATTCGTGGAGAATTGCAATGAGGGGCGAAGCAGCGTTAGTTGTACAAGAAGCATTGGAAGTAATATCACAGGTGCCAAATTTGTTTTCATTCACTCCAAGGAGGATTGTCTCACCTTTCACGCTGGCATCTTCACCAGACTTGGCGGGAGCCGAGATAACTACCTTTTTCGCACCAGCATCAATGTGCGCTTTGGCCTTGTCGTAGTTCGTGAAAAATCCAGTAGATTCTACTACCACGTCAACGCCAACATCTCCCCATGGAATATTGATGGGATCTTTTTGAGCAAACACCACGACTTCTTTTTCCTCGCCATTAGAATTTTTTATAAAAAGTGATCCAGCTTTGACTTCTTTGGTTGCGGCTTCACCCTCGATCCCACGTGTACGAATGTCATGATTCCAAGTACGATAAACGGTGTCGTATTTTAGTAAATATGCCATAGCCTCAAGCGAGCCTAAGTCATTTAAGGCCACAATCTCTATCTCTGGCCGCTCCCAGGCGATCTTCAAAAATGCCCGACCAATGCGCCCAAAACCGTTGATACCAACTCTGATTTTTTTATTTTCCATGTCTCTATTGTAACAAATTTAATAATAATTGCGCTGACACAAATCCGGTAATGATTCCTGTAATAATATCAAAGAAACTGTGTCCGGAAATATCTAGCACTCTTCCGGTAGCCACGATTTTCCGTTCAGCTTCATCTCCTTCGGCAAAGAATTTCTCTTCAATTATTTCTCGTGTCCGGTCAGCCACTAAATTGTACATAAACACACCAGCTACTAGCACGCAAAATGCAAAAAGTGCTGAGAAGCCAGTATCACGATAGAGCATCGTAAGCCCAGCGACAAGCATCGCACTGTGTGTACTCGGCGCGCCTGTTGCCCAGATATATGTCCAGACGATCCCTCGATCAATTTTCGTACTCGATGAGAAATACCGTATGATGAATTTCAGTGTCTGACTGATGAAAAATGTGAGGACAAGTATGAGAAGGTATATCATATGTTAGGACAATAATTCTTTAAATAATTTTGCTACGACAGCAGGATTGGCGGCGCCTTTCGTTTCCTTCATCATCTGACCCACAAAGAACTGAAGTGAAGTTTCCTTACCGCCTTTGTAGTCTTCGACCACTTTGGGATTTGCAGTGATAATTTTTTTGGCGACTTCAGTGAGTGCACTTTCATCATTTTTCTGAAGTAAGTCTTTTTCCTCCGCTATTTTTCGAGGTGATTCATCTTCTTCCACAATCATCGCCAAGATATCTTTGGCAGCTCGCGAAGAAATATCCCCCGCCGAGATCATGGCAATAAGCTCAGCAAAGTTGTGTGCATGTGGTATTTTTAAGTTTTCGTTTTTTTTCAAAAGTCCGAGCATGTCAGAAGTAATATAGTTTGAAGCAATTTTTATTTTTTCCGTATCCTCTCCGAGCTCAGTCACCACGTCTTCAAAAAAATCTGACAGTATAAAGTCCCCAATATAACTCTCAATATCTTCGTCTTTAATACCAAATGTGTTTTTGTACCTATCTCGCTTGGCACCCGGGAGCTCAGACAGAGATGCACGGAGTGATTCTGTGTTCCAGACTTCAGAGAGCATGAGCTTTGGCAGATCAGGATCGGCAAAGTAGCGATAATCTTCGAGATTTTCCTTGCTTCTCTGCGAAAATGTTTTTTGTTTTTGTTCATCCCAGCCTCGAGTCTCCTGAACAATCTCTATTTCTTTTCCATCTTCAAAAAGCTCAACCATCCGAGTAAGCTCATAGGCAATAGCGCGCTCTACACTTTTAAATGAATTGAGGTTTTTTACTTCTACACGTCGAGGATTGAGGACATCTTTCTCTTTAGATACTGAAATATTTGCTTCCACGCGCATTTCCCCTTTTTCCATATTAGCCTTTGATGCATCCAAGTACATAAGAGTCAGCTGATATTCTCTGGCAAAAACAAGTGCAGCTTTTGCAGCTTCATCGATCGACCCGAATGTATGCGGCTCGGTCACAAGCTCGGAGAGTGGAACACCGGCGCGGTTAAAATCAAGAAGCGAATAGTCACCATGGTCATGTTTTGATGTGCCAGTATCTTCTTCGAGATGCACTCTTCTAATCGCCATCCCAGCAAGATGACCGCCTGAAACGATTGGATACTTGTACTGAGAAATCTGATAGCCTTTGGGAATATCAGGATAGAAATAGTTTTTTCGATCAAATTCTGTAAAATCAGCAATCACGCCTCCTACTGCAAGTCCGATTTTAATCACATTTTCTACAGCACCCTTATTGATGACCGGTAAAGATCCAGGGTGGGCCATACAGACTGGGCAAATATTTACATTGGGGCGTTTCTCCTCTGGATCATTCTTGCAGTCGCAAAACATTTTGGTCTCAGTGTTGAGCTCAGCATGGATTTCAAGACCGATTGTATAGTAGTATTTTGTTTCCATTGTTTTAAAATTTGGATTATAGAAAGAGAGCTTTATTTTGCTTATGCCCCTCAAACGTCTCGGCGTAATGGATCATACCATTTTTGTCATGGAGATAAAAAAGGTAAGGTGATTCTTGCGGAAATATCGCTGCTTCAAGTGCCGCCAGACCAGGATTGGCAATGGGCCCAGGCGGCAAATCTTTGTATTTATAGGTGTTGTAAAGCGAATCAATAGCCAAATCATCTTGGGTCAACTCTACTGATGATTTGCCATTAATGAAAAGAAAACTAGCATCCACTTGAAGCGGCATGCCAAGAGAAAGTCGTTTCCAAAGAATACCCGAAATCATTGCACGATCCACTCCACTCCCTGCTTCCTTCTCTACTATCGACGCCATAATCACAATATCTTGAAGCGTATGACCTGATTGAATAATATCTCCTTCAAGTGATACTATTTTCTCAGTAAAAGCATTTTTGAGACGCAGTATGACTTCTTCGGTGGTTGTGCTTGGGAAAAAGAAATACGTATCAGGAAACAAATATCCTTCGTCTTCTTTTGTAGAGGCTAAAAATACTGCTTCATCAAAGTCTGGTAGTTTTTCACTTAAGGCTACTGCCATTTCGCTTCGTGTGAGGCCTTCCGGCAGAGTCACCTTGATCGGTTCTATATGCCGGTCAGCCGTGGCAATCCTTCTTGCTATTTCGATACTTCCTATGGCACGTTCAAAATAATAATCTCCTTCACTGATATGCTGATCACTACCAAAGAGCATCGCAAAAATCTCAAATGTCGCGGTTGAGCGAATAAGATGCTGCTCTTTTAAATGCGTACTAATCGCATGCAGACTTTCTCCAGAGACAATTGTAAACGTGACGGGGGCTTGAAATTCTACTGGCGCCTTCGCTGAGGTATGGTACCAAAGTAAGCCGAGTAGTACACAAATGGCAACTACGATGCTGTAGCGATTGATCAGAACACTTTTAGCTGGCATAAATGACGGTAGTTTTTCTTTAAAGAGTGGGTCAGGCGGCATAGCTAAATAGGAAGATTGGTCGGAGGTTTTGCAGTGCGAGACTCCAAACGTTTAAATGTGGGTGTTTGCGATACTTGGCCAGGGAAATGAAAGAGTGTTGCAAGCTCCTCTGAATTGAGGACAAATGGTTCAGGCCGATGGGAAGGAAAAAACGCACTAACAAACGCTGGATACTTTACTGCATACCAAAATGCTGGATGGAAAAAAGTACGAGTACGATACCAAAACAGCATGCGGTGTTTTATAAATTTTAAACTTTTCCCTGTTGGATCAGCGAATGGCGAATCAAATTGTGTTGGTTTTACTCTCTCTAAGCGATTTGTATCTGGATCTGTGTATTGACGATACATAAGACGCGAAGCGCGGCGAAGATTGTTGAAAGCGTCCTGTGTAACATATTTTTTTTCTGATAGGACGATCACTCGAATACCACAGTCAAAACCGATTTTCTCAAGTTTTTCTTTGATTGCTTTAACTTTATCTTCCACAATTTTTGGCATACGGATTTCGGTTGATGTACTCCCGTCGTAGTTGATACCCTTTTTGGTATACGGGATCATAATTTCTTTAAGAAAATGATTGCCTTCCTCTACCCAGCCATGGTGTTTAAAGAGCGTGCCGTGCTGATGATAGTGTTTTTCTGTTGCCCGCACGATAATCTGCGTCCAAATATGTTGCCCTTTCGTGAGCGAACCGAGGAATTCTACAGTCGGCGTGAGTGGATCGATTTTTTCTTCTTCTTTTGGATTTTCATCAAGGCCGAAGTTGACATAGGTTTTGATCGGATAAAAATCTCCGTCGGCAAGTTTAAATTCGCACCCCCACATGTACCAATCATCATTCGGAACATCGTACGGCACTCTCAACGTATAATCTTCTACTTCAACAATTTTGGCTTGCGGATACTGACCATAAATCTGTGCTTCCAAAAGCGGCTTGATACGATCTGCTGTGCGAATATAAAAATGCACTCGACCTTCGGTCGAAACGATTTCCAAAGAGAACCAGAGATGGACCGCACCTTGTATCCACACCTCCCAGAGTCCTTTGTTACTCATCTGGTACATAGCGTTGGAGAAAATAAGTTCCATGGCAAGTGGAGACTTTAAAATATCGCGTGGCACTTCCACTTCAAGCAAACTCCAGGTGATGCCAGAAATAAACCGGTCCACCACAAAATGGTGCCAAAACTCAAAGGCAATGTAGAGCGCCAAAATCGGCCCCCACACAATAGCGAGCTTGCCAATAATAAAAAATATCCAAGAAATAATAGCAAATACTATATCCATATAAACAAAGAAAATTTATGATTAACTTGCAGACAGTGTGTCATGTATTTGTAAGTATAATATAGCTTCCCGTATTACAGAAGGCTTATTTAAATGATATTTCATATTCCTCAAATTCAGGAGAAAGACCGTTACCGCGATTGTTTTCAAAAATAAGTATTCCCTCTTTTGTACCACTCGGAGGCACAATGTTTATGATTGATTCAAAGTAGTACGGTTCACGCTCTGCCTGTGGCGGCATAAGAAGCGTGACTGGAGGCGTGAGTGGCATACCGTGATCAGAATAAAGTACTACAGTGCCGGCACGGTCGTCCCGGGGTTCCCAGCCACAGCCATTTATATAACCCGTGATTTCAAGCGGAAATGTTACGCTTTCATGAAGATGCGGAGTTTTGATACTTAAACCGCAGGGCTCCTTAAGGATCGATTTAACGGTGAAATTGAGTTTGCTATCAAGCGTGCCGGTACGAAAAAACCCGATGAGTGTGAGCACCAAAACAAACCCAATCACAATGAGTATCAAAGTGAGAATGATTCCTCTATTGTACGTCCGCATAGTCTCAGTATACTGTGAATTCGAAAAATCGTTAATAGCCAAAACAAAAGCCCCGATCGGGGCTTTTGTTTTGGCTGCTCTTAGGCAACAGTATAGAGTTTGTCTTTTGTTTTTTTGAAATATTTTGGATTTTGAAGATTCACCAAAATTGTGTTTCGTTTGAGGTAGCGCTCTTTCATGACACGCTCCACGATGTCCTCCTTTCGCATTGGACCTTCCTTTTTAAGGATCTCTTTGATGACGTCCCGAACAATACCTGTTTTGTATCCCCATTCAGACAAGGCATACATACCGCGGCCGACGAGCACAAAACGTGGATCCTTAATAAGCTCATTGTGACATGTGGCAACGTGAGTCTTTTTGCCAAATGTATCAGAAATCGCTTTAGCTACTTCATGGAAATGCATTGGTGAACCGTGCTTTCGCATCACGAGAAACGCATAGTCACGAACGCCGCGAGTTTTGACATTTGAAGAATCAGCTTTCCCCCATTCGCCGAGTGGATTTTTGGCGATTTTTTTAGAAAGACCGAGCCAGCGACGGGCTATTTCTTCATCGCGATATTTATCAGACGAATCCTTCAAGTGCGTAAGAAAACGGCCGATGATTTCAGATTCTGAAATGAGTTCGTCATCAGACAGACTGGCATACAAGCGCTGCAAGGATTCATGAACATCTTGCGCGATTTCATCATTCACACTCCAGCGAGATTCAAAATGGTCATCCTCTTTATGTTTTGTGAAATCATCACCGAGCACCAAATAAAAATGCACATGATTTTGTACCATCGGATCTTTAGAAAGTGAGGCAAGAAAATTTTCCTCTGGAACAATGCCGCCAAGCTCGTGAATGAGTTTTTTTATTTCACCGAATACTTCATTTTCTTGTTTGTATTCATTTGATTTTCGAATAAGCGCAAGAGCTGCGTGCTCAATCTGTCGCACGCGTTCACGAGTAATTCCATATTTTTTTCCGATCGCTTCGAGTGTCTTACGCTCCGCGTCATTGGCCAAACCAAAACGGTTTTCAACGACATCATAGGCTCGATCCTGGAGTGGAGATAGGATTCTTTTGGTAACTTGTTTGGGTTTAAAATTTATTGTAGGCATTTTTTAAAAAATTCTTTAGATTTTTAAAGCTGAACTTCTATAGTATCATTATTGTTTACAACAGTCAATAAATAACGTTTGAATTTTTTAAATGGTTTTAAGCCTTAAAAATCAAGTATTTTTTGCTTTCTATTGCAGATGCATCATAACACAATATAAAAATATAGTCAACAAAACTGAACAAATCCTATTTTTTGAGGTTTTTACGTAGCCGGACAGACGCAGGAGTTATCTCCAAAAATTCATCCCCGGACATAACTTCAAGTCCCCGCTCAATCGATAAGACGTAGGCCGGTTTGAGATAAATAGATTCATCTGATCCTGAAGCGCGCATGTTGGTAAGCTGTTTTCCTTTGATCGGATTGACCGCAAGATCATCGCCCTTCGTGACATTGCCGATAACCATGCCTTCATAGACTTCATTGCCTGGCTCAACATACAAAAGTCCGCGCTCTTGAAGATTCCAAAGCGCAAATGCTACTGCTTTGCCGGCCATCATGGAAGTCATAGATCCAACTTCTCGCTTTTTAATTTCTCCCACATATGACTTAAATCCAATAAAGCGAGACGATAAAATACCTTCGCCTTTCGTGTCGATGATAAATTGTCCGCGATATCCCAAAAGCCCGCGTGTCGGCATTTCAAATATTACGCGAGTAATTCCCTCTTTCTCCTGCATATGTTGGAGTAATCCTCGGCGCTTCGTGAGTTTTTCAATCACAGTTCCGCTCGCGGCAGTTGGCACATCGACAATTACTTCTTCGTACGGCTCAACTTTCTCGCCATTTTCTTCTTTAACGATTACTTGTGGTTGAGACACTTGTACTTCATATCCTTCACGGCGCATATTTTCCAAAAGCACAGCAATATGGAGTTCGCCGCGACCATACACAGTAAAATAGTCGTTGTTATTGAAATCAACCTTAAGCCCCACATTCACTTCAAGCTCTCGCACCAAGCGATCCCGGATCTGGCGTGAAGTGACAAACTTTCCTTCGCGGCCGGCAAACGGTGAGTCGTTTACCATGAAGTTAAGGGAGATTGTCGGTTCATCAATACCGATGGCAGAAAGGGGCAGAACTGATGAATCCATACAGAGAGTCTCACCGATATACACATCAGGAATACCTGCAATAATAACAATATCTCCAGCAGTTGCTTCTTTGACTTCCTTACGTGTTAATCCCAAAAAAGTATATATCTTAGTAATGCGAGCTGTACGACTTTCTCCGTCGGCTTTTTTCACGATAATAGTACTACCATCAGTAACCGTGCCTTGATAGATCCGAACAATCGCTAAGCGGCCAAGAAAGTTGTCATACGCAAGATTGAAAACTTGGGCTTGAAATGGTTCCGCTTCTTTTCCGGATGCAGCTGGCACTTCTTCGAGCACGACGTCGAGAAGCGGCATGAGATCAGTAGATTCATCTGTAAGTTTTCGTTTCGCAATACCCGCGCGCCCAATCGCGTACACGGTCGTGAAATCAATTTGCTTATCGGTTGCACCAAGCTCAAGGAAAAGCTCAAGCACTTCTTCGTGTGTGCGATCAGGATTGGCAGCTGGCTTGTCAATTTTATTGATGACCAAAATAGGCTGGAGGCCAAGCTCGAGAGATTTTTTAAGTACGAAACGAGTTTGCGGCATCGGTCCTTCTTGCGCGTCCACCAAAAGGAGTACGGAGTCGATAGCACGGAGCACGCGCTCCACTTCAGATCCGAAGTCAGCGTGTCCAGGCGTATCAACAATGTTAATTTTTGTGCCCTTATACATGACCGAAGTATTTTTGGCGTATATGGTAATGCCGCGCTCCTGCTCGAGCGTGTTTGAATCCATGGTGACGCCCTCTTCTACCATGTTACATTGCTTCATGAGCATGTCAGTGAGGGTTGTTTTGCCGTGGTCAACGTGGGCGATAATTGCGATGTTTCGAATTTCCATTCTTTTTTTGTATTTTGATTATTCTATAAAAAAGACCGCACGGCGGTCGAAGTGACATAAGAATACCACATGATAGCAATTGTATCAACCGGCATGATTTTTGATCAAATTCACAATATCGTGGTAGGTCACAAAAAGCATAAGAAGAATAAGGAGCCCGAAACCGATCAGGTTTACGATATTTCCGATTTTAGGATTGATGCGTGAGCCTTTGATAGCTTCTATGAGAAGGAAGAAGAGTCGTCCACCGTCGAGCGCAGGAAATGGTATGAGGTTGATGATTGCAAGGTTGATGGAAATGAGCGCAGTAAATGAAAGTAGATAAATAATTCCAAACTCGTACGCTGTGCCAACAATACCGACAATGCCGACCGGGCCTGCAATCCCATCCAAACTTCCTTTTCCAGAAATTGCATCATGGATCAGTGTATAAAATTGAACCACGGTCGCAACCAATACATGCACGGTCAGTTTGGCCCCTTCCCACAGAGCCCGAGGCACACTGAGCTTGACCGTACCAACAAAATCCATATTGATTCCGATGACCGCTGTGTCAGGCTCTGAAGAAATCCCCGTCTTCGGCGTAATACTTACCGTCTGCACATCGTTGTCGCGAACATATGTTACCGTAATCGGTGTATCTCCGTGGGAAGAAATAAAACTCTGAACTGCGGGGACTGTTATATCCCCCACTGTTTCAGTTTCTGTCGCAAGTGAAATGATTTGGTCTTTTGTTTGAAGTCCAGCCTCTGCTGCTGGCGAACCAGCTACGACATCGACGACAAGAAGTTTCGGATCACGAATATCAACTCCAGCAGGTGCTGCACCAGCGGAGGTTGGCATACCACTCATAAAACCAACAGAAAATAATATCCAGGCCAGAATAATATTGAACAGTATGCCGGCAAACAAAACAAGCGCTTGCACATAGCGTGGCTTGTGAATAAGGGCGCTTTCCTTGTCTGGTCCAGACATGCTTAGAGGATCGGGATTTTCTCCGAAGATTTTAACAAAGCCACCAAACGGCAGCCAGTTGAGCGTAAAGAGAGTCCCCTTCCAGGTAAAAAGTTTGACCGCGCGTGGCGGATAGCCAAAACCAAATTCATCTACGCGCACACCAGCTCGCTTGGCAAAAATAAAATGCCCGAGCTCATGCACCAGGACGAGAATAAGAAGAATAAAAATAAAGATAATAACGGACATATTAATTCATGACCTCAGTTTCTTTTTTAGAAAATTGCGCTTCGAGACCGACATTGGCTTCATCAATATATTTTTGAAGCTCATCTTTGCCGCGGAATTTATCATCTTCCGACATAGCACCATCGCGCTCCATATCTTGGATATCATTCCAAACACCGTCGCGTTCTTTACGAAGTGCGATTCGGGCTTCTTCAAGTTTTTCTTTGAGTATCTTCACGAGTTTTAGCCGCGTCTCAGTTGTGAGCTGCGGGAAGATCACCCGCAAACCTTGATCGTCAGGCGCGACTGATAATCCAAGATTTGCAGCAATGATTGCCTTCTCTATTTCTTTATTGTGCATTTTGTCCCACGGTACGACTCGAAGCGTTTTTGGGTCTTCAATGTTGACCGAAGCGACGTTCTTAATCGGAGTTTGTGCGCCATACGAATCTATCGTGACACCATCTAAGAGAGTTGGGCTCGCTCGTCCGGTGTGGATTTGAGAATATTCTTTAGCAAGACGTTCGCTTACTTTCACAAGATCAGCTTTAAGAGATGAAAAATTGTATGCCATATGCTGAGTATAGCAAAAAGAAAGAGCCAATTGCAATTATACATTTTGGCTCTTAAGATATGGATTGAATAACAATAAATTTTTTTTGATGAATATTTTTCAGTTCTTCTACGCTAACATATTTATGATGATATTTCTTCACGTTTGGAACCTTAAAATAAGTTGCCAATTGATCTTCAGAGAAATTTTTACAAGCTAGGATTAAAGTATAGCCTTTATCTAAGTGTTTATTGACGGGCTTATCGAATTTTCCTATCAGGTCTTGGAAATATTCAATATCCAAAAGCTTGCTCCCATTCTTTTGATCTTCAAATGAGAAACAAAAAGTTTTTATTATTTTCTTTTTTTGGTTTTCAAAACTTGGTTCGAAAACCTTAAGCTGGTAGGTTTTCGATTCCATAATCTATTTTTTTGTTTGAGCCCATTCTCGTCTCTATTGGCTTATTTGTCAAATTTACAAAGTGAGGGCAAGATGCTCCAAAATTATCTTCACTGAAGCTCCCCTATCCCCAACATAGGATCGTGCTTGGTCAATAAGCTTCAATTTATTGGCTGCCTCCCTTGAAGCGTTAAAATCTTTCGCTACAATAGCTTCCACTTCAGACAAGAGGGCTCGGACAGCGGCTTTCAACTCCTCTCCGTCTTCCGCATTTTTGTATTTAGCAATAAGCTTCGTGACCTGAGCTATGCGCAGAGGCGGCGTACTCCGCAGAAAATCCTGTGCAGCCTTAGAAGCTTCGTAGAGTGGATCCGTATGCACAATTTGAACCCGAGAAAGAACCGTGGGCAGAAAAATATCGATCCGTGGAGTAATAATAAAAAAATGTGTATTTACTTGCGGCTCCTCAAGTGTTTTAAGTAAAGCGTGCTGGGCTTCGTTTGTTATAGACAAAAATGATATAACAAAAATTTTTCTGTTGGCTCCCGAACTTTTTTCCGCATCACTTTTTTTCAAATCCCGAGCATCATTAATGCTAAATGTTTTGTACGTCAAAGGGTAAAAATCAGGATTGTTTTGTATTGGAAATTGCAAACGATCAAAAAGTCCATGAAGCTTTGGAAGTGCACTATCGTATGCGCCTTCTATAATATAGGCATGGTGTAGTGTCTTCGCGATATTTTCCTGGTCCCAAAATTCCATAATAAATTTAAGAGCAGCGAGGCAGCTTTATCGCTTGCTAATGATGGTGCGTTTGTAGGTATCAAGGTGTTCAAGTGCAATACCCGTACCTTTTGCCACACAATAGAGAGCATCATCGGCAAGTTTGGCTTTAACACCTGTTTTGCGATAGACCAAGTCAGGAAAATTGCGAAGCATGGAAGATCCGCCGGTCATAATAATTCCCTGGTCAATAATATCGGACGCGAGCTCGGGCGGCGTCTCCTGGAGCACGTCTTTGATAGCTTTGATCATCTGGCGGAGTTCTTTATCGATTGATTTTACAATTTCATTGGTCGACACGTGAGCAGAGCGTGGCAAACCTTGAATAAAATCACGGCCCTTGATTGTCATTGTGAGCTCTTCCTCGAGCGGAATTGCGGCACCGATTTTTATTTTTACGTCCTCTGCTGTTTTATCTCCGATCGCAAGGTTGAATGTTTTTTTTATATAATCAGCAATAGCTGAATCGATTTTATTCCCAGCGCATTTCACCGAAGTTGAAGCTACGATTCCACCAAGAGAAATAACTGCCACGTCTGTAGTTCCACCACCAATATCAACAATCATATGTCCACATGATTCATGTATCGGAATACCGGCGCCGATTGCAGCCAAAATCGGCTCTTTTACGACATAGGCATTTTTTGCACCTGCTTTTAATGCTGCTTCTACTACTGCACGGCGCTCCGTTGAAGTCACCCCAGCAGGAACAGAAATCATCACATCCGGCTTAAATAGATTCCATTTTCCAAGAGCTTTACCGATAAAATAGCGGAGCATCGCTTCAGTCACACGATAGTCAGCAATCACACCATCTTTCATTGGTCGGTAAGCAATAATACTATCAGGTGTTTTTCCGATCATGTCTTTCGCATCATTCCCAATCGCCAAAATCCGATTGTCTTGTTCCGAAACTGCTACTACAGATGGTTCGTTTAAAACAATGCCTTTGCCTGGCAAAAAAACCAAGGTGTTAGCGGTGCCCAGATCGATCCCCAATTTTTTCATAAAAAGTGCCATTGCCAGCGGAGTATACCATATTCATTTCTTGCCGATAAGAACGGAAATATATGCTAGGCTGTAAATATGAAGGAAGTCACCGTTTTGCCACTTTCCACTAAAATCCGAACTGAGGAACTTTCATATTTTTCGGCAAAGGACATAGTGCCCGGTATGATTGTAACCGTACCTGTGCGGAAAAAAATTCATCACGCACTCGTTATTGGCACCCACGAAGTACGCGCGGCCAAAGCGACGATTAAAAATTCGGCGTTCAATCTTCGAAAAATTACTTCAGTGAAAGGAATGGCGCACTTCCCTGAAAGTTTTTTTAAAGCCTGCGAAGAAACGTGCTCCTATTTTTTAGGAGCACCGAGCGCCGTCTTTGGTGAACTCATTCCAACACTTTTCTTGGAACAGTATGAAAAGCTGATTGTCGCAACTCAAATTGAGAAACCTTTAGAAACTCGAGACACGGTACAAGAGAAACTTATATTTCAGGCACCGCTTGATGATCGTTTGTCTTATTACCGGACGTTTATACGAGAAGCCTTTGCACGCAAACAATCAGTATTTATTTGTTTGCCGACCGTCGCTGATATTAAAACATTTAGCGAGAGTCTCGGTCGCGGCATTGAACAATATACTTTCGTTTTTCATAGCGAACGGACAAAAAAAGAGTTACTCGAAGCATACAATCGCACGACAGCTGAAACACATCCAGTCCTTATTATCGCTACGGTACCCTATCTTTCCATACCCCGCTTCGATCTCGGTACCATTGTCGTAGAACATGAAAGTTCGGGTGCATATAGAAGTATGCACGGAAGCACTATCGACTTCCGAATATTTGCTGAAATTTTTGCCCACGAGCAGAAACTGAGATTTATTATTGCTGACACATTATTACGAGCTGAAACAATGTATAAGTTTGATTCAAGGGAAATCGGCGAAGTAAGTGCGCCTGTCTTTCGGATGTCCCATACAACCGAAGAAATTATTATCGACCCAAGCCAAAATGCACCAGTTGCTAAAAAAAAGTTTTCCAGTATTACACCCCAAGTACGAGAAGCGATCGAAGAAGCTCATGAGTCGAAAAAGAAGATATTTCTTTTCACACTCCGTACGGGATTGGCCACGTCCACCATCTGCCGCGACTGCGGTACGCTTGTGACATGCCCAACGTGCCAAACTCCTCTGGTGCTTTACGAGCGAAGTGGAGTACGTATCTACACCTGTAACCGTTGCCAACATGACTTCGACGCGACGCGTACATGTACCGTGTGCCAGAGCTGGAATCTTGTACCGCTTGGCATAGGTATTGAATATGTTTTTAATGAACTAAAAAAAGATTTCCCGCATATCCCAATTTTTCGCATTGATCGCGAAGTGGTACGTACCGCAAGCGCCGCGCAAAAGGTTATGAAACAATTTGAGCGCGCAGAAGGAGGCATACTCCTTGGCACTGAAATGGCCCTTTTTTACCTTAATCAAAGTGTTGATACAACTGCAGTAATATCATTTGATTCCCTTTTTAATATCGCAAGCTACCGGATCAATGAGCGAATTTTAGAGCTCCTCGTCATGCTCCGATCGATCACAGAACGGAGAATTTTTATTCAAACACGCAATCCGAATGATCCTATTTTATACGTAAAAAACAGTGGCAATCTACGGCAATGGTATCAAGAAGAACTAACGCTTCGAGAACGGTTACGCTATCCCCCATTTGTCGTTCTTATTAAGCTCTCTTTCCGCGGAAAACCCTCAGCGCAAAATCTAGAAAAAAATCGCCTTATGCAAATTTTTGAAGGCGAAAAAATAAGTATCATTGAAGGACGTGCGCGGAAGGGACGCGCCGTTGGCTTCCATGCGCTTGTACGAGTGCATGGAAGCCGTTGGTCGACACCCGGGCTTCGCCACAAAGGAGAACGTGACCCAAAACTTCTTTCGGCGATCGAGACTGCTGGGCAAAATTATGCCGTTGAAATTAACCCCGAAGATCTTTTTTGACCACTCAATGTTTTCGTAAGCCCGACGACAAACCTCCTTAAAGCTACAATTGCATTTTCAAATACACTATGCTAATCTTCTAAGACATATGGCTAATACCCACATTGAAGTAAAGAAAAACAGTAATGAAAACGGAGCAAATCTTCTGCGCCGCTTTACACGTCGCATGCAAGAGTCTGGAATCCTTATCAAAGTGAAATCCAAGCGCTACAACGAACGCGCGCTCTCAAAACTTAAGCAAAAAACCGTAGCCCTCAAGCGCATCAATCGCCGTAAAGATATGGACAAACTTCGCAAGCTCGGAAAACTCGTCGAGCGAGAACGCTAGCCCTATGCACAAAAGCGATCAGAAAGTATCAATCAGTATACAAACAAAAGGCAAGCTTCCGAGCTTGCCTTTTGTCACATTTAAGAACAAAATTCTTGGCGCTCGCTACGAGCTTTCAGTTGTATTTGTTTCAAAACCAACTTCCCAAAAACTCAACAGCACTTTTCGCGGCAAAAATAAACCCACGAACATTTTAAGCTTTCCACTTTCCCCGCACTCTGGAGAACTTGTCATTTGTCGTTCCGTAGTCAAGCTCGACGCGCCAAAATTTGAGATGACAGAGAAAAGTTTTTCGCTTTTTTTACTTATCCACGGCATGTTGCATTTGAAAGGACACGTCCATGGTAGTACAATGGAAAGACTTGAAGAAAAATGGATTCGCCACTTCAAATTGAAGTAGATTTTTACACATGGCAAACAGAAACATTACAGTAGGAATTGATGTCGGCACATACGCAACACGCGTTGTGGTGGCTGAATGGTTGAAAGATTCGGATATACCGCGCATTATTGGAACAGGATACGCAGATTCACACGGCATGCGCCACGGCTATATTGTTGAAAGTGCAAACGTTGTAAAAAGCATCAAAAAAGCAGTGCTCGAAGCAGAACGAGCTGCGGGAGTTCCGATTAAACGGGCGCTCGTTTCTATTGGTGGAGTGAGTCTGTCGTCTGAAATCAGCCACGGCGAGGCGATTATTTCCAAAGCCAACAACGAAGTCACGAGTCTTGATATCGCCAAAGCAATAAGCCAAAGCGAAGAGTCTATTACTACTTCAAATCGAAAGATTATCCATGTTTCTCCTATCGCCTTCAAACTTGATGGTAAAGAAGTTATGGGTAGGCCGGAAACTATGCAGGGCATTAAGCTTGAAGTAAAAACACTCGTTGTAAGCTGCCTTGCCCAACACCTTGACGATATGGTGACCACAGTGACTTTGGCGGGCATTGAAGTAGTGGATGTGATTCCGAGTCCTATTGCTGCAAGCGAAATCGCTCTTTCGTCAAAACAGCGCTCAGTGGGAGCAATGCTTGTCAACATCGGAGCAGAAACTGTCAGTATCGCTGTATGGGAAAACACTTTCCTAATCGGACTGCATGTGTTTTCAATCGGTTCCACTGACATCACCAACGACATCGCGCTCGGCTTTCGCATCCCACTTGAGGAAGCTGAAGGTATCAAAACCGGTACTTTTCTTTCAAACTATCCGAAGAAAAAACTCGATGAAATCATTGAGGCACGTCTTTCAGATATATTTGAATTGATCGAAAATTATTTGAAAAAAATAAAACGGAGTGGACTCCTTCCAGCCGGTATTATTATCACTGGTGGTGGATCAAGTATTGCGGTGATTGAGGAGTTATCAAAAGCCTTACTTCGATTGCCTTCAAAAATCGGTTCGACTGAAATTTTTAGCGCATCGAAACATAAAGTCAGAGACTCTGCATGGTTTGTCGCTTCTGGTTTGTGTCTTCTTGCAAAAGAACACGCCTCAAACCCGGGGCGAAATGGCCCAGGTTTTATTGCAGAAACAAAACGATCACTGCAAAATATTTTTCGACAGTTTTTGCCGTAAGAAAATGAAAATAACTGGATGCTGGGGTATACCCCTACCGAATTTTTCAAAATTCGGTAGGGGTATACTTTTTTTTGTTTTCTGTTATTATGATCGGATACGAATTATTACCTGAGTGCCAGCGTATACTCAACCAAAAAACGCTTAATTTTCAATGAAAAACATGCCTAAAATCAATCCAGCCGTTGAAACATTCGCCCGTATAAAAGTAATAGGTGTTGGAGGATCGGGGAAAAATGCCCTCAATCACATGATCAATTCTAAGGTTCGCGGGGTGGAATTCATCTCGATGAATACCGATACTCAAGACCTACACAACTCCCTTGCTGAAAAAAAGATCCATCTTGGGAAAAACCTTACCAAAGGACTTGGTGCAGGTATGAATCCTGAAGTCGGCAAACATGCAGCCGAAGAAACCAAAGCAGAAATACAAGATGTCATCAAAGGTGCTGACATGGTCTTTATCGCCTGCGGTATGGGTGGTGGTACTGGTACTGGTGCAGCTCCGATCGTAGCGCGCGTCGCAAAAGAACAAGGCATCCTCACCGTCGGTGTCGTAACGAAACCATTTTTCTTCGAAGGCAATCAGCGCATGCGCATCGCAGAAACTGGTCTTGAAGAATTACAAAAAGAAGTTGACGCAATCATTGTCATCCCGAACGATCGCTTGCTTGCCATCGCAGGACGAGAAACAAGTTTCCAAGACGCGTTTGCTCTCTGCGATGACGTGCTTCGCCAAGCGGTTGAGGGTATTTCTGATCTGATTACGACTCCAGGTATCATCAACGTTGACTTTGCCGACATTAAGGCTGTCATGGTAGACACAGGGAGCGCTCTGATGGGTATCGGCTCTGCCTCAGGTGAAAAACGGGCTGAAAATGCTGCAACAACTGCTATCAACTCACCGCTACTTGAACTCTCAATCAATGGTGCAAAAGGCGTTCTCTTTGCTATCTCAGGCGGCGATGATCTCACAATCCACGAAATCGGTGATGCAGCTAAAGTGATTACCGAATCAATCGACAAGGATGCTAAAGTCATATTCGGTACAATCAAGGATGATCGTCTGAAAAAAGGTGAAGTCAAGGTGACTGTTATCGCAACTGGTTTTCCGACTGACTCTCCACGTAAGAGCCTTTTCCAAAGTAACGCTCAAAGTTCCACAACACAACCAATCCTGGAAAAAGATGAATTGATTGTGACGCCTAAAAAACAAATTCACAATTCGCTCGAAAACGACTACATAAAAAAGCCTGAAAAAATAGTAGACGACATTTTTGATGACACGACAGATGACTGGAGTGCTGTGCCTGCTTTTCTCCGAAGGCCGAAGAAGTAGTATCAAGTAGAAAGTATCGTGTATAATGTATGAGCTCGAAATTCGAGTGTATTTATTCTTAATACTTTATATCTAATACTTAATACTTTTTATGTACGATCTCATCATTATTGGTGGCGGCCCAGCTGGCTCTGCAGCAGCTGTATATGCTGCCCGTAAACGCCTAAAAACCCTTTTGGTAACAGGTGAGTTTGGTGGCCAATCTGTCGTGTCTACTGACATTCAAAACTGGATCGGTACTCCTCATATCGAAGGTGCTACACTCGCACAAAATCTCAAATCCCATGTCTTGGAATACCAAGGAGATATTCTAGAAGTTAAAGAAAGTGTCACAACGACCGCACTAGCAGGATCTGCTGGTAATTTATCTGTCACCCTTGATTCTGGCGAATCAATATCGTCGCGAGCTGTCTTGATTGCTTCTGGCTCCAAGCGTCGTGCACTTGATATCCCTGGTGCCGCAGAATTTGAAAACAAAGGCCTCACCTATTGTGCCTCTTGTGACGGTCCGCTTTTTAGTGATCAAGATGTGATTGTCGTCGGCGGAGGCAATGCAGCATTTGAAACTGCAGCGCAGCTCCTCGCCTATTGTAAAAGCGTCACGCTCCTAAACCGCAGTAACACTTTTCGTGCTGATGAAATCACCGTCGCCCAAACAAAAAAAGATCCGAAATTCAAGGCGATTACTGATATTGAACTTCTAAACATCTCTGGTGAAAAATTTGTAAGTGGTATGACTATTCGCCATACCACTACCGGCCAGGAAGAAAAGCTAACTGGGACCGGAATTTTCGTAGAAATCGGCCAAATCCCAAATTCTTCTTTTGCCAAAGGCTTTCTTGATCTTAATCCTGTCGGATCTATCGTTATTGACCCTCGAACTCAAAAAACGAGCGTACTCGGCGTATGGGCAGCCGGAGACGTGACTGATGTCCTCTATCATCAAAACAACATTGCCGCAGGCGATGCAGTGCGTGCACTAGAAGACATCTACCTCTGGCTTCACAATACAAAAGAATAATTCTCTAGTACAAGCGTAGGAATTACTTTTTTACAATTGCTTCCAAACGTTCAAGTTCTACTTTACTATTTACCCCTAGTGCCTCTTCTGGACTAATTGTCACGGAGGCAATACTGCCTTCTGTGGCAGCGTATTTTACGAGGTCAGTCAGATAATACTCTCCTTGTGTATTTTCATTTTTAATAAGTTTTAAGTGTTCAAAGAGCCAATCTTTCTTAAAGCAGAAGTAGCAGGGATTGAGCTCACGAATTTTTTTCTCCTCCTCGGTTGCATCTTTAAACTCTACATTTTTTACTATTTTCCCAAATTCATCACGCACAACACGACTAAAGGGCGCATAAAAAACTTCGTACCAGCCTTCAAAATGAGGCACAACTACTGTGGCCATCGTAAGATTTTTATTTTCAGCTGTGTGCGTTGCCACAAGGTTGGCAACCATGGCGCCAGTCACTGAAGGTGCATCAGCGTAGAGAACAACAATATCACTCACGTCTTGGGGTATATCATTTTCCGTAGCAAGCACAGCATGCCCAGTACCAAGTATTTCTTTTTGATCCACACAAATTCCTTGCCCGGCAACATGCTTGACCACTTCTTCTTTTTTATACCCAACAACAACGATTGGCTTCCGAGATAGACCGCTTTCTCTTACTGCGCGCAGCACGTAGTCAATCATCGGCATGCCATGAAATGGCACAAGGGCTTTCGGCACTTCGGTTTGCATGCGTTTCCCTTGTCCAGCCGCGAGAATAATAATTTGTATAGTATCCATAAGACTTCAATAAATTTTATTGAATGTTGTGACCCTACCGGGAATCGAACCCGGATTACCGGCTTGAAAAGCCGATGTCCTAACCGTTAGACGATAAGGCCAATATAGTTACCAATTACTAGCTACATACATAAAACCACCCAGACAATACCATTTTTTTTCTTCTCCAGCAAGATAATGTGTTACCTCGTAGTTCTTGTCTGATGCAGGGGAACCATTTGTGACGCAATACCGAGCGCCGCAGCGATCAGGACGAGGTTTTTGACGATATATTGCCCTTCGAGGGTTGGCACAAACCACGCAGTCCAAACCATATGTGGCAAGACAAAAAGCGGCAACATAGTCATAATCATATGCATGAAAAGAAGCGGAATCGCCAGTCTGGTAGCTTTCGGGATAAGAAATAAAATACCGATCAATACTTCAAAAAGCCCGAATGCTATGATAAACGTGTCGAACGATACATACGGAATAGTCTTATCAAATAAAGCATGGACCATCGGACTTGCCGGGCTCAAGCCAAGCACTTTCAAAAGCCCGAACCAAAAAAATACCACAAAAAGCGCACTACGAGCAGAGACAATGTAGATCTTGCGGAAAAAGTTGATGATCGCATGATCTATGCGCGGAATGTTCATATGCCTAGTATAACATTCCAGTTTTTTAATAAAAGTGCTAGTATCGACAGATATTCATACAAGGAGGAGTGGCTACAGAATCTAAACTGCTTTAGATTCTGTCTGATCCGAAGCGCAAGCGAAGGAATAGCTGATGTGAGCGAAAGCGAACATGCTATAGGGAGTGCCCGAGTAGGGCACGAAGCCATGACGACCGAATGAAATGAGGGAGGAGTGGCTGAGTGGTTGAAGGCACTGGTTTCGAAAACCAGCGTCGGGGAAACTCGATCGGGAGTTCGAATCTCCCCTCCTCCGCAGTAAAATTTATTTACCGAGGCTCTGATTGATATCTTCCACCTTTTCCATAATATGCCCGGCGGCGGCGGCAATTTCGCGATCGAGTTGTTCTAAGAAGGCCACTTCATGAGCTGCGAGTGGCTCGCCTGCATGAAGCTTGCGAAGTAAGATCACTTCTGCACGAAGTTTTTCATCTATTGGCCCAATATCAGACCGGATGCTTTCCTCTGCTTGATATACCTCTCTTTTGACGCGATTTTTGAAAAGTCGATAGCGATACCAGATATACCAAATGAGTCCTGCCAAGAGCGCCAGGAGGCCAATAAACGGGATGAGAAGAATAAGCGTCTTTGAAACAACCCCGACAATGCGTTCAATAAGCGTCTGCGAAACTACTATTATGACAGAGTCAGAGGGAAGACTTTGGGCCCCGTTTTCAAGCTCCGCAATCGCATAAACGGTATAGATACCACTGTGTACTCGTTCGTCATAGGCAAAGGTAAAGAGACCATTACGATCCGCGATCACACTTCGGGTAATCAAATTTACATCAGCACTTTGATAGCGAACGGTTCCAAAGTATGACGTACTTTCTTGGAGCGTTGGTTTGAGGATAATAGCAATGCGAGCGTCTGGATACGAATGACCGGAGAGTATCAAGAAGTCACCGTCTTTCAAATTTTTAGGATATTTTTCAATGACTGGTTTTTCGATTGCGGTAATTTCAAAGTCCACCGACGCTGCAAGATTGTTCCCGGCTTTATCAAATGCTTTGGCAATCAGTGTATGCTTTCCTGGAGTAAGATGCGGGGATATGTAAATACTTGTGCCACTATCTGTCCAAACATTCTCTTCTCCCCCATCAATGGAAACTTTGTATTGATCTATGCCAGAGAGTTCATCAGTTGCAGTGAATTTAAGTTTTACAAATGGCACTTGTTCTTCAGTTGGTTGTGTTTCAATAGTAAACAAACTTGGCGCTACCGTATCTGTCTGCAAGCGGAAGTGACTCACTCCACCCCAACCATATTTATTTAAAAGTCGAACGTGAGCATACCAGACACCATCAGCGGAAAGCGTCTGAGCGTATGAGGTTATCGTACCGAGCGATTTAGTGCCTGGATTGGTATTGGGAAGCTCATCGACAAGCACAGCTGCACCAGTCGTGCCTTCTTCAAGTGTCCAACCAAGCTCAACATCACGCGATGGATACCATTTTTCAGGGTCCGGATGCGTACGTGAAGATACTACAGGCGCAAGGGGCACGAGTGCTCCTGCTGGGGTGGTGGAAATCGGCGCAGCTGCTCCGAGCGAGTATGTGGCACTACCAATTGTTTCAAGGACATTGGTACCTAAGCCGTCGTTCGCTAGTATTGCAGCAGAAGAAAAAAGTAACGTTGCCACTCCTTCTTTCAACACCTTAAAATTAAGCGTAACTATTTTCCCGCTTGATCCAGTGTAGCCAGGATTGAGTACCACTCCTTCAAAGTGGGCACCATTTACTTCTTTGATCGGATTGACCGTCCAAAAATTGATAATGCTTCCGCTTGAAGAGATATTGGTAAGCGAGAGTTTGTCTACCGGATAGGTTACTAAGCCTGATACAGCATTGATTGCAGTGCCGTTGCTTGCCACGAACACCTGTACGGAAAAAGAATCGCCAACTTTATACGCACCAGTTGAGGGTGAGAGGAGTAATGATGCAGCAAATACTTTCGGCACAAAGAGCACCGACATCGTAAGTACAGCTAAAAAAATTAGGAATTTTTTCATATTTTTCTGCGAATATGTTTAGTATACACGCGACGCAAGATAAGGAGAAGAATAAGGATCAGTAGAGCAGGAATTATAAAAATTGAAATCGGAAATTGCGGCGCAGTGCCAGTTGAACCGATGCGAATATTCCCCGCTTGATCAACAGCTTTCACCTTGATACTCCCTTTCATGGTTTGGTCGGCAAGTACGAAGGGACTTTGGGCACGCATCCATGGCCCATTCCCCTCTTTTACCTCGTAATACGCTATCCCGCTTTCTTTGTCAGTTGTATTCCAAATAAGTACGTACTTTCCGTCATAGAGATTCGGGTCGTTTGTCACAAGCGGCGTAAAAGCCTCTGGTGGAATGTTGTCCCGTATTACATACGCCTTACCTGATCCTTCTTTATTAAAATGAAGCAAAAGCGGTATGGCCAAGAGATTGGCACGAGTACCCTTGCCATCGTTTACATACAAATTTGATTCGGAAAAATTAATTTCTCCATCTCCTGCTTTTTCAACCGTGATAATAACCGTAAGAATGGTTGCCGGCACATTAGTGTTTGTTTCAGGCTCAATCACGCTCGTAAATCCGCCAGGCATAATACCGGCAAACGACAGTGAGCTTCCGGAAATTTTCGGAGGATCGATCCATAGTGTCACTGGCGAATTGGCATCTTGAATACGACTCACTGATACTAATGCTTCAGGGAAAATGATTTCCGCAGATATCGCATTTACTGCTACCCCTGATGTATCAAGTTTAAGAGGCACAGCGAGCGTATCGCCGATTCCGTATTCACCACTTGGTTTTTCAAAATAAAGTGTTGCGGCATGAAGAGTGAGTGGTAAAAAATATATTGAAATTAAAATAGCACAGCACAATAATACAGTGTTTCCTTTATTCCAATATGATATTTGTATATGATGATCCATGAGTACAATTCTTGGTTAACCTGTCCAATAAAATGCCATTATTGAAAAGTCTATCAGTGTCACTTTACCGTCACCATTTAAATCAACAAGTGTTGGAGGAAATGGTTTTAAATACCAAAACGCTAAAATTGAAAAATCTACCAAGTTCACGCGACAGTCATTATTCAAATCAGCACTAAGTACGCATGCACCTTCAGGATAAATATTCTGATCACCAACCACAAAGGTTAAGCTCTGACTATTGGTTGTGATTTCATTGGTTGCTACAAGCTCGGCGCGAGTACTCGTATCATGCTCTCCGTATGATAGAAGTGTCGTATTAAGATTATATAAATATGTTCCCCATGCATCAGTCGGTACGACAGCTGTAATTTCCTGGTCTGAGTGAACTTCAATAGTGATCGTTGCCGATGGGACACTCTGTCCGAAAATAGCTAAAATATCGCCACGCTTAACGACTTCTTTATCTATATCGATGGTGGGAGCCAAAAAAATACCCGATACCGTAGTTGACGCTCCTTTGGTAATCATAATCGGAATCGTAAAAGGTATTGAACGGCGCCCAGCAGAGTCTTCTGAAAGAAGTGAAAACGTATAGGTACCGCTTGAAAGATTGGAGAGTTTAATTTCAAATTTTGCATCAGGGCCTGCGATGGTGTTTACAACCTCGACTCCATCTTTAAGTAAAATGACTACCGAAAGCGGGTACGCACGTCCTGAAAAAATAACTTCAGTCGGACTAGAAAAATTGCCGCCTCCGCCACCACCATTGTCTACGCCTGGTTCCCCTACTACGGTCGCCGTCACGCTAAGCGGTACTTCTACGGGATCTGTTTGAGCTCTGCCACTTTGAGAATATAAAACAAGATACGCAATCAATACGATCGAACACACAAAGCGTTCAAACGTTGTTTCATGGAATCGTGTGGGATTCCTCCGCATAGGCGTATTAGTTAGTCTTGCGAGATGAGGAAATTTTTCCCTCAGCGATCATTCGCTCTTCGACTCGTGCGATAATCCATCTGTTATACGCGCGCATCAGTTTCGAAATAGTATAGAGAGCAAGAATAAGTAATACGAGAAAGACAATCAAAAAATGCCATGGAAATACCCAAAATGCTATTTTTGACTGCGTTTTTTGCTCAGTTTCGCCGTAGGTAAGATCAAGGGTTGCAGTAAAGCGGCCAAGAGCAAAATTGCGCCATTCATTTTTTGCTTTATTAAAAAATCCATCGATAAGCTCGGGCTCAGTGGAAGCATTTTTTCCATTACCAACCCATGCTGTTTCAAAACGGCGGATTTGGGTCGGAAGTACATTGCCTTCTACGGTATTGGCAGGTATTACCGCTTTCGTAAAACCAAAAAGATTTTTGATAGTTATGTCGCCTTCAGGTTTGATACGATCGCCTCCATCGTTTCTAAACCGATAGACAAATTCAATGGGGAGGGATTCGTAATAGCTTTTTTCATCCTTTGTGGTATATCCAGTAACTCCCCCACTCACTTCTACCTCTCCATTAACCGAAAGAAGTACGAGTATTCCTGTTCGAGCACCAATAACAACAGCACCACCTTCACCAATGTCACTTGGACTTGTAGACCAAAAAATTGCAGCAAAATTCCCTCCTGGTTCGGCATCGCTAGGTACCTTGATTTGGAAAGGTACAATTTGTGATTCGCCGGACTGAAGGGTTAGACTTGCTTGCGTACTCATCCATGTTCCTAAGCCTTCAGTTGGAGTGATGAAGTTCGGGCTTCCTGATTCTCCTTGTGCTTCAAAATTGGAAAATGAAGAATAGTACGTCTCTGTGGTTTCTCGTTCATTGGTAAGAACCATCTCTCCCGAAACTGTTGCCCCAGGGTCTGCCGTAAGTTCAAAACGCACGGGAGAAAGCGTAAGAGCTTCAGCTTTTACGCCATACAATAGAACGATAGCAGCAGTGAGAAAAAGAAATGCGTTTCTTGAGAATGAATTAGAGTTCATTTAGTTAAAATTTAGAAAGTTGCAGTTGCAATAAATGTCAGCGTATCCGTGTAGTCTGAGTGAGCAACAGTAGTGCCAGATATAGCAGCATTGACCGAAATTTCTGCATGAGCAGCAGACACTGGTGCTGTTGTACTCAAAATGTTTTCTCCTGTTGTTGTAAGTGCTTCTACGTCGTTTGTCTCAGAGTTTGTCGCGCACGTATTTGACGCATACGGAGTTGCGATTGTAAATCCGCTTAGTCCTGCAGTGATAACACAGAGACCATAATTTTCCGTACCATCAATCATTGCCGCATCAGCGCTATTTATGTTATCAGCTGGAACAGAGGTAGACACTAGGCCATTTGAACCGTTCGCGTTACGTACTGTTACCACTACCCCGCCGGAAGCATTGGTGTCAGCTTCCGCAACAATCATGTTAACGCTATCTGTTGACCCTGAGACGCGAGTATCAGTCGTAGTGATCGTACCAAGTGCAACGTTGTAAGGAGTACCGGTCTCTCCGTCTGCCACTGTGGCATCGAGGTCAAATGTAATAGACTGGTTGACGCTAGCAGTCACAGTGACTTGGTCATCATCGATAATATCTACGGTAATAGTCCCGGTATCCCCAAAGGCACCTGCAATAGTAATTGTGTCATCATCATCTACTGCACCGTTTGTAATCGTACTTGATGATCCAGTTGCACCAGTGGTTGCAGCGGTACCCCAGACAAGTCTCATACAAAACCCAGCAGTAAGTACTTGGTCGGTTTCCGGAGAAAGCGTAATTACTTGGCCAGTAATATCGAGTCCCCAATCGGTTGCTGAAGGCGAAAGCGCAACGACTTCATCAGTATATGTAGCCGTAGAACACGTAGCGCTATCCCCGAGTTCAATATCGTAGTTGTTTGCAACTTCTGCTGCAAGAGTAAAATCCGCGCTGAACGTAAGCGTGATAGTATCCGCGCCTCCTGTTTGAATACCGGTTGGAGTCGCAAATTCAATTGTGCCAAATTCATTCGCAGTACTAGCTTTAAGTCTTCCAAATGTAGCCTTAGCGCTTGTGATCGTCGCCGCTTGCAGGGTTTGAAAATGAAGATAAGAAACTGAAACAAGCATTGCGAGCGTGAGAGCAATCGCTGTACTTTTACGTAAAAATTTATTCATTGATTGATTAATGTAAGTATAAGAAAAAATTAGTAATGTTGTAGGCTTCACAAATTATAGCATTTATATAAAGAAATATCAGCAACGTAAGTTATCCACAGCCATGTAATACGCTTTATTGTTTGTCACTGATATTTTTAGAATACCTTAAATAGTCCTCAGAACTAAAACGTTCCTGTTACTAAAAATATAAGCGTATCGGTATAATCATCATGTGCAGGAGTTACGGAACTTATGGATGCATTTACGGCAATTTGTGCCCTTCCGGCAGTAATCGCGGCTCCATTGGTATCAAGTAGTATCTCACCGGACGAACTAAGCTCCTGAACATTATTAGTTTCGCTGTTACCCGCGCACGTGTCTCCATCATATCCCCCTTCATCATCTAAGGTACCAGAACTTGTAGATACTGAGACAACGCACAACCCATAATTTTCCGTTCCGTCCGCTACTGAACCATCCGTGCTATTTATGGTACTTGTTGGTTTTGAGGTAGAAACGAGGCCGTTTGATCCATTGGCATTGAGGACCGTTATAACCGCCCCACCAGGCGCACTGCTGCTAATATCAAGCCAAATATAATTGATGCTATCAGTACTGCCTGAGACCCTGGTATCCGAAGTGGTAAGTGTACCCAACGCTACTGAGTACGGCGAAGCAGACTCGGCATCAGTTAATGCTGTATCAATATCAAACGATAATGCACTTGCAAAAAACCAACACGAATCATTGTTGCCGCTGTTGATCGAGTTTGTGGGCGTAATAGTAATAGCGCCCGACTGACAACCACCATCTTTCACATCAGCGTAATCAACCGAGGCCGTGCCTGTCGGATGAAATTCCCACTGAGTACCGGCGGAATCTGAATATAATTTAATAAGATTGCCCGAACTTCCCGTTACAACAAAAGCATTCGTCACGTGAAAAATCGGAGTACCCGAAGTTGCGAAATCAACTTCTTTGGCTGCAGTATGAGTAATAGTAAGATTGTAAAATGTTGTCGTACCTGTCACGACTGCTGTTGTGCCACTATTTAAAGTCACTGTCGATGTTCCTTCAGTAAAAGTACCACCATTCGTCCAACTGCCAGCTAATGTAATACTCCCGGTATTACCAAGGACCGTGCCGGTTGACGCAATTGACATCGAACCCGCGCTCAAGGCAAATGACTGTAAATCAATTCTACCTAATCCTGTACCGGTACCTTGGATTGTTATTGTTTTATTTGTTGCAACAGTAAGATTTGCGGCTAAATTTACTATCAAAGTTGTTGTGATAACCGATGCGGAAGGATTAATAGTAAAATTGCCATTTATCGCTACTGCCGTAGAACTTGGAGTGTAGGTTTTATTACCACCTACCGAAACCGTTGGAGAGAATGTGACGTCGTTAAACGCATTACCGCCGGTGAATGTACCAGAAAGAAGCGTCATGGTCGCATTGCCGTTAAAAACAAAAGATGAAGAATTTGCATTAAATGCGCCTCCTGAGGTAAGCGTAAAAACTGGTCCTGTCGTGCCAGTAATGGTGACCGTAGATGTCGAACTAGCAGTAAATGTACTTGTTCCATCAACTGAAATGCTCAGAGCAGTCAGTGTATTACCTGCAGTGGTGAGTGTTGATGTAGTAATAGTAATTGATCCATTTGCAACAGTAGTACCATTTAAAGTCTTGGTACCTCCTGTTGAGGTTTTTATATTTTCATAACCGAACGAACTACTAATTGTCTGCGAACCACTTCCCATGTAGTCAACCGTCGAACCGGTACCAAGTGTTACTGTTTCCATACTTGAATAATTATCCGAAAATGCTGTAGTGGTATTTTTATCCACCAATAAAGTACTATTAGTCGCCGTTAGTACGTTACTGATTCCTGAACCTGTCATAGTTACTCCGTTTGGATTAAACGTACCTGCGGTAATAAATATATTATTCGCAACAGAAATTCCTGAAACACCGAGGCTTTTTGTGCCCGTACCAGAACTTCTAAAATTATTAAATGTAATACTACCGGAATTGATCGTCGCACTACCATTACCTGAAAAGTTTACTTCTGTACTTCCGTTACTAAATGTCCCTGCATTTGTATACAGCGTACCTGATGTCCCAGTAATTGTAATAGTCGATGCACTGAGAGTTGCATCGAGCTCGGAGCCACTACTGACACTCAAAAAGCCAGTGGTCAGATTATAATCTGTACTCACTGGACGCAGCTGCAACAAAGAGGTTGGAACTCCGCTATTTGAAATTGTTGTCGTTTTAGTTGCAGCCACCGTTAGATCACCGCCTAACTTTACTTTTAATTCCAGTGCGGCACCTGAAGGTAGGATCGTAAAATCTCCATTTATCGTTGTAACACCAGAAAATGTATAACTTTTATTTGTTGAAGCTAGTACCGGGATCAATTTTAAATTCCCGTACGTAGGCGTGGATGAAATGCTCAAACCACCATTTCCAAGATAGGCAACCGTAGAAGTAACAGCAAGAGTAATATTGCCAGTGGTATAGTTGGTTGGGAATCCACCTGATCCACCATTAACAGCTGCTCCGCTATTACATGTCGCATTGGTCCCACCCACCGTGCCATTAATACAGAGCATTGCCCCTCCATCTATGAGCATTGTCCCATTTGCCGTGCCAACAATTTGACTACCTCCATCGTTGAGCACACCAGTTTGAATATAGAGTCTGTTATTGGCATCAGCACTCGACATAGTAATCACTGCGCCTGCATTTATGACAGTTGCAGCGCTATTAATCGTCAACCTGTGAAATGTAGTTCCGGCAGATAATAATGTTGGTGTCCCTGAAGCACTGGTGACAACCACATCAGAAGTGCCTTGGGTAAATGTGCCAGCTTTTGTAAATAGCGTTCCAGAAGTACCTGTAAGCGTAATCGTTGACGAAGCACTGGCTGCGTCAAGCGTGCCACCAGTGGCCACAACCAAAAACCCTGTTGAAAGATTATAATCAGTTGATGAGGGCCTTAGATCAAGAGAGCTACTTGAACTATTTGATCGTGTCAAAGTTATTGTTTTTGTTGTCGCAACTGTAATGGTACCTCCGGCATTAACTGTAAGCGCAGGAGTACCCGCACCTGATTCTTCGGGATTTATATCAAAATTACCATTAATGGTCATAGCGCCATTCAAGGTATAGGTACGTGCAGTAGTTACGAATTTTGGCTGTAATTTCAAATTACCATAGGTTGGTGTAGATGAAATAGTTGTGTCTGCGTCTGATAAATAAATAATAGTCGAAGAAGCATTTAATGTATACGTACTAAATGCTGGCATAGACCTTGTCGTCGTTGATACGGTGCCAGTGTTGCAAGTTGCAGATGTATTTGAACTTGATCCACCTAAACACATCGTACCACCAGAATCTATTTGCAATGTATTAGCGGTAGAAGCCGAAGTTGATATTCCCAAACCATCGTCATTGAGAACTCCAGATTGAATGTAGAGCAAAGCTCCACTTGTGTCATCAATAGTAATCACTGCGCCAGCATTTATGACCGTTGCAGCTGCATTAATAGTAAGAATATGAAATGTGACTGCAGCAGAGAGGAATGTAGGGGTTCCTGATGCTGATGTAACATTAACCGTTGAATTACTTTGAGTGAATGTTCCAGTTCTCGTAAGTAGTGTCCCAGATGTTGCAGTAAATGTATAGGTGGCAGTACCTGACGAAGTTACTGTTCCACTTATAATCATCTTTTCAGTTGTAAGTGATTCACCGGTACTAACTGTTAGTGTATTACTTGACGCTATTGTGATGGTTTCTCCTGTATATGTATTGCCAGATGCTTGCACTAAGAAAGCCCCACTATTCGCAGTATGCATAATGTCCTCATCATTGTCAGAATCATATTGACCAAGGTTAGTGACCGTCAAACTTGTATTTTGATTACTTCCAATTGTTAAAAAATTGGTGTTAAGCACCATACTAGAAACACTACCAGAACTCCACTTGGTTACCGCACTTGATTCATTTGCGTCACTTACGTTATCTACCCAAACAGTAATAATATCCCCAGACGTTGGTAAAGTGACTCCACTTATAGACCAAGCACTAGCAGAAATAGTGCCTGTTTGAGCTTGTAAAGTTCCATTAATAGCAACTCTTACAGTTGCGGTATCATTACCATTTGCAGTCCCTGAAATAGTAAACGGAGTATAGGTAATAGCAATAATACCATTTGCTCCTGCCTTGCCAGCACTTCCAGCTGAAGAACCTGAACCTCCACCAGCACCACCGCCACCGCCAGCTCCATAATTACCAGCAGTACCTGATGCACCACCGGCACCGGCACTGGCAAGTCCTCCTCCGCCACCACCACCAGCACCACCTTGTATACCATTATTGGCGCCACCTGAGTTGTCGGTCCAAACAGTACCAGCTCCTCCAGCCCCACCATTACTCGTTCCTGCTGTTCCACCAGAAGCATTACCTCCCGCACCTCCTGCACCCCCAGTACTACCAGCAGTACCGTTTGTTCCTGCGCCCCCAACTGCACTTGTCCCACCGGCACCTCCTCCACCACCGCCACCACCGCCTAATGTCACAGAACGGTTTCCTCCACGGCCACCTTTACCACCATTATTATTTCCTGCAGCTCCAGTACCACCAGTACCACCAGCACCACCTGTACCACCAGTGCCTGCTCCAGTATTCGTTCCTAAAAGTCCACCTTTTGCAACAAGTGATGTACTATTCCATGTCGTATCAGTAGCATTACTACCACTTGTATTTGCTGCACCGAAAGTTCCACCTTGTCCAATTACATATGATATTGATCCAGCACCGCCTGGATTGAAATTCGAAATTTTTCTATATTCACCTCCACCACCAGCTCCGCCACCACCACGACCCTGTGCTCCTGTTCCATTCGTTCCACCACCACCGCCGCCGCCGCCGCCAATACCTTCGATCGTATTGTTTGCTGGATCAAAGTCTACAGGCACACTCCAGCTCGTACCAGTCGTTAAAAGTACGATAGTCGCAACGTCACTTGCAATTTGCCACTCACGTGCTTCTTGAAAAACAGAAGTAGTTTTCAAACCTTTAAATGAAAGTAGGCTAAAATCAAGGGGACCCAACAAATAAAATTGAGGACTTTCGTCCGGTGCATCAAAGTAATAGCCGATTGTTGTTGTCTCACCCTTAATCAAGGATATATTCCACGTAATATTTTTTTTATTGTTTACTATTTCAATACTGTCATATGCAATACTTCTCATCGGCGGTGAAATCGTAAAATCAATCGGTACGGTTTCGGTTATAACACCATTCCAATCTGCCTTTGGGGTAATTTCAATAGTCACAGGATATCCAGCAGTTGGATTTATTCTGGTAGGTCCGGTACGAACAACATCAAATAGTGGAGATGCCTTTGTTTCAAATGAATCAGTAATCGTTTTTGTGCCGTTTAACGTCTCGGCAGTTAGTGTCATTGAGTAAACACCAATCTCGTTTGAAACAGTGTAGTGACTGAAATAGTCTGGAACTGGGATAATATTATCTACGCCACATTCTTGTGCAGACACAATAGTAGCGTCACTTGTATTGAAATGAGTAACGATACCACTAGGACTTTTGATTTCAAGTGAAAGATCAGCGTTACACAGCGTATGCCCAAGATCGTTGAGCACGGCCATTTGAATATAGGCATCTTCCCCAGGCAATTCTATTGAGCGGTCAATATTGATCGCAAGTACTCCCCACGTAAAATTCTGCTCTGAAATAATATTTGCATTTTCTCCTCTCAATGTTATCCGCAAGGTATACGTTCCTGGTCGGAATTGCTGTGGTCGCTCTATATTGACTCTTCTCTTTTGTACTCCACCGATAATCACGGTTGTTATACTTGTCTGTATATCTGTTTTACCTTGAGAATCAAACACTTCCGCAACAATATCATTCAGATGCAGAGCTTCTTCTTCTTGCGCATGAGCAATATATGGCCCAAATAAAAAAGCTTTCGAAGTACCTCCACTCTGATTACTTATTATTGAGTTTGTTTTTTCAGATTTTATTCTATTTCCCCAATAACGATCAAGGCTCTGTTTGGGGAGCATTGATATAATCTCATTATCTCCTTCTTCTGATTGATCTATATTCTCACCATCACTTTCAATTGCAGGAGATTCTTCGGAAGTATTTTCTTTTAATTGAATCGCTCCGTTTGTGGTCTCTTCTTGCGCTTGCTCGTCAGGAGGAGAACCTTCGATGATTTCAAGAGTAGACTTCCGGCGTGGCCCCGCCGAACCTTGCTCTTCATCTTGAGAAGAGAAAGTTTCTTCCTCTATCTGAGAAGGTGTATGCGACACTGTTGGATTAACAATACTTTTGATTGATTCAATACTATTTTTTACCGGATCTTCGAGCATACTGGGCATTTCCCAAAGATCTATCATCTTATCTGTATCTTCTACAATCTCAATTTTGCCTTCATTAATAAGTAAAAGTAAATCACTCTCACTATATTTTGGATTAACTACATCGAAGAACGGTTCGTCTTGGGAAGAGAATGTTGTCATGTCGCTGAAAATGATATTTTCAGACGAATCTATTATTTTTACAGTAGGAACTTCAAGATTGAAGTTTTCTTGTTCTGTTTCATATTGCACTTCGACGCTCACGCTGTCTATATATATTGCCGGTGACTCATCAAGATTGGCTAGGGTTTGAAAACCGATTTGAAATGTTGAAAGGTCCGCCCAGGCGGTAAGTGGGATATCGAAAGATACGTCTTGCCAATTATTCATACTGACTTGTCCCAGACTGTTCCAGGTTGCTCCATCTAATGTATAAGAAACTTCCATAAACCCGTCTACCACTGGCTCCGTTTCGGGGATGCTTCCTGTTTCCTTTTTTATTCGATTTTTCTTCTCTGTTATTTCTCTCTGATCCCGTACGGAAGTATCTCTATTCTGTTCCGATCCTTGAGTCGGAACGTTTGAAGGCTCGTTTTCTGTTATGCTTTCAGAATCTTGTGGAGCATCGCCTGATGGTTCGGAACCATTCTTATTATCCGAGCTTGAGTCCGAGCTCTCAGATCCATTTTCGGTAGATGTTGAGTCATTGTTATTTGAAGAACTCTCAGAGCTCGTACCTTCAGAATTTTCTTCTTGGGCAAATACTTTTTTAGTAAATAATCGCTCAAAGAATGTTTGCTGGTCTGAAGATTCATCACTCTGTTCTGAGGAAATATCCTCACTGGATGCTTCCTCATCTTGAGGATCGGTTTCAGGAGAACTATCACGCTCTTCTACTTGTAGGATGTCAGTACTCTCTCTAGACTCATCCGTTATAATTTCTTCCTGTTCACCACCTTCGTTTAAAATATCATCATTTTTATTCTCATCAGTTACCGCGGTACTCGTATCTGGTTCAAACTCAGTGGAAAGATCAAACGGTTTTGGTTCGCGATGACGAACGGTTCCATTATCAACAGACCAGGCCAGAGAAAGCTTGAAAGTTTTAGGTATAGCATCCACGGGAACTACGCCGTCAAATTCGCCGCAGTACATAGAGGCAGAATGTTCTTTCACATATGCAGAATTATTTTTGGTAAAATCTTCTGCATGAGCTCCAGAAGAAAGCGATGGCTTACCTTCGGCGTTTTCTGGATGTTCCCACCCCCCAAGACATTTACTTGAATAAAAAACAGCAACATTCGCCGTGGTGACATAAAACATACTAAAAATTGCAACTCCAAAAAATATTGCAAGGGTGACAAACAATTTTCGTTCGTATTTTTTAAATAGAATAATTGAATTTTCAAAGTGAAATTCAATAAATGGCGTCTTTTTTTTAAGATTGATGATGCTTTTGGCTGAATCAAAAAAAACATCCTGAATTTGATTGTTTTCTTGGTCTTTTATTTTTTTTTGATTAAAAAAAAGCATTGTGCCGAGCTACCCCATTATAACAACAATCAACCCATCAATAAAGCTATTATTGCAGCATTGGCTATTTTTTAGTATTGTGGGGTGACGCGCGGTTAGCTCAGTTGGTAGAGCGACCCCTTGACGTGGGGTAGGCCAGAGGTTCGAATCCTCTATCGCGCACCTTAAGGTATTACTCAAAAATCCTTACTTCCTAAGGATTTTTTATTTTGCAGAAACACCAAAAACATGGTGGAGGTTAAAGGGATTCGAACTTTCTCCTACTATGCGCTATAGTACGCTGATGAATAATGCAAGAATGGATTTAGAAGGTTATCTGTATGCGAAGGAGTCAGCTATAAAGCACGCGGGAGTCCAAGCCTTTGAACGCTTATCAGCTAAGGAACAAGAAGAAAATATTCAATTGATGTATCTCGCTAAATTACTTGTTGATACATTTATGGAGAAGCAAAAAGATTTATGAAGTATAAAATTCAGCATCGCATTACAACTCTTGCTCACAATGCAATTATCGGAAAGGATAATCCAGCATCATTTGCGATTGATGACATAACCCTTTCACAATGGGATTTCAATCATGCATATGGATGGAAAGGAGATGCCTGGCTGGCTGAAGCAACATTTGAAGCAGCTGACTTCCATGAAGCTTTCAAGGAATTTAGATTAAAACTACTTCAGATTATTCCCAAGATTGCCCTTATCTCTCAATGCTATATTGATTTTGTGAATGAATCTTTTCTTATTCATAGGGAAGATTCTGATACAGCATTTATAAGAATTGTGAAAGATAGGTCGCCTGTTGGACTAATGTTCATGGAAGACCATCTGAAGGCATTGGATGTACTTCATAGGAACCTCCAGATACCCGATGAATTCTACTTTTATTGGAATGATGCAACCAATGCTACTGGGTATTCTTCTAAGTTGCTGCTCATGTTTTCAGCCATTGAAGCTCTTGCCAAAAGAAATGACAAAAAGGACTTTAACTTTATTGAACTAATACTAGGGAAAGAGCTTAAAATCGAATTATTTGGCATAAAAGGAAATTCTCGATCTGGATTAAGGCATAGATTGGTACACGGAGAATATTTTAACGGCACTGATTCCGGTAAAGATTATTTTGGGGAAGTTCACAAGAGAATACTTCATTACTTTAATAGTGAAATATTCCATGCAAAACTACTTCATGAAAATGTAACGAATCCACAAAGGCATTTTTTTGGCAATGCTGAGGGAGTAAGTTTTTTTATTCAATCCAAAACAGAAGCGTATAATTTTAACCTGAAACAAACTATTCTTGAATTCGATGAGCATGATTTTGTAAAAGATTCTAATTACAAAATGGTCTTTGACCCCTTGCTCAATAAGACTTACTAAAATTATTTATTTTGTGATTGATAAACTTGTCTCAAGACTTCTCCATACAACTCCTGCGGCATTACCTCATATATCGCGCAGAGCTTAAAGAGATTAATCAGATGAGGATAGGAAATTCCCTTCTCCCACTTCGAAATTCGATCAGTGCTAGAAAATCCTAGTTTACATGCTACATCAAGCTGTCGAAATCCCTTAGCCTTCCTCCACTTTCTTAAATCATTTGGTATAGAGGTATCCATACAAGTAGCATACTAATAAGTACCTAGCTTGATAACTAGGGAAGTTTTGCTAGAAACGACAATTCATCCGGTTTGTCTTCTTTCCCACTATCCTTTATAATCTCACTGAGAGTGACTATGTCATTCCTTACTTTCTGCCAAAATGCTGGATCTGTAGCTAGGATGTTATTTCCAGGATCAGTAGGTATAGCCGCACCGTTTGGGAAATTTGCCAGATATGGAGGGCATAATTTTTTTCCTAAGGTGCACCCAATTGTCATAAATAGCAAATGCTCCCTCCTTTACAGAATCTTGTCAAATGTTCTTGTAATTGAAGGTTACCTAAACAAAATTTGAACCTCTCACAATCAACTTCAACAAGCTCAGCAATTCAAAAAAAGTAATAATAACACAAAGAATCTATTCTTGGTTAATACGGATTTAATTTACTATTACTGGCAAGTATAATAAGCCTCTTAATACATCTTGATATTGCAACATAAAAATTCTTGGGGTCATTAAATTTATCTGCATCTAATATAATTACGGTTTCAAACTCCAACCCTTTAGTTAGAAGAGTTGTACCTACACATTTGCCATACATTTTTCTACCTAATCTCCTTATCCCATTTCGATTGTTTCTCATTGCTTCCAGTACTGAGATTCTTGAATAATGAGCATCTTCCATTGATCTACTCAGAGAACTTAAAAGATCCCTTCTCGCGCAGTTAACACCCTTTAAATTTCTTATTCTAAATATGACCTCTTTCAAATCCATTAGTGAGTAACTTAATTCCAACCTACTCATAAGTTGTTTTATCACGAACAACTCCTTCTCTTCAACAGGGTTTCTTTTTTTTCTGAATCTCCTATTAGTCTTATCGTACCAATTATCTAAATTAGAAAACTTACCTTCAATAAACTTGTGTAAAACCTCACTAGCAGGAAGATTGTTTTTATTATCAAAATGGATCGCGGAAGAATAAAAGTCCTTCCCATCAAATGCTTCAATTAGTAAGGGAATATACTTGAAAGTAACAACAAACTTTTCCCTGTTACTTAATCTCATTGAATTAGGATCAATTACTAAGACGCTATCACAGTTTTTTAGGGTTTCCATTATGAAATTATAATGATCTAAATAACCTCCTTGCCTAAATTCTATGGATGGAAAGTGCTTTAATTCAATTTCAAGATTTAATTGCAATTTCTCTCTTATTTGTAGTAAATCCGTTCCAAGTTGCTTATTACCCCCAATGATCCACCGATGAGGGACTTTCAAATAATGGACTGTATTGAATCTACCCATCTGAGGAGAGTCATTTAGATCAACTAGATCGCCAGCAAAACCAAAAATTCCTTGTAAAGGATCACCTAAAACGTGGGTTGGCAGTATTCCGGCCAATATCAATATTAAATTATGTTGCTTAATAGTACAGTCTTGATATTCATCAACAAACAAGCCTGAGTAGGAAAGCTTTATTATATCCTGTACTAAGATTGAAGATAACAAATTGGTTGCCTGTTCAATGAAATAAGGATAGAAGTTATCATCTGTTTCATTTGGAATACTTGTTGAATTATCGAAGGAAACCACATACCTTTTAGCAAAACTAGATATGGTCTCCACACTGTATTTGTCTTTACTGATATAACATTTTTGTAGCTTGTCTTTAATAGAAGCGACACCAGCTTGAGTATGCGTTAGAATAAGTTGTCTACCATGAGTGTACTTAAGACATTCACTAATTGAATGGGTTTTGCCAAAACCTGCTGGAGCAATTAAAACATTATCCCGCGCGGTTGCAAAAGATCTTACATCAAATGTCTCACTCATATTTCTATCCAGGAATTTATTCCGGAGATAATCACTTTTAGCCGTGAGTCTTCTGCTAATTGACTCTTATATTTAAGACAGATGTCCCCTAGTTTCTCACCGTGATCAATTCTTTTAAACCAAGAATATTTTTTTGCTGCATCGGAAAAGAGTTTTCTATTTTCAGGAGTATCAGCGTTATTCCAACTAGAAGTAGTCAATTCTTTAAAATAAAGAGCAAATTCTTTCTTAATGTTTTTATCTTGAACAACATAGTTGCAAAGCTCCTCGATCCCTTCCCATGGTAGATCTTTTGAAATCTGTTGTTCTAAATTATTAAGTGTCTCACAATCAAAAATATCTATACCTGAAGCTCTCAATTCAACTTTTGTTGGTTCACCAATATCCTCATCTTTATCTGAATCACAAAAAACACAAACTTCTTTACCAAGATTTTCTTTCAGTTGTTTTGCCTTTCTGTTAAATCCATCACCACCACCTAGGGAGTACACAACACCCTTCATGGCCATTGATGGTAATGATGATAGGACTCTTTGTTTGTCTATGGACCGGCAAAATCCAAGCTCAGTTTTGCCTTCACAAACAATGACTCGATTTGCATACAGTGCTTCAGAGCATGTTCTAAAAAGACTCTTATATTTATCGCTTTCAGCACTATTTGTTTGCTTGATAGTCACAATGCCATTTTCGGCATTCACAACAAATATATTTTCTGGTTCAAGTTCTTCAATTACTTGCTGTGAATGAGTGGTCACAAATGTTTGTTCGTTGGTATTACAGCAAAGAGTTCTGACAAGATGCTTAACTCTATCAGGTTCAAGGCCTTGTTCTATTTCGTCAAGTAATAATATCCCGTCTTTTGCTAATTCCGTTTGGATTGCAACAGAAATAAGTCTTTTTGAACCTTTTCCCTTAAGTTTTAAAGGAACCAAGTCATCATGAAGAATTACCTTACTATCCTTTATGGCAAGATCCTTTATATCAATGCTAGTTTTAGTATTATTGATATTGACACCAAATTTTAGTGTCGAACTCTTAACCCTATCAATAACTGTGTCTAGATGAGGAAATCCTACTCTATCGATCCCTATCTTTAAATCTCGAACAGCATCTAGTAACAATGAACTTTCTGCTATATTTCCGTCCTGTTTAAGTAAAGCGAATAATGGTGTTCCTTTACTCCATGAAAAATGTTTATCCAGATAATCAGATAGCAAAAAAACATTAAAAGTAGAGCGATCTCCCGTGTCAATTTTCATGTCCTCCTGATGTGGGCGATGACTTGTTACAAACCATTTAGGTTCCAGATCTTTTTCAACTTTAAACAGTATTGTAAGAAGTTTTTCTTGCCCATCTTGAATTTCATCACAAATAGTCATTCCATCCGCATGAAGACCACGAATATGTAGTCCATATTTATTATCGCTCAATAGCTTATCGGCAATCCCCTTGAGTGTTACCTCTATCTCGAGCGGCAAAGAAATGTCACAGTTATAAAAATCATTATCACTTATAGATGGATTCCAGTTCGGGTATAATGCACGTTCAATTGCTTCGAGAATAGTTGTTTTTCCAGAATCCCCGCGACCCACCAGGCAAATCAAGTTAGCTGGACCAAAAGTATGATCCAGTTCCTTGATCCCCTTAAAGTTTTTGATTTTCAGGTTATGGATATTTGCCATATATGCAATTTAGCATTTTTACTCTTGCAGATAAAGCTATTTATTAAATTCAATACTTTTGAATGAGAATAATCAAAAAAAAGAATCATTGCCCAGGATAACGTGCTAGAAATGACAATTCCTCCTCATTGTCTTCTTTCCCACTATCCTTTATAATCTCACTGAGAGTGACTATGTCATTCCTTACTTTCTGCCAAAATTCTGGATCAGTACCAAGCGCACTATTTCCAGAATCAGTAGATATAGCAGCACCGTTTGGGAAATTTGCCAGATATGGAGGGTTCGTAATTTTATTCCTAAGGTGCACAATGATCCACGAGAATAGTTGGGAACTATTCGAGTGGAGCATCATTGCGATGCGAAAGGGATGAGAAAGCCAAAGCGCGGCGGCGCGAGGCGGGCGATCAGAGGATCGTGTCGTCGGAGACTCGCGGAAATTTTCAGCAGAAAATTATCTGTGACCGAATCCTCTATCGCGCACAATGATCAAGTCACAAACACTGGTTCAGGTTCAAGTGTAATACCGAATTTTTTTTCTACTTCAGAAATAATGTACTCCTTGAGTTCTAAAAGCTCTTCTGGTCGCGTCTGACCATTGTTTACAATCACTAATGCATTGCCGGCATACAGTGACAAATTGCCAAATACTTTTCCTCGAAGTCCGAGCGTATCAAGCAGTGATCCCGCACCTATCTTCGCCTGAGTTTCACTTACTGGGAAAACAGCGAGTGTTGGATACTTCGTTTTGAGCGTAAGCGCTTTTTGGGTCTCTATAAACGGGTTCTTAAAAAAAGAACCCACCGATGCTATATCCCGGGGATCTGGCAGCTTATGGGCTCGGATGGCGACAATAGCTTCACGGATTTGCAAAAGAGTGGGCGAAACGATTCCCTTCTCATCAAAATACTTCTTCACACCTGGGTACTCTGGAGCCTCGGGTGCATGGGGAGATAGTCGCAAAGTAATACTAAGAATAATATAACGGTCACGAGCATCTTTTTTAAAAATACTATCGCGATACCCAAACCCACAGTCGGTGTTTGAAAGCGTGACAACGCTACGAGAATGTCTATCGTAGGCCCGAAGTGATACGAGGACATTTTTGATCTCGCCACCGTATGCGCCAACATTTTGTATGGGGGTAGCTCCAGAGGTACCAGGTATGGCAGAGAGCATTTCAATTCCCGAGAGATTATTTTCTACGCTCCATGCCACCACATCGTCCCAATTTTCCCCGGCTCCGATCTCCACCAGCGTACTGTTCTCATTTGTAGAAATAATTTTTTTGCCCTTACTATCTATTTTTATTACGAAAGCATTGAGCGGCTCTACTGAGGCAAATATTGTATTGGATCCCCCGCCTAACACAATGACGGGAAGATTATTAGCATCTGCAAAAGAAAGACACTCTTCTATTTCAGGCAAAGACGAGACACTGGCAAAATATGCGGCCGTACTACCCATTCGAAACGTTGAATACCGAGCAAGTGCGACGTTGTGATGCATATCTATCATACTTGCCAAGTATATCATATATGATATACTTCCACAATATGGCATCAACAAAAACAGCCCAGAAAAGCGACTCCGAGAAAATTGGGGATCGAATAAAGAAACTCCGCGAAGAAAAATCCATGACTCAAAGCGATTTCGCCAAAGCCTTAGGTACCTCCCAAAGCGCGGTCGCCCGTATGGAAAGAGGCGGTCAAAATCTGACCCTAGAACAGCTCACAAAGATCGGTGAAGTACTGGAGCGCAAGCTTGTCGGCTTGTCAGAATCGCTTGATTTCAAAATCTACGGCGGCCGCAAGCTCCATGGCTCAATCACCACCAATACTTCAAAAAATGGAGCAATCAATATGTTCTGTGCGGCATTAGTCAACCGCGGCAAAACAATCCTCCATGGCATTCCAGAGATTGATGAAGTGTATCGTTACATTGCTATCATGAAAAGTCTCGGTGTTGAGGTACGGTGGCTTTCAGCAGACACCGTAGAAATCATACCAGGTAAAAAAATGACATTTGATCATATCGATCGAGATGCAGTTACCAAAACCAGAAGTGCCACCTTTCTTGGTAGTCTTATTCACTACGCAGATAAATTTGTTTTTCCGCATGCTGGTGGATGCAAAATGGGAGAGCGTACTATTTCTTCAAATCGCTACGGTCTGGAAACGCTCGGTGTGAAAATCACTACCAAAGAGGACGGCTACCACATTACTCGTCCAAAAAATCTCAAAAAAGATCGAACGATCATTCTCTACGAATCAAGTGACACAGGAGCCATATGTATGATTGCGGCTGCTGCGCGTATTCCTGGTACCACAACGATCAAGTTTGCTCCGCCAAACTATCAAGTTCAAGATGTCTGTTTCTTACTCGAAAAGATGGGCGTTGTCATTGAAGGTATCGGCACGACAACACTTATTGTGCACGGTATCGCAGACATAAACCAAACTGTTGAACACTACAATAGCGAAGATCCGATTGAAAGTATGTTTTTCCTGGCAGCTGGTATCCTGACTCATTCGACACTCACGATAAAAAGAGTGCCGATTGATTTTCTCGAGCTTGAACTTGAAAAACTCTCTCGCATGGGTCAGTCGTACACACAAAGTGCACCGTATCTTTCAAAAAACGGCAAAACGAAGCTTGTCGACATCACTATTGCGCCTTCGAAATTGCACGCACTGCATGATAAGCTCCACACCCAACCCTTTCCCGGACTTCAAAACGATAGTCTGCCGTTTTTTGTGCCTATTTCTGCTATTGCTACCGGCACTACCCTCATTCATGATTGGTCATGGGAAAACCGAGCCATTTATTTTACCGAACTCAATCGTTTAGGTGCAGATGTAAAACTTCTTGATCAACATCGAGCACTCGTTACCGGCAGCACCAAACTTCGTGGCGCCCAAATCATCTGCCCGCCCGCACTCCGGCCATCAGCTTCTATCTTGATCGCCATGCTCGGAGCTGAAGGCGTATCAACGCTTCGCAATGTGCATTCTATTACCCGTGGCTATGCTGATTTAGCTCGGCGCTTAAATACTCTTGGTGCCAAAATCGAAGTCATGCGGGGAATTTAGATAGTAAGTAGTTAATAGAACATGCGAATTTTATCTATTGAAACATCGTGCGATGAAACAGCCCTTTCGATTGTAAGCGTAGACAAGAAAGGTGTCTTTACTGTGGAGGCCAACCTGGTCGCTTCGCAAGCCAAACTGCATGAACAATATGGTGGCGTCTTCCCAATGATGGCCAAGCGAGAACATGCCAAGGCTCTCATTCCCCTCTTTGAAAAAGTTCTCAAAAAATCAAAGTTGTTCGTAAAAATAAAAAAAGGCGGTCCTGAATTATCTCAGTCTCAAATCGCACAACTCAAATCCGCCCTTACGCGTGAGCCTGAACTCCTGGAGCATTTTTTACAATTTATTCCTACGATAAAAAAACCCAGTATCGATCTTATTGCCGTCACTGTCGGTCCGGGGCTTGAACCAGCACTCTGGGTCGGCATCAACTTCGCTCAAGCGTTGGCAAAACTATGGAATGTTCCCGTCGTGCCAGTCAATCACATGGAAGGACACGTCTTTTCTGTTTTTGTTCCTCAACAAAAACAGAAACAAAACTCTAAGCTCGAAACTCTAAGATCGAAAAAATTAGAATTTAGAATTTCGGATTTAGAGTTTCCAGCACTTTCTTTGCTGGTCTCTGGCGGACATACCGAGCTTGTACTTATGAAAAAGTGGGGCTCATATAAAATCCTCGGACAAACACGCGACGATGCAGCTGGCGAAGCCTTCGACAAAGTCGCTCGCATGCTCGAGCTTCCCTATCCCGGTGGACCGCAGATTTCCAAGCTTGGAGAAATAGCGAGAAAGCTAAAATCACATGTGACAAGTGACATGTTACAAGTTACTCTGCCGCGCCCAATGATCCACAGCAAAGACTACGATTTTTCTTTCTCGGGTCTTAAGACCGCTGTTCTTTACTTGCTTCGGGATTTAAAAAAACCAAATCCCGCAATTTTACAAAACAATAGTATAAAAAATGAAATCGCTCGAGAATTCGAGGATGCCGTTGTGGATGTTTTGGTCGCAAAAACATGTAAAGCTATTGAGCACTATAAAATCAAAACACTGATCGTCGGAGGAGGCGTAGCTGCCAACAAACACCTCTGTAAGCAACTTCAATTAGTAATTAGTAATTTGAAATTAGACATTAATGTCCTCTTCCCCCGCTCCGACATGACCGGCGATAATTCCCTCATGATCGCCATTGCTGGTTATATGCAATCTCGTACAAAGAAAAAATTTTCTAAAACTATTCTTGCACAGGGAAACCTGCAACTTGGAAATTAAAATCCAAATAAAAAGTCGCGCTGGTTAAATGCCAGCGCGACCAGTAATGGATACTTGTTTAGTAGTTTTTTGGTGGCGGAACAATTTGGTCACCAATCTTTATCAAACCACTTTCGATTATTTCGGCAATGAGACCGCCACGATCAAAGAATGCTTCTTTGAAACTAATTTTTTTAGTGGCAAGATTACTTGGTCGATCGCAGGGATCACAGTATTTTACTCCACGAAAATACGCAGTCCCGACTTGAAATTCCCGGCCAATGAGCCACATGAGCTCAACACCTAACGTAACAATATTGCGTCTGCTATCAATATAGTCAAAACCACTTTTTTCAAAAAACATTCCATTAATCAAGGTTACTTGTCTGTTCCCTTGCTTTCCTTTGTTGAAGCTGCCTTCAGCCGTACTGTAGCGATCACCCTTTAGGCCACTACCAGCAATAGCTTCAACTTCTTGCACTAATTGCATTGGTTCTCCAGCGACAGAACAAATGTAAATTGCGGCAATGTTTCCATGTGTTGATTTTTTCATTTTACGAAGATTTTTGTAAAAATACCATATTAATTGAGAAAGTCAAAGTACGAAAAATAATAAAAATTGGTATAGTAAACGCATGGATAAATTGCTGAAACCCTATGATCCCAAAGCGACCGAGGCGAGGATCTATACCGCCTGGGAAGACTCAGGTTTTTTTAATCCTGATATCTGTGTTCAAAAAGGCATCACTGCGCCTGACGCAACGCCCTTCTCTATTGTTTTGCCGCCGCCGAACGTCACTGGTACTCTCCACACTGGCCATGCGCTTATGCTCGTGATCGAAGACATCATGACTCGCTATGCTCGTATGCAGGGCAAGCGCACTCTGTGGCTGCCTGGCACCGACCATGCGGCGATCGCTACGCAGTCAAAAGTCGAAAAGATTCTCGAAAAAGAAGAAGGTAAACGAAAAACTGACTTAGGGCGAGAAGAATTCCTCAAGCGCGTGGATGCTTTTGCAAAAGAGAGCCACGACACCATCGTCGGACAATGTAAAAAAATGGGAGCATCGCTTGATTGGTCGCGTGAAGCATTCACCCTCGACGCTCCTCGAGAGCGTGCCGTCTACACAGCCTTCAAAAAAATGTATGACGATAAACTTATTTATCGCGGTCATCGCATCGTCAACTGGGATCCAAAAGGACAGACTGTTATTTCCGACGATGAGCTCGTATATGTGGAAGAAAAAACAAAATTCTATTACTTGAAATATGGACCGTTCACGATCGGTACCGCCCGACCAGAAACAAAGTTTGGAGATAAATACGTCGTCATGCATCCTGCCGACACACGGTATGCTGACTATACTCATGGTCAACAGATCGAGCTTGAATGGATCAATGGCCCGATCACTGCCACGATCATAAAAGACGAAGCCATAGATATGGAGTTTGGCACAGGGGTGATGACAATCACTCCATGGCATTCAGTCATAGACTTTGAGATCGCTGAACGGCACAAACTCGACAAAGAGCAAATCATTGATAAGTACGGCAAGCTCTTGCCGATCGCAGGAGAATTTGCTGGTATAAAAATAACCGAGGCTCGAGAAAAAATAATCGAAAAACTAGGAGCAAAGGGCTTGGTAGAAAAAACTGAAGACTACACTCACAACATTGCTACAGCAGAACGCACTGGAGCTACGATAGAGCCGCAGATCATGAACCAGTGGTTTATCGACGTCAACAAACCGATTGCACACCGTGACAATAAAAGCCTCAAAGAGCTCATGCTTGCTCCGGTAGAAAATAAAAATATTACCATACTCCCCGACCACTTTGAACGTGTGTACTTCAACTGGATCAATAATCTTCGGGATTGGTGTATCTCTCGACAGATCTGGTACGGGCATCGCATTCCGGTCTGGTACAAAGGTGAAGAAATTTACTGTGGAGTCATTGCTCCAACTGGCGAAGGATGGATCCAAGACGAAGATACGCTCGATACATGGTTTTCGTCCGGACTCTGGACCTTCTCCACGCTCGGCTGGCCAGACGAAACAGCTGATCTAAAAACATTCCATCCGACAACCGTCCTTGAAACTGGCTACGATATTATTTTCTTCTGGGTAGCACGAATGATTTTGATGAGTACCTATCTTTTAGGCGAGATCCCGTTTGAAACTGTATATCTCCATGGTTTAGTACGCGACGAGAAAGGCCGCAAGATGAGCAAATCTCTCGGCAACATTGTTGACCCAGTCGGACTTGTCGATAAATACGGCGCCGACGCACTTCGTATGGCGATGATTATCGGCACAGGTCCAGGCAACGATTCCAAACTTTCTGAAAACGATGTTAAAGGGTATGGTAAATTTGCCAATAAGGTCTGGAATGCGACTCGCTTTGTATTTGATAATACGCATGACTTAGAAAGTATGCCAGTCTATGACGAAGAAGATCAAAAATCAGTCGACGAACTGGGTACACTTATCGACACCATCACCACTGAGATGAATGAGTACAAATTTTATCTAGCTGGAGAAAAAATCTATCATTATTTCTGGCATACCTTTGCTGATATAATAATAGAACGCAGTAAGAAAAAAATCCTTGAAGGAAAAAACGTGGAGTCTGCCAAATGGATCTTAAAATCTCAACATGAAATATTAATCAGGGCTCTCCATCCTTTTATGCCGTTTGTGACAGAGGAGATCTGGAGCATGATGCCCGAAAGCCAAAAGAAAGACAGCAGATTATTAATCGCAAGCTCTTGGCCGACTCACAATGAACAGTCTTAGCAACGTCGCATTTTCAAACGACCCGACGACACTTCTGATCGCCTTGGCCGGCGGCATGGTGCCAGCTATTTTCTGGCTTCACTTTTGGCTCCGCGAAGATAAAGACAATCCCGAACCAACCGGACTCCTCTTTCTGACCTTCATCATGGGTATGTTTGCAGTGATTCTTGTCTTGCCAGTTGAAAAATTCATCGCTACCCTTTCAAATGACTCTAACATCCTGACTATCCTTTGGGCGGCAGCAGAAGAACTCATGAAGTTTGCTGCAGTCTTCATCATTGCCCTTAAAAGCCAAGAAGTCGACCAGCCAGTCGACTACCCAATTTATTTCATTACTTGCGCTTTGGGCTTCGCAGCACTTGAAAACGCACTCTTCCTGATCTACCCGATTACCGTCAACGACACCACGGTCTCACTCCTCACCGGCAACCTGCGTTTTATGGGCGCCACCTTACTTCATGCCACATCGAGCGCCTTGATCGGTATTTCGCTCGGACTTGCTTTCTTTCAATCCAAAGGTGTGAAGTTTATCTATTGCGTAGGCGGCGTGATCTTCTCTGTCGCCTTGCACAGTATCTTCAATTTCTTTATAATAGAAAACAACGGAATAAACTTTCTGCAAGTGTTCGCGTTTTTGTGGGTCGTGTCGATTATTATAATGCTTCTATTTGAAAAACTTCGGCGCATGGGAGATTTTGCCTGAAGCCAAATCCTTATACTATGTTTAATAAGAAAAAAAGATCCTTTTTTGAAAAAATCACTGGCGGCATTCGTCTCGAAGATGAAGAGCTTGCAGAGCCAGTCTCTCCACTTGGCCAAAAAGGCGAACGCCTCGGCAATCCCGCCTGGGCCACTGACGAAAGTGAAGAAGGTCAACTTTCAGTCGACGTGTATCAAACAGCGACCGACATAGTCATACAAACAATGGTGGCTGGTGTACGGACCGAGGATCTTCAGATCAATATCACTCGAGATCTCGTGACCATCAAAGGCAAACGTGAAGAAAATAAAGCTATCGCTGACGACAACTTTTTTATTCGTGAGCTTTACTGGGGTAGCTTTTCACGTACTATTTCCCTCCCGCAAGAAGTCGAGCCGGAAGAAGCAGAAGCTATCGAACGTCATGGTCTGCTCATGATCCGCTTGCCAAAGATTGATAAAGGACGAAAGACACTCCTTCGAATCAAATCTGTATAAACCAAAAAGCTCCCTACGGGGAGTTTTTTGTTTTGCGGTGCCAAGGGGCGGACTCGAACCGCCGACCACATCCTCTTCAGGGACATGCTCTACCAACTGAGCTACCTTGGCATATTTAAATTAATTCCCTTGCAGTGTTTTCAACAACTCTTGCAAGTCACCGTTTTGTGCATCGGTATTAAATGTTTTCAAACTATCCACTACTCCTTTATTCTGCGTGTATAAACCCATCACCGAATCCAAATATGGCTTGGCGATAAGATAGCCACCGACTGTGACAGCGATAATCACCGCCCAATAGAGCGCTTTTATGATCTGCCCTCGTCGCTGAGAACCACGGATCTCATGGAGCATCTTATTATTCTCTTTTAAAAGCACGAGGCCCTCTTCCAAATAGCGCCTCATTTCTGGATCCATGTGCCTACAATATCATATAAATGAGGCAGTTTCAATGTGCCACAGGCAGGAATCCCTGCCTGCCGCAGGCAGGGAACGTACATCCATAGGACCCCAGTACCAATGTCTAAAATTGTGCCCTCGGCACGAATCGAACGTACATCTATCCCTTAGGACGGGACTGTTCTATCCATTGAACTACGAGGGCAAACAAAAACACTCGCTATCGAGTGCTTCTGTATCTTAGTATATTTAGCTCTATTCTTAAAGCTCGTCTACAGATGCTGACCATTACCCGGTCAGCCCCAGGAGTTCTACGACTTTTGGTTTATTGAATCCGATGATGACATCGTTGTCGATGCGGATGACTGGCACTCCCATTTGGCCAGTGATTTCTACCATTTCGCTCCGACGTGCAGCATCAGTACCGACATTATATTCTTCAAACTCTACGCCCTTTTCTTTAAAAAATTCTTTAGCCATATGACAGAAGTGGCAGGAAACGGTGGTGTAAATGGATACTTTTTTCATTTTGTAACTCCTAAATTATTAATTCTCTTACAATGTAATTATATCACACGCGTCAACCCGGTAGTAGAGCTTCGTCTAGGGCAGAACTTTTTTAAAATAATCTTTTAGCCTCCTTTTGAACATCCTTCTGCCCATACTTGTTTTAAGATATTTTTCTCGTCTACGTGCGTCGCTTTCGAGTAAGCAAGCTTCGTAATAAATAATTCTCCAGGGCATATATCTTTTTGTAGAAGTGTTCTGCCCAGAGTTATGTTCAAGAACCCGAGCTTTTAGATCGCGGGTATACCCAAAATATAACTCTTCACCATCTTTTTTACTTTGCAAACAATAGGTATAGAACATAACAAGACGAAGTCTCACTACCGGGTCAACCCTACTCTTCGAAGACTAAAATTTCCTTCTGCGCTTTCACAAACTCCGTAAATTTACCGATATAGCGTGTCGCTCTCACGGTATGATTATCGATCCAGTGATAATTGCCACCGCGGGGTTTGCCAAAAAGGATGTGGTGATACTTGAAGCCATGATCAGCGAGCCACGCTTCGGTATATGCTCGGTGAGCTTCGGTGCGAGACGTAAAAAAAGTGATGATGTGCCCCTCGTCGTACCAGCCATTGATGATTTCACGCGCTTCTGGAAACTCTTCTGCAGTGAGCATACGCGCAGGTTCTTCGTTGGGAATGTCCTCGCATATCGTGCCGTCAATGTCGATCAGATAGTTTTTCATCCCCTCGGGCAAATGCGGACTAACATGCTTGCCATCCTCCCCGACTTTTTCTTCCAGTTCCATATGGGGACATAATACCATATTGCGTATGAGGCAAAAATGCTACTATTTTTGATCTTTACCCATTTGTTTTCTTCGCACAATGATAAATATACTAAAAAGCAGATTAGCTATTGTCCACGCCACAGGATAGAGAAGGGTGAGAATATTAAATTTTTCGAGAGCGATGATACCGAGCGCATGACGGAATGCAGTCAGCTCCCAAGTAAAAAGGCCTTCTTCGTGAGGTTTGTTCCATGACTTACGGATTGTTGGAGCAAAGCCCAGCAAATCACTTGCTACAAGCAAAATAATAGACCAGACTGGTTGCTTTACGACCAGCCACAAAAAAAGTGCGAATAAAGAGAGGAAGAAAAAGAGAACATCGAGAGAAGTTATACGCTTTTCACCATATTTCAAACAAAGGAAGAATATAAAAATACAAATCGCCGATACGACAAATGTAATCCATGCTCCAACTCCAGCTCCCCCATATACTTGAAGCGCCCAAGTAATCGTACTTGCTACACCCCAAATTAAAAACGTAAATGTATGCGGCTTTATTTTACCTTTCAAAATATCTCGGATATATACACCGTATCCAATAAACGTGAGGATAATGGCGATTATGCTAATGATAATTTTTAAAGTCATGAAATATTTATTTATGCTTCAGTAGTATTGCATCCAAATCAAAGTCATACAGAGCAACATTGCCGATGTCACCCATAACTTCGCCGTACTCAAGAAGGTGAAGAAGCCTGATAATACCACCATGTGCGACGATCAGCACTTCCCCATCTCCATTTTTGGCCACAATGATACTGAGGATATCGAGTACTCTCTTTTTTACGTCTTCAAAACACTCACCCGAGGGTCGCCAATCATAATCCTGCGCGGCATGTCTTTTTTTATACTCGTCAAGAAACGGTGTGCCGTTGAGGTCGCCAAAGTTCGCTTCTTTGAGTTCATCGTGAAAAGTCAGTAAAACTTTGAGTCTTTCATTTATTATTTCCGCAGTCTGCTTGGCGCGAAGAAGAGGTGAAGAGTAAATGTGTTTTATGGTATCTGGCAAGATTAGGGCTGCGCTTCGCGCTGCTTCTTCACCTTCTTGAGTAAGGCAGTCATCGATATGGCCGTTGATAAGGCCTTTTACATTGAGCTCTGTCTGTCCGTGCCGAATGATATAGATTTTCATTTTTAGAATTGTTAGTTAATTGATATGCTTTGCATAAAAATTTTATGTGATCACAAGTTACTAAGTCTGCTCATCACAAGTGATTGCGCGGACTAAGTACTTGCCGACCCCGCCTCGTCTACTGCAAGCAGCATGACTGTGGCTTCACAAAACGCTCGCAGACAAAGCAGTTTGTCTGCTTTCTACGTTTTGTGACCCTACAGAGAATCGAACTCTGATTTAATCCTTGAGAAGGACTCGTCCTAACCGTTAGACGATAGGGCCAATATAAATACTAATTACCAATGAAGAATTACTATTTGCCAAGCCTGAAACCACCAAGACAATAGCATTTTTTATACCAAAAATAAAGAGTTTTACCTCTTTCCAAAAAACAAGCCCGACATATCACAGGGCTTAAAAGTTCCATTTTATTAAAGAAATATTATATCCTTCATAAAATTTATGAAAGTTTTGTTTGAAGTTTTAAAATATGACAAACTCCAGTAAGGGTGTAGACTTGATTCATGTCTCGTATTCCGATCCAAGCAATTCCATCTGTTTCTATTATTATTCCAACTCTGAACGAAGAAAAATACTTGCCAGTGCTTTTATGTTCACTGCGAAATATTAACTCTCCTCTCGATATAATCGTTGTCGATGGCAATTCCACCGATGGCACTGTTCGGATCGTACAAGAGCATCAAATTCATTTCTCCGGTGATTCTTCTCTGCGCCTTATCCAGGCCTCAAAGCGAGGAATCTCTCTACAGCGTAATCTGGGAGCAGAGGTAGCGCGTCATTCATTATTTATGTTTTGTGATGCAGACATGGTCGCCCCCTCACATGAGGCGTTTGTTTGTTATATTTCTCACTTTATTCACAAAAAAAGTGTTGTAGCGAGCCCAATATTAGTGCCAATTGAACCAGGAATCAGAATCGCTCTCATACATAAAGTGTTGGTGTATGTGCAGCGTTTGCTTCTAGCGCTGAAACGGCCATATTTTGGCGGCGCAGGATTGACTACGACACGAGAAGTATTTCATGCATTAGGTGGTTTTGATACCAATATACTTCTTGGAGAGGATGTAGACTATTCTATGCGTGCATCCAAATATGGGCCATATCATCAGATTAGGGTCAAGTGGCCCATATCAGCTCGCCGACTCATCAAATATGGCTATTCGTGGATGTTTAAGGATGGAGAAATGTTGCATCTACTTTTCAAAGGTCGTATCAAAAACGCTGAAAGCTTTTTCTATCCGTTCGGAGAATACACGGACTAGTTTTCAGGATGCTAATCTAGATGGATTAGCTAATTTACTAAATGTCTTTTCTATTGTCGACTGAGCCATTCTGGCTCCTGGCGCACCAAGAGCTTTTCTTTATCTTCCGGATGAGCCATGATTGCCTCTACTGTGCGTTCCATGCGTACACCTTGCGAGCCTTTCACAAACACAAAGTCCCCTTCTTGCACTTCATTTTTCAGAAATTCTCCCGCGCTTTTGGCGTCTACAAATTCTTGAATATTTTTCTTTGGCATACGCGCTACAAGAGCGCCATCTCGAATATGCTTAGCACGCAATCCTACGGTAATCAGCACATCAGCGCTACGCTTTGCCAATTTTCCTATTTCTAAATGCGCTTCATCGGTAAATCGTCCGAGCTCGAGCATATCTCCGAGCACAGCAAATTTACGCTTATCGGTCTTAATGCTTGCCAAGGTTTGTAGACCTGCTTCACAAGCTGCGGGCGAGGAATTGTAGGTATCGTCGATCAAAATGCTTCCGCGGATGCCAGGGAGCAAATGGAGGCGGCCTGGAGGCGTATTGTACGAAGCCAGAGATTCTACGGCTTCTACCATATTAAGCTTCAAAGCATAGGCTACAGAGAGAGCTGCGAGGGTGATGTAGACATATGCGCGTCCTACCACGCCAGGAAGCCGCACAGGCATGGTTTTACCGTCAAAAGAGAGTGTGTAAATGAGCCCGAGAAGTGCGCCGTGATTTTCTTCGTTTTCAGACTCGTACCACAGCGCGTCGTTCGATGCGACCAAGGTTGCGCTATCGGAAAATCCATACGAGAAATGGGCACGTGGCACACTGTCGTGAAGTGCGTATACTTTTTCATCGTCGCGATTGAGAATAATAAAACCCGCTTCTTTGGTCGCATGAGCCAAAAATGATTTTTCTTTTATGATTTCCTCGGTCGAAGAGAAAAATTCTATGTGTGCAGGCAAGTCGGGAAATCGCGTCACAACGGTAATGTCAGGCTTAAGCCACCGTGCAATATGTTCAATATCACCTGGACGATCTGCGCCGACTTCAAGCACCAACCAGGTCGGATATTCATGCTTAAAAAGTAAGAGGTCAAGGCCGACAATAATATCGTTCATCCACACACTGATATTATTCCATCCAGATGGTGCGCCTAAAATAGAAAGTGGCACCCCTGTCTCACTGTTGTAGCTTTTTTCACTTTTGCGTACAGAATAAAACGTCGAAAGTACGGTAAAAATTGCGTCTTTTGTAGAAGTCTTTCCCACGCTGCCCGTGACTGCTATTATTTTTGGCCCGTATTTCTTAAGAACCAATATCGCAAGCGTCGTGAGAACAAAAACAATAATTTTTTTGAGAATTTTTTTCATGAGATATTTTCACCTCAGTACATGTCTTATCGATCAGGCGGCACGGAATAATAATTGAATAAAAACTTTGCGATATCAGAAAAGGTATAGGCCAACGTATTTGAAGCAAAATCAACACCTTTGGGATTGTAGAGATACATAAAGGTCAAAAAACGTGGATTGTAGGCCGGATAATAACCAAACATACTGTGGAGGTACTGATCAGTATAATACTCCCCGCTCGGATTCACAATCTGAGCTGTACCTGTTTTAGCAGCTACACTGTAATGCTCAAATTTAAACTTGCCGTCCAAAAGTCCGGTATCAAAGGCCTCTACGAGCATGCGGGTGATAGCAAGTGATGTTTCTTTTTTGAGTACTGCTTCTTTGTCAACAGGAAATTCAAGCGTTTCCACACTATCGTCCGCATAGGTGATAGATTTGCCAAGATGAGGTGTTATGAGGTATCCGCCATTGGCAAGCGTAGAAAATGCTCGCACTGCAGCGACTGGTGTAAGCGCAATACCCTGACCAAACGACGCAGTAGCGTATTCGATGTCGCGAGGACTTTGAAGATTGTTGACGAGACTTTTTACTTCTCCAGGCATATCGATTAAAGTTTTTTCTCCCAAACCATACTCAAGCATATATTCTCGGAAACGATTACGACCGAGTTTTTCCATGACAAAGGCGGCACCGGTATTTAAGGACTGATTGAGAATTTCTTGCATTGGTATGACACCACGGCCTTTCTTGTCGAAGTTGTTGATCCGTTCTGTGTTGATCACTAAAAAGCCTTTGTCTTCATAGGTGGTGGAAGGTGTAATAACTCCCGCATCCAGTCCCGCTGCGAGCGTGAGGGGCTTTACCACAGAGCCCAACTCATAGACATTTTCCACCAACGGATTTGCAAATGTCAGTGGATTTTTCACTTTCGAAAAATTATTAAGATCGAAAGTCGGCACCGTTGACATGGCATAAATCGCGCCGGTCATGGGATCAATAATGATCCCGCCCGCGCTCTCTGCGCCCCATTTCTCCACTGCGTCAGAAAGGGCATCATCGAGATAGGCTTGCACCGAAGGCTCTATCGTCGTCACAAGATCTCCCATGCCTTTTTCATCTTCAAAGGTGCTCGTGATATTTGAAAAAACACGTGCGAAAAAATTGACCGAAGGGTTGTTGCCTGATGCCCCTAAAACATTTTCGTAGGTCCGTTCAAGTCCATAACGGCCACCAAAGTTTTCGCCACTAAATCCAAGAAAGCCGAGTGTTCGTGCTGCAAGACTCCCGCCGGGATAAAAACGCCATTTATCTTTGTAGATAGAAACACCGGGAATATCGAGTGCGGACACCAAATCCGCCTGTCGTTTCGTTAGATGCGTCGCAACTTCCTCATAGGGATCGTTCGTACGGTCCATATGGGTATCGTACGAATTCCGATCAATGGGAACAATCGCGGTAAGCGCGGCGTAGGTAGTATCAGGGTCTGTGATCTCTCGTGGCACCACAGCGATCTTAAAACCCGTCGTGACGCCCGCGAGAGTGACTGGAGCACCGTCTTTGCTCGTGGCAAATATTGAGCCACGTTCGAATATATCCGACGCTGGGGTGCTGTATTGATGATCAGCGCGATCACGATAATCAGCTCCATGGACGACTTGTATAAAAAATAGTTTTGCGATAAGAACAAAAGAAAAGAGAACAATAACACCACCGACGATTTTTATGCGTACATGAAACGACTTAGAGTTCATGAGGATTCAAGTGAGTCCCGAAGGCAACATGGTTATCACGAGAAGCGTACTGCGCGTCGGTCGCTTCTGTGAAGCCACGCGCTTTTGCGAAGGTAAGGTCAATACTATTTGCTTTTGAAAAATATTCTTGCTCGAGAGTGCCGATTTCAGAGCTTATGGATTTGATAGAGAGCTCAGCACTTTTAATATGAATGATATTGAAAACGGTAAGACCCAAAAAAAGGACGTACGCACACACGAGTGCTCCAACAATGCCAAAGAGAGCGTGGAAGGCACGGTGTGAGAATGTTGGGACTGTAGTAAATGGGAGTGAAGAATGGGACATATTATTTTTTTTCTATAATTCTTAATTTTGCACTGCGAGACCTGGGATTGGCTTTCTTTTCTGCGATACTCGCAATGATTGGTTTTTTAGTGATAATGCTTCCCTCCCCACTTTCTTTTTTTTGTTTAAAATAATTTTTTACTATACGATCTTCCAAGCTATGAAAACTGATGATTGCAAGTCGGCCAGAGGGGGCTAAGAAGTCAAACAGATTGGCCATACCGCGAGCAAGCGTACCGAGCTCATCGTTCACTGCAATGCGCAGTGCCTGAAATGTCTTGGTGGCTGGATGAATCCTTCGTGACTGGAAACGTTTCGGTATTGCACCTTCAATCAATGCTGCAAGCTGATGAGTGTCGAGAATCGGTGCCTCTGCTCGAGCTTTGACGATCGCCGCTGCAATCTGGCGTGAAAAGCGTTCTTCACCGTAGCCGTAGATAATGTCTGCAATATGCTCCTCACTCCAATCGTTCACAATATCTGACGCAGTGGTATCGTTCTCGCCGAGCGGCCATTTGAGCGACATACTAAGTCCTTCTTTACGGAGAAAGGAGAAGCCTCGACCCGAATCATCCATTTGCACTGAGCTATACCCCAAATCAAGCAGTATCTTGTTGGCGGTAGTGATGCCAGACGACATACGAATATTTTCGATATTTTCAAAGCTGCCGTGCACTGCTTTACATGAGCAGCCAGCTGTGTTCAGTAGTGCTTCTGAGCGAGCCAGCGCATCAGCATCAAGATCCACGCCGATGAGCTTCACATTCTTGCCGTATTTTTTGCATACTGCAAGACTATGTCCTCCTGAGCCAAGCGTGCCATCAAGGAAAATATCGTCTGCTTTTATTGCCAGACCATCTATAACTTCATCTAAAAGAACTGGAATGTGCATAGCAATTAACAATTACAAATTAATAATTACTAATTGATGCAAATTAATTGCGAAACTCGAATCACTAATATATTTCAATTCGTAATTCGTCATTCGTAATTAATAACTACTAGAGCACTCCCACGCTCCCCAACTTTTCTGCCAACTGATCTGCCTCAGCTTCCACCACCTTCTTATAATTGCCCCACGCACTATCATTCCAGATCTCAACACGGTTTTGCACCCCGATCACAGCGACTTTGCTTGAAAGACCTGCCCGATCCTTCAAAAAGTCTGGGATCAAGATTCGACCACTGCCGTCAACTGCTGTTTCCACTGCTCCGCCGAACATAAAGCGATTGAAGCTACGGTTGTCTGCTTGAAGCATGGAAGATTCCGAGAGTTTAGCGGAAATCTTTTCCCACTCTTTGACCGTGAACATAAACAGACACTTGTCGAGCCCCGGCGCCAAGACGACCGTTGAGCCCATTTCCTTGCGGAACTTGACCGGCAAAGACATTCTATTTTTTTCATCGATGGTATGTGTGTATTCGCCGATAAGCATATTTTTTCTGGAGATCCTGATGGGATTTCGAAGACTAACCACAATCTTCGAAATCCCACCTTATCCCACTTACATGTAAGTATATGCCACTTCATGCCACTATGCAAAAGTAGAGTTATCCACAGCTTAAGTATTAAAAAATGTTTATTTATAAACGTCAAAAGCTCCAAAAATATTGGAGCTTTTGATAATTTATTTTTTATATTAAATATTAGTTGTTGTCTTTGGGTCGCATCAGTGGGAACAAAGTCGTCTCGCGGATCGGTTTATCAACAAGGAATGAAAAGAGTCGCTCGCCAAAACCAAATCCACAAGCTGGTGGCATACCGTGTTCAAGCATTTCCACGAATTCATAGTCAGGCATCATGGCTTCTTCGTCTCCCCGCTCGATCAGCTTCTGCTGAAGATCGAAACGTTCTCGCTGATCGATTGGATCATTGAGCTCAGAGAAGCCATTGGCGAGTTCGCTCCCAGCAATAATGACTTGAAAGCGTTCTGTGAGAAGTGGATTTTCGGGACTTGCTTTTGAGAGTGGTGAAACAAGTTTTGGATGATTGATCAAAAATACTGGGCCCGAAATATTTTTACGGCAATATTTCCAGAGTGTGTCCGTAAGACGCTCTTTGTTGTCGCCTTCATAGACCACACCAAGCTCAGTGAGCTTTTCTTTCATTTCTATTTCGCTTGCCGCTAAAATATCAATACCAGTTTGTTTCAGAACTTCTTCTCTATAATCTATCCGCGGCCATGTACCGGAGAGATCAAACGTGTATCCTCGTGCTGAAAACGACGTGGTGCCAAACACCCGTGTTGTGATTTCGGCAAACATTTTTTCGATGAGCTCCATGCCCATCGTATAGTTGGCATAGGCCCAGTAAAATTCCACGTTGGTAAATTCTTGCAAATGATCGGGGCTACTGCCTTCATTGCGATAGACGCGTCCGATTTCAAATGTTTTCGGAAAGCCGGCGGCTAAAAGTTTTTTCTGCCAGAGCTCACCGACCGAAATACGCAAAAACACATCCATATCAAAATCATTGTGATGGGTTTTAAACGGCCGTGCTTCTGCACCGCCAGTCGTCACTTCCAAAGTCGGCGTTTCCACTTCCAAAAATCCTTCCCGTATTAAAATATCGCGTATGACTTCCCAAAAGAGCGCACGTTTGCGAAAAGTATCGCGAAGCGCTGGTGTCATCAAAAGATCGAGGTAACGTTTGCGGAACCGCTCATCTGGATCGGTAATACCGTGCCATTTTTCAGGCATTGGCAAAAGTGTCTTAGCAGCAAGCATCCAGGTAGAAACCATCAGGCTTTTCTCTCCCCGCTCAGTCGTAAAACATGTACCTGAAACTGATATAAAATCTCCGATGTCTATACCGTCGACAAAAAGGCTGAAAAGTTTTTCGTCGAGAGAATCTTTTTTAAATACTGTTTGAAATGTATCAGTACCGTCGTCAAGCACCACAAAGAGAATAGCGCCTTGGCCGCGGATAGCCATAATGCGGCCTGAGATAGAAATACTTTCAGCCTTCGCTACTCGCTCTTCAAATGAAGCTCGTAGGTCGGCGAGTGAAGCATCTCGCAAAACTGTAGCTGGGTAAGGATTCATACCCGCTTCTTTTAAAAGCGCCAATTTGGCAAGTCGTGTTTCGCGTAATTCTTCTAAAGAGGCCAAAATAATAAGTAGTTAGGGGTAAAATAGGTAAGAGAATAAATTCTATGCGGAGCAAAATGTAAAATTAGGAGACTTGCGCAGGGCGACGGCCCGAGCAGGAAGAATTTGCGACCACGCAAATATCTGTGCTCCTAATTTTACGTTTTGCGAAGCTTTTACTCTATATCTATTATTTTGTATTGTACCGCACCTTTAGGACTATTGAAAGAGACAGTGTCACCTTTCTTTTTGCTAAAGAGTGCCACACCAAGTGGAGACTGGTGAGAGATCTTACCGTTTTGCATATCGGCTTCTTCTGATCCTACGATTTGGTATTTCTTTTGTTCTTTTGTACCTTCTTTCTGGACGATGACAGTCGTGCCGACTTCAACCTGTGTACTACTATGAGCTTTCACTACCTCAGAATTCCGAAGCACTTCTTCGATTGTGCCGATTCGCTCTTCGAGCTTGGCTTGTTCTTCGCGGGCTTGATGGTATTCAGCATTTTCAGAAAGATCGCCGAGTGATTTTGCAAACTCGAGTGACTCAAGAATTTGTTTTCGTTTTGGACCTTTCAAAGCGACTAATTCATTTTCTAATTCTTCACGTTTTTCTACAGTGATATATTGTTGTGTATTATCCATAAAAAACTCCCTTTAGTCTAACGATAAAAGTCCCTTTTCGGGACTGCGCGTACATACTATGCTTTTTTGACCAAAAAGTCAAACGGCTCTTAGGGTATATTGAAAAATCGACACGTTTAGAGAGCAAGGAAAAATCGACGCAATCGGTATGCGAGCCCATATATAAAATACAATGTTGGAGAAAAAACAAGGTCATAACTTCCCACAAGCTTCATATGCTCAGTACCAAATCCTTTCTTAAAGTCGCTAAAGCCCTTCCATCCGACGCGGCCTGCTGTAGCCTCACCTTCCGACCCCCACAGATCAAAATGTGTAGCACCGACCTTGTGGCCAAATTTCATCGCTTCATAGAGTGCTATTGAAGGCCCATGAAAGTCCCTAAACTTGGGATTTGAACCACTATAGGGATAGTATAAGTTGTTGGCAAAATGAAATATCATATGTGCTGCAATAGGAACTTCATGTACGTATGCCACAAAAATATGGCCGATGCCTGCTTTCGACATTGCTTGCCAGATCGTATGGTGATACGAAAGAGTATGGCCGTGGTATTTTTTTGCCCGGACAGTTGTAAAATAGAGATCGGAAAAAATTGCAAATGCCTCTTCCCCTACTACTTCTCGCACTTCTACGCCTTTTTTAGCAGCCATTCGAATATCGTATCGAACATCTTTATCAAACGACGCTAACAATTCTTCTTCAGATTTTCTCAAATCCACCCATTCGGTATGCTTAAAAAAAAGTGGATGGCGAGAGAATACCAGTTTTGTAGAAATATTTTCAGGAAGTATAGGGTGAGAATCTTGCTCTCTCACATAGGGCTCTATTTTTACAAAAAGGAGAGGCAGGGATTTTTTCAGTGAGGCAAGAAAATCTACAACGAGCGCTGAAGGCATATGACTCATGCCAAGGTATCCGATCATAAAGGATGTTTTTGGTACGCGATGAAACGTAAGTGTATAACCTTCGATCAAGTTATTATTTTCAAATACTCCAAAACGGAGCACGGTATGCCCCATCTGCTTTCGAGCTTCCCCCCAGGCCCATGATTGTATCGGATGTAGTACCCGATTATCAAAATCAGTCTGATCGTACTTTTCGTTTATTACTTTGATTTCTACCATGGCACTAATCGAAATATTCAGGGGTGTTGGCCTCCATCCAGACAAGAGTATTTTTAAGGGCAGCAAGTGCTCCTACGGTATTGGTAGAAGGTCCGCGCTCCATCAAAACAGCAAAAGCATACCGCGGATGCTCATATGGGAAAAAACCCATGATCCAAGAGTTGATGAATTCATTTGCCACGCCGACCTCGGCAGTTCCCGACTTGGCAGCTACATGCACCGACAAATCGTTTAAGCTTCGAGCAGTACCAAGCTCTACCACCTGCCGCATACCATCATGAATCACTTGAAAATCGTCATGTGGCATATCAATTATCTCTTCCTCTACGGGCATACTCGGATCATACTTTTTCACGTGCGGAGTCACGAGACGGCCATAGCTTGCAATAGCTGCCACGCCGCGGAGCATGTTTATCGGAGTAACCTGAAATCCATATTGTCCGATTGCCGTATGATAGGTATCGCCGAGACGCCACGGATCACCAGGAAAATTTTTCTCTTTCCACTGTGGTGATGGAATCGTCCCTTCTACTTCGCCTGGCAAATCAATACCAGAGCGCTCTCCAAGACCGAACAACCGCGCATATTTGCCAATATTATCTATTCCGATTCCCCGTTGGTCTTTAAAGCCACCGGCGATTTCATAAAAATAAATATTGGATGACACCTGAAGTGCCTTTCGCATATCGACCCAGCCATTATCAGGGTTGTAATCTTTAAATACCGAAGGCAAATCTGGAAAATACGGATTTGGAATGGTAATAGAACCGCTACTTTCTATTTCCGTTTCAGGATCGATCACACCCTCGGCTAAGCCACCAAGTGCAATAAACGGCTTCACGGTTGATCCGGGAGAATACAGTCCGCCAATGGCGCGATTGAGAAATGGTCGATCCGTACTTGTCAGATAATTCTGTATTTCTTCTTCATTTTTTCCATCTGAAAGAATATTGGGATCATATTCTGGATAGCTCGTCAGCGCGATAAGCTCTCCATTGGTTACATCCATGACCATGGCAGTAGCTCCTTGATAGTCGGCGTCACGTGCGACGTCGTGTATCGATTCAAATAGTTTTTCTTGCACTCGCTTATCGATCGACAACGTAAGATTTTCTCCTTGCACAAGCGGATTGATCATATTTTCTGAAAGCACACTACCATGAACATCTGTTTCAAGAATTTTCAAACCATTACGTCCCGAGAGAATAGTGTTGTAGATCTTTTCCACACCAGCTTTGCCGATAAATTCGGGCTGCCAATAGAACCCCTGCTTGTCGCGAGATGGATAGCTGACATATCCCAAGATATGGGCGAAGCCACCGCTCTCAGTATATTTCCGAAACGGAAAATCTTCTCCGTCAGTATTTTCGGTATTGGAAACCAACTCGAGGCCGTTGCGATCATAGACAATTCCCCGATTTGCAAAAATTGGTTCGCGATTGAGAACATTGTTTTGGCTTTTTTCAAAATATGTTTCACCTTGCGCGATTTGGAGCACACCCAAGCGATAGGTGAATAAAATGCCAATAATCACAAAAAAAATTCCGAGAAATAACACAGTGCGTTTTTCAATCGGATGCTCGATACTACCTTCAAATTGCTGGCGGTTGAACGCAGGTAGATTTTTCGAATCCAGAAAGATTTCATCAGGCGCCACTTCAGCTTGCCGTCCGCGATATTTATTTTTTTTAAAAAATTTAAAAATCATACATTTTATCGAATGAGGCGTGTTTTAAGTACATTCATACCAATACAAAGTAGTGCAGCGAGCGCAAGCGTAACCACCGAAAACCCATGCCAGTACCCGAGGCTTTCTCCATAGAGGGCATCGCTTAAAAAGCCGAGAAATAATACTTCATATCCGTTGTGAGCATAGTAAAGGAAAACTAACCAAAGGATGATATTTATCCAAAATGGCAGGAAAAAGACCCCCAAAATAAGTAAGAAAAATACGCCAAGGCGAGTAAGGTCCATATCGGCATTATACGCTTATCGACATAAAAACCAAAAATTCCTATGATTTGAGGCTTTTATACGTTTTGGGTACAGGCTGCGCATGGAATCGCCCTGAGATTTTTTTTATGCCATTGATGATCCGATCCACAAAAAATACTACGAGTAAGATACTTAAGCCGTAAAAAACGAATTGCGAGCTGAAAACAAAGAGTACGAGCGCCACCCAAAAAAGTTTTCCGTAGACACTTGGTATTTCAATAAATTTCGTCGATGGCGAAATACCCTGTCCTTCTGTATCGACGCTACTTACGCGTGTTGAAAGCACGTCTTTTTTATTGAGTGCGTCAAGGTTTTTAATGCTATAATCCTGCACAACGCCGGTACGAAAATCTTCAAGCTGCATAATAAGATTCGTAACACTGTTTTTAAGCCACTGCGGTATCCACGCAGTAAATTTTGATTCTATCGAATCCACTTGATTGAGGATTGGCTCTACAGTTTCACTCGAAGGCCGGGGAGAAAAATTGCTTCGAGAAACGAAAAATGTCTTTGGGGCTGTAATATTTTGTTCGAGGTAGACATTGGTACCATCGCCCCCGCCCACAGGTGTGGAAACGACACCGATCGCTCGAGCACTTACCACATGATCGCCAGCATTTACCTGCCAAAGGACGGAGATCTGTTCAGATTCTTGGGGACCGACTGTAAATGTTGCTACATCCAAGATAGCTCCTTTGTCATAAAATTCGATACTACCCGAGAGGGTGGCTGAAGATCCGTTAAAAAAAAGCGTATAGACAGAAATAGTCTCCCCTTCTTTTGGTGTGGCGACTGAAAACCAAATGTCGCCAGGGATCAAACCGGCATTTGAAAGTGGAGCGGCGCTGGCAGATCGCAGAGAAAAACCACTCATTACAATACAAAGCAAAAGGAAAAGATAGGTTTTTTTCATATTTCAAATAGACGAGAAAGTGCGGCAACAAACTCAATCTTACACTTCTGGTGAGTACATACCTACCGAAGCATCGCTTGATTCCTTGAGACGCGCCAAATACAGCGCACGAGATCCTTCAATATTTCCGGCTTCTCCTTTCCAATAATCAAGTGCGGGCTGCTGAATACCACGACCAAACGAATACGTAAGTCCCCACGGATACGGCCCAAGTTTTGCAATTGCGTTCAAATTTTTGACTGAATCATCGGAGGATTGCCCACCAGAGAGAAATACCACACCACCGAGATCTTTTGGAACAATATTTTTTAGAAGCTCTGATGTACGCTTGGCGGTTTCGTTAGTATCAATTGGGACTCCGCTGTCTTTACCCGGTACAACCATGCTTGTTTTTAAGATTGCACCTGGAAGATAGACACCGTAGCGATTGAGTTCCTCGAAAAGAATAGTTAGCATGCGAGCACTGGCCGCTTCAGCTGTCTCGATCGAATGCGTAGCGATTTGTCCCGGAAACATAAGTGCATCATGCAGAACTTCTGGTTCAACGAGTGGCACGATACCTGCTTCTTGCGCCAAGAGCGCATACATGGCAAGGCCTACTGCATTCGCTCGCATAACTGTTTCAGAAGGAATATTATGTGCCGTATCAAATGTCACCACTATTCGCCACTTTGAAAATCGCGCTCCTAAAGTAGCATATTCAGCAAATCGCTGCCGCAAACCATCCAAGCCCTCGGTAAAAAGTTCGCCAGGATGTCCGGGAAACGGGATCGCTCCTTTATCCACTTTAATGCCGGGTAAAATTTCTTTGTCACTCAATAATTTAGAAAATGGAATGCCGCTCGCAGTCGATTGGCGGATCGTCTCATCAAATAAAATAACGCCCGAAACATATTGCTCTATCCCCGGTGCCGCTAAGAGAAGCTCTCGCCAATCGCGCCTTACTTCTTCCGTCTCTGGAATACCGACTTTTTTAAACCGCGCATTACACGTGCTGATACTTTCATCTGCTGCTAAAATCCCTTTGCCTTTTGCGACCAGAGCTTGTGCTGTTGTTTTGAGTAGATTTTTATCCATATACCTTACCTGCTATTAAATAATGTCTACAGTATAGCAAAGTCACTTAGTGAAACAAACAAAGCCCTGCGTACGCAGGGCTTTGTTTGTTTGATAATTTAGACGAACGTCAATGCTTTACCTTTTTTATCCCCTCGACCAGTTCGGCCAACGCGGTGAATATAATCTTCGTATGTAGCAGGGATGTCGAAGTTGATGACATGAGAAACACCTGGTATATCAAGTCCGCGAGCTGCTACGTCGGTAGCGACCAGTACTTGCAAGCTGTCGCTTTTGAAAAATGAAAGTGCACGCTGGCGTTGATTGTGATTTTTGTTGCCGTGAATAGACTCAGCTTTGAATCCCTTTTTAAGAAGTGCGACCGAAAGACGTTCGACACCATGCTTAGTGCGGCCGAAGATGAGTACTTTTTTAAATTCTGGTTGTTTCAAAAGCGCAACGAGAGCATCCACCTTGTCTTCCCCTGCTTTCATTTTGACAATATCTTGATCAACGTTTTTGGCAGTGTCTTGGGTTTTAACCGAAATAGAAACTGGATCGCGAAGAAATTCATGAATAAGTTTTTCGATAGTCGGATTCATGGTCGCTGAAAAGAAAAGCGTATGGCGAATCGGGGGCATTTTCGTCATTAGAAAACGCATATCCCCGATGAAGCCCATATCAAGCATCCGATCTGCTTCGTCAAGCACGACGGTGCCGGTATGAGAAAGATCAAGACATTTGCGTTCGAGCAAATCTTTGAGACGACCTGGAGTACCAATAATGAATTGATTGGTAAACTTGAGTTCCTTGATTTGTCCTCCGATCGGTGCCCCACCAACGCAACACACTGAATAAATGCCGAGGTGTGGCGCGAGGGTCTTAAGCTCTTGATTGATCTGAATCGCAAGCTCACGTGTTGGCACGACGATCAAAATGCGTTCATCTTTGTGCGTCAGTACTTTATGGATAAGCGGAATAAGAAAGGCTGCAGTTTTACCAGTACCGGTGTTAGCGATACCCACAACATCGCGACCTTGTAAAATATGCGGAATAGCCCGATCCTGAATCGGAGTCGGTGCCGTATATTTTTTGGTGATGATGTTTTTCTTGAGTGCTTCGTGAATAACAAAATCCTCGAAGCGATGCTCCGGTATAAAGTGATCAGCTTCCTCGACAATGACTGCTTTGTTGATAAATAGCGCAGGATTCAAATGATCTGACTTGCCGCGACCACGAGATGGTGCAGCATGTCCACGAGGCCTACGGGGTGCCCCAAACTTGGGACGCGAAAAAGTGCGTTTTGGTTGCATACTTATTATTAGGAGTCGTCTCGCGCGCGGAGGAATCAAATCCAGTTCGCTTTAGAATTTGTTTATAAAGGATTACTTCAAAAACGAAAACGAGTGAGAAATACTCTATCTATACTATAGCAAAAAAGTCTTTCTTTGTCAATAAAAAGTCTATTCTACTAATGCCCTATTGATCGAAAGTAGGCACGAGTGATGGGACCATAGGATCCAGAGGCCGGTGAAATACCAACACTGGCTTGATATTCAGCAAGTGCTGCTTGCGTATACGAACCATAGTATCCGGTCAAAGGAAGAGAAGCCAATGCGAGAGCTTTTTGTCCTTTATTTTCTGCCACAAGGAATTGCTGGAGCCATTTAACATCGTCACCTGACATATTAAGCGACAAATCACGGGCTGGACCGATCGAACCAGCCAGGAATCCCCCGCCAAGTGCTGTTTCGATATCATCCGGCAAAGCAATAGAAAGTGTTTTTGCTTGAAGAAAGAGACTGCGATAACTTTCAGTCAGTGTTTGGGCTAGTGCTTGAGCATCATCACTATTTTCAAGAATTTTCTCTATGCTTTCGATACGATTTTTCAAAGTAAAAATACGATCCATCCGAGAAAATGGATTGACAGCTTCGCTGCCATGATAAATACCAAAGTGAAGATGGGTCGGACCGCCCGAGGCATTGCCAGAATTACCAACATAGCCAATAAGATCTCCAACCTCAAGCTCAGTACCTACTTTGAGTCCTTCTGCAATGTGATCCAAATGTGCATAGTAAAAACGTTCTTTGCCAGGATTGGCTGTGTAGACGTAGTTGCCGCCAAGCGTGCTCGTGCCGATCGATGTCACCACAGCTTCGGTGGGACTGGCAATAAACGCATTTAGAGGCGCCAGAATATCGGTACCTTCATGCGTGCGGCCGGAAGAGCGGGCATCGCCCCAGGTATCAGAAAAATGACCTGGCTCTACTCCAAGCAGTATGGGTACGGGGAATTGATCCACCGCGCTTTTACTTAGACTATTTACTTTCTTGTCTGTACTACTACTTGTATGAGATGCGAATGTACAAAGCGGCACACTAATGAGAGCTAAAATAAACCATGCTCCGAGAGATATATGTATTGATTTCATAACATCCTATTTTACCATGAATACTACGAGAAATTCTTTTTAGGAGTTACTGCGAGTACTAGTTAGAGAAGTTCTTTCCGTATAAGAGCAATAAGATCAGAGCGATGACTTTTTGAAAAATTATGATCTCCATCGGTATTAATCATACGGACGTATTTCAATTTATTAAAATCACTAAAACTCATTATTTCATCATTAAGTCCATATATTGTCGTGAATTCTATTTCTAAAGCCATGCGATTATAGAGTGCAATTACGTCGGTCGCAAAACGCTCTTGCCAATATTCGGGAGGAATAACAGTCACACTACCGTTTGATCGATATCTGCGAGAAATTCCTGTTAGTTCAATATGATTATTGGCATTTTTAGTATAACGCTTTAACACTTCGCTCATGTCAGTATGGAAAAAAGGAGAAATTGCAATAATCCTTTCAACTCCCTCTAAATTACATAAGGTTGGAATAATACAACCTTGGGAATGACCAATAATACTGATTCGTGCATCAGGATTTTCTTCCCGGGTCATCTTTATGACTTCTGCTAATTTTTTCACTTGATCACTGAATGGAGTTGTAAGAAGTTCTTTTGTATCAGAATGGTATTCAAAGTAGTCAAATAATACTGATTGGATACCATCTTCCTTAAGTGCCTTTGAAATATCGGTAAAAAGTCCATCATCATCTTTTTGGACACCGAAGCCATGCGAATATATAACGATATGTTTTGATTTCATACTACTGATACTGAATATAGATCGGGCGCGGCTCGAGCTGGAGAAGATCCTCAGGTGTAAGGAGCCCTGTGCTTGGCTCTTTCAGATCATTTTTGTAGAAAATTTTAAAGCCTGTAAACTGCACTGGCTCAGGATATATGACCTGGCGATACGTGCCTTTCTTCTTTGCTTGCGATCCCCATCCATCCATGTCCATGACTACTTGGACTTCAGGCAAGGGCTCGATCAGCTCGGCATTGGTTACCATTCTTTGCGTGAAACGATGAATAATCAATATTTTTGGAGGCAAATCGTTTTCCTGCACGAGACGCGCTAGGTATGCCGCAACAGCGTTTATTTCACTCGCATCTACAGTACCGATCACCGTACCAGGCTTTGCGCCATTTTTCATAGCAAACTCTGGGTCTATACCGAGGTGAACGTTGGGGAGTTTGAGATACGGTTCAAGCACTTCAACTTCTTTTTGTACAGTGCTGAGCCCGACTTGAATATCTAAAAAGACAATGCCGTGTATTTTCTCAGCCATTCGAAGGGCGATGTCGATTTGCTCCTTGGGCATACGAAAGCGATACATACCGTCAGCGCCCGGACTTCCCTGTGCCGTAAGTGCAATATAGTGAATAGCTGGGATTGCTGGCGTAGATGGATCAGCCGCAGTCCAGCGCTTTACTTCTGCATCGAGTTTGGCCAGCATAACATCTTCCTCGTATTCGCCGAGCGCTCCCATTTTGGTGGAATAAAAATTACCGTAGTACGCAACGATGCGGTTGAAAGGCAAGATGGCTCCGTCTTTTGGATAGACAGTTTTTGGCGGCCAAAGGGGTGGTGGGACAACTTTGGCTGGCGGAGCGACAGGTACGGTCCCATCAGCAGATGGGACCGGCTCCACTACTGCAGGCTCAGGTGGAAAATAATGATTGGCCAGCTCGATGATTTTTTTATCATACAAATCTTTATCGAGCGGCACATATTTTGGAAGAACGATTTTATCTTTTTTTGTCTTTGCTTCCGTATCTCCGAGCACTACTGGAATAGTAGAATCGTATTTTTCGCCAAGCACGCTGGTGTGATTTAAAACAAGAAAAAGCGCAAGCGCCACGCATATACACAAAAAGATATACAGATACGTTTTACCGGATAGGATCTTTGGGGTATTGCTCATAGATACCGTAGTGTAACATACAGCCACGAAAAAGTATGTTACGTTTATATATTCCTTCCGAAGCGAAAGAGTGAAAGGTCGTCGGGTGTTTCACCCTGCCAGAGTCGCACGAGTAAATCACCTGCAAGTGCGCTGTACGTAATCCCATTTCCTCCAAATCCAAGCGCAAAATAACATTCCGGCCACTCTGGCGACTCTCCAATATATGCCAAGCCGTCTTTGGTTTCCCCAAAGGTACCGCTCCAGGCATGGGCAATATGAAGGTCAGTGTGAGGCATATACATTTGAAAATCTTTTAAAATCTTTTTGGCTTTATGCCTGATCTGCAAATCACGGATAATCATATGCTTGGTGCGTATATCCCTGCCGCCAACCAAGATACGATTATCTTTGGTGGTTCGAGCATAGAGATAGGGGTCATTTGTATTCCACAACAAAGCATTATCTTTCCAAATATGACCATCTGTATGAGGAACAACATCAGTGACTAGAGCAAATGAACTTTGAAGATCAACGATTTTTTCTTTCAAATATCCTTGCGATTCATAACCAGTCGCAAAAATAAGTTTCCTTGCTTTGATTGTGTGTCCCGTAGTACTTTTGGCGACAATTCCATTTTTTGTTTCAATGGTATCAACATCAATTTTAGTATTTTCAAATATAAAATGCCCCTGCTCCTGTAGCTCGCCGAGTATGGTATAGGTAAGCATATAAGGATCGACTTCTCCTCCCTCTTCCGATCGAATCGCGCCCTCTGCTTTGATACCATACTCATCATAAAGTGTAGCGGCATTGAGAAAAGATACGACGAAACCTGCTTCTGCGCGAGCCCGGTACTCTTCTTCTAGATACGGAATATCTTTTTCCGAACCAGCAAAATACACACTTGGTCGGTACGAAAACAGACAGCGTTCACCATATGCCTTGGTCACTGTTTCAACTTTAGAAATCGCGTCTTTGCACAGCATGTACGCTCGTACGGCTTTTTCTTTACCAATTTGTTTTTTTAATTTTGAAAGTGGTACGTCTATTTCGTACTGAAGTAGTGCTGTCGAAGCTACCGTACTTCCATGTGCAATAGCACGTTTGTCTACCACCGCGACTTTTACACCAGCTTTAGCAAACGCGTGGGCAATAAGGGCACCAGAGATACCTCCGCCTAAAATGAGTACATCGACTTCGAGCGAAGTTTCAAGTAGAGGAAAAGAAACTGGGATGCCATTTTTAGCGAGCCAAAATGGATCGCCGCCCACGAGACTTCTACCCATATACTTTTTTAAATAAATTATTATTTTTATAGAACATTATCCCAGGTACATTTCATGCAATTAATACACTAAAAATTAATCCGGCAAATTAGCATGATCAATCGGGCACGCAGTCGAAGTGGCAGGCACGGTGGAACTACCAGAAAAACCTGTTGAATCAACACAGTGGTACCCTTCTCCAATAAGTTTTGCAGATACGGCAAACGAACTAACTGCATCTTTACAGAAGAAAGTTGCATCAGGATTTTTTTCCTCTATCTGCACTTTCATACTTCCAGTCTTAGGAGCTAAGCAGAAATTTACATATGAATCGCCGTTGCTCATGTTAAATAATTCTGCTTCGGCACGCATACTTGCAAGAACTGATTTTATTTCCGCATCGGCAGCTTTTTGTCGAGCCTGGTCAAGCGATGCGCCAGTCATTTCAGCCATAAAATTTTCAAGTGTCATACTTCCTGCAGGCACTGGAACACTCTGTGGAGTATTCCAGTCACTAAAAATACTGACCATACCTATTTTTACAGCGCCCTCATCTTCATGCCCCTTACGCAAAATATCAAAACTAAGCACGACCTTATGCGGCAACTTATCGCTTTTGCCGATCCAGGCTTCGCCGATGAAATTTTGTATTGATTCGAGACTTTGGTTATAGAGAGTCGGGTCAAAAGAAGACAGCACCGAGTCATCCTTGCCTATGGTTTGCACATATTCTTTTAGTTTCTCAAAGTAAGCAGCCACGCCAGCACGATCAAGATCAAACATATAATGATAGGATGATGCACCACCAACAGTCTCGCTTGGCAGTTTTTGAGTAACCGTGACAAAGTGTGCATCAGTCGTCAAATCATATATGTGATCTTTCTGCTCTTCCGTAAGACGAGAAAAAGTGTTTGGGTTGATGCCTGTTGTCGTCATGAGGGGCAAGCGCTCGAGGATACTATTCTCGCCTTTGCTTACAAAAGAAATCCATTTATTTTGATAATTTGAAAATATTGGCATCGGGACCAAAGACACCGTGGGCACTTTCGTTAAAGTTGCATAGAACATTCCGTCGACACTACGAACATTGGCAGCGGCAGAAAGCGTGCCAAGATCAAACGAAAGTGCCACATCAAATTTACTATTTAAAGAATCACTCATATCGTACGTCCCTTTAGTAGTGATACTAAATTTTTTCGAAGCCCCGATCGGTAAAAATTGCATGGTTGAAGGCTTACTATTTTTGAGGCCCGAAGTATCGATAGTGATAGTCGTGTCAAACGCGCCACTGGTCGCTTCCCGAGCAGCTTGAAATGCCTCAGTTGTGACTACGTCGGGCGAGACAAAGTACCCGCTGTAGTATGCGTATGCGCTTGCTGCTCCAGCAACTCCTAAAATAATGATAGCAATAATTAAAAATTTTACGCTCCGTGCTGGACTTACTGTATACGATGCGTGGTTTGTACCAGTTTGGACATCAGACAGACTCGCAAAGGCGAGAGTGATATCCTCATCGCTGTAACCTTGCTTGGCAAGCGTGGCACGAATGAATTCAGCAGAATTGCCTTTGACCTGCTCATTTTTAATAGAGTCGATTAGTTGTTGTGTAATCATGCCAAAATGGTAGTACATTTATGGCACCAACGCAACGCAGAGCTGTTTATATTTAAACTTTTGATACAAACTGCCCACTAGCATTGCGCCAACAAAGGTCCCAGGGAATGATTTGTCCATGCATAGCGATATAAACTCCATACGGAAGGACTTTCACTCCTCCTACTGCCATGCCAAGATTAAACGGTGCATCGGAATTGGAAAACTTTTCCGGCCGCATAGCTCCTGTAAGAATGATCGTTTTATCTTTTATTACAGAGAGTACTTTGGCAGACAGAAGCATGGTATCGGTGCCGTGAGTGATAATAATTTTATTATTCTTAGTATCTTTGCAGATTTTTAAAAGTTTGCGGCGGTCGACGAGAGTGATTTCAGTGCTGTCTTTGCGGAAGGCTGTAATAACTTCCGGCTTAAATGAAGGATTAGCATTTTCCAAAATACGATGAGCGGCCGGAGCGGTAATCTCAAACGCATACCCAAGTTTCGTTTTTGGATAATCCTTATCAATTGTCCCGCCAGTTTGTATAAATGTGATTTTCATAGTTCTTAAATACTTAGATTTGTGCAACCAACCGAATCGGTGCTTCTGTGCCATCTTTTATTTTCATCGGCAACACAAAGATTTTGGCACCAGTTGGTGGTAAAGCTTTGGCGTTGGCGATATTTTCTACGAGATACTTCCCTGCTCCAAGAACGATTCGATGCACAGGAAAATCATCTTTCCCTTTGTCGGCAGAAAGCGTATCAATACCAAGACCGGCAATATCTCGCGATGTGAGCATTTCGGCAGTGCTCGCATCGACGCTCGGCGATATATTCCCATTCCTATATTTTTCTGGAGTAGTCCAAAACTGATCCCAGCCTGTATAGAAAATAACAAACGTATTTGGTGCGATCTTTCCGTGTTTATTTTCAAATTCTTCTACAACAGATGGCATAATGACGTAGTTTTCATCTGCCACCTCACTTACATCTATCATGACGCAATCAGTCACCAGATCATTGAGATCGATCATATCAATAGTTTTTGCACCAGGAAAACAATGCACCGGCGCATCCATATGCGTACCAATGCCAGTCTTGGTTTCTATTTTTTGCAGACGAAACAAATTGGGTTCCTTGCAATCTTTGTAATCAACAGCGAGCGACATCGTAAAACCACAGCTTCCGTCGAAGGTAGGAATATCGGAGGAAATCGTATGGGTAAGATCGGTAATTTTAGGTGCTTGATTCATATTAAAGTTTGACCTATTATTTAGTGCGAAATACCTCTGGCAATTCTATATTAAATTTCTCGCACAGAGCATGCACATCTTGGTAATCATATTCTCTTGGTTCATATGTAGTATGGAACATGACTAAATGTTTTGGATCAATACATCTCACCTTACACTCATTTATACTACCGATACCAGAAAGAGAACCTTCGGGGTATTCAATACCTTCAATCACTAGTCCATTTTCATCAAAAGTAAAAGCGTGTACATCTACTTCGTGTCCATCCTTATCTCCTAAAACAAAGTTCCACTTCTTATCTTCTTGTCGTTCCACTTCACTGTATCCTTGGGATTCTAAATATTCTCGGAATTTTTGGAGATCTTTATATTGAATAGCGATATCAAGATCTTTATGCTCACGAGTTTGTTTGCCCAGTAAGGCATCCACACCCCAACCACCATCTACCCAGATTTTAATCCCCAAATTTTCTAGTTTATTATAAAGATCAACAACATCTCTTGATGTCATTCCGATCTTGGATGTATTTTCTCCCTTAACAATATTTTGCATTATATTAAACTTTGATAGAAGTGCTGGGGTACAAGGATTCGAACCTCGATTAAAGGCTTCAAAGGCCTCTGTCCTACCATTAGACGATACCCCAATTATTTACCTACAAAGCAGACGCGATACCTCAAAAACCTATTTATCTTGCCCTAATATTTCAATAAGCGCAAGCTCAAGCGGCAATTCCTTGATAAATGCTCGGCGAATGCCCTGGTAGGCCTCAAGGAGTACGACAAGGGTAGCTGAAGTGATAGTATTGGTTTTTTCTTTCAGTATATGTTCAAAGAATGCACGATCGCCTTCGGAAAGCTCGGCTTTGACCTCCTTGGCAGTCCCCGGAGCATAGCGGAAAACCAAAAGTAGGCGAAACTTCATGAGAATAAGCTTGGCGTAGATTTCCATGTCGATGTTGGCGCTACTCGCAGCTCTCACCGCAGCAAATCCTCGTTCGATATCTTTTTCAGCAATTGCCAAAATAAATTCGTCGACATGAGCGCTCTCCGGTGCGCCGGTGATGCGTTCGATTTCGCTTTGACTGATTTTTTTTGTGCCAGCAAAACTTGCCACTTTTTCAAGCGTGCCGAGCGCATCGCGAAATGATCCATCAGCCAAAAGAGCGATCAGTGCCGCTCCGCCCGCATCAAGAATCACTCCTTCTTTCTTGGCAGTCTCCATGATGAAGTCGCGCAAAATAGTTTCAGTTGGCTTTTTGAAGACAAATGTCTGACAGCGTGAAATGATAGTGTCAGGGACTCGATCAAGCTCGGTCGTCGCTAAGATGAACACGACATGCGCAGGAGGCTCTTCCAGAGTTTTTAAAAGCGCATTGAAGGCTTCTTTGGTAAGCATGTGGACTTCATCGATGATGTAGACTTTGTACTTTGAATCAAATGGCAGCGTGCGCACTCCTTCACGAAGTTCGCGAATATCATCTATGCCGCGATTTGATGCTGCATCAATCTCGTAGATGTCAGACGGCTGCGTGCCAAGCTCGCTTGCGATAATGCGCGCGACCGATGTTTTACCGATGCCGCGGCCACCTGAGAGTAGGTAGGCATGAAATACTTTTCCTTTTTGGAAAGCTGCACGAAGGACGTCTATGACATGCGATTGCCCGATCACTTCGTCAAAGTTTTTTGATCGGTATTTTCGATAGAGGGCAGTGGATTCGCTCATAAATATATGGAGAGTATACAGAAATACACGCTGTTTGGAAAGCGCTGCTCTTTATAATCAGCAATTATTTTAGCTGACAATAGTTGGAATCACGATCAGTGAATGATTCACTATCATGAGAAGTACGACAAACGCGAGTAAGCCGAAGCCATAGATCAGGTTTTTCTTATGCTGAATTCTAATTTCAATAAAAATATAAAGGATCAGCGCCACTATGACGACTATAGAGACAAGTGTAAACGTCGTTTGTACTCGGTAGGGCTGGCTGACTAATAGGCGTTCATACCAGGTGCTATAGTGTGGCACGACTCGCTCGGGCGCTGGCACAGGATCTGGAGTTTCAAAACTTTGCGCTACGATCATATTTTCCTCTTCAGCAACAATCACCACCGCAGGGACATTCTCAACTTCTGCACCCAAAACTTTTGTTTCTGTAGGTACGACAAGCGCAGTAGGTATGATCGGCGCTACAACAGGAGGCGCCACAACAGTGGCGGGAGCGACTTTTGGTTTGCCAAAAAGTTGTACGACATAAGTCGTTGGTTTTCCTTTATATATTCCAGGCACAGCTGCAATGCCGATTTCAGTAAATTTTTCACTGAGGATATTCGCTTTATGTCCTGGCGAATCGAGCCATCCTTGATTCACAGCGTCTGATTCATCAAATCCAACCGCCAGATTTTCTCCGGCGTATATAAATGAATATCCAGCCTGCGCAAACCAATGCCAGGGTGTAATACCTTCCGGACTGGTATGAGCAAAATATCCTTTCGAGACCATGTCGGTTGCCTTAAGCTCTGCAGCAGAGGCAAGGATGGAATTTAAAATAAGGGGCGCTTCTTGGTTTGCTACGCGATCTTCATTCGTGAGATCGACAAGCACCGATGCATAGACGTCGCCCAAGAGTGTATTGGTCCGCAAAATAGTAGTACTTCCGACGGATGATGCAAAGAGCACAACAAGAACAAGCATGACAAAAATGATCGCTTCTTCGCGGAAAAAATGCGGCTTAAAATTATTATTTTCGTGCGGTATAAAATAGTCTTTTACGATTCGCATAAAATTCATTACTCGCATTATATCACAAATTTTCAAAAAAGTCTAGAGACTCGATGCATCTTCTGCAGTATCAACAAAATTTACCTTATAATTATGATTCATATGAAGATAAAAGGCAACCGAACAAAGAAGAATTACTGCCAAAACACCCATACGGACATATTCTTGCTTAATAAGAATACTAAAATTCGTCTCACTTTTAGGCACCGAAGCTGCCACAGGAGGAGTTGTAGTGACTTGAGAGAAATCTAATGCAGGTGGAGGGATACATACTGGAACCGGGGCGGCAATAGCCTCAGGAATAATTTCCGGTACAGAAATAATTTTTTTTCTCGGTGTCCGCTTCTGCAAAGGAGCTTTCTTTTTGGTCTTTGCTAGTGCGGTGTCGGCAACAGCTTTACGCTTTGCTGGCGCGCGTTTTTTAGGAGCTGAAATTGTATCTACGTTTTTTTTTACTGCCATACAATTGTATTTATGAGATGTGCCTCTACTACAAAACGCTCCTTAGCGCTCCACAGTGGTGTACAGGTATAGAGTGTAATCATTGGCGTTTCAGACGGACCTTCGATTTCTATATGATCCGGTGTCACCACTTTCGTTTTTTCAACGATGTATATATAGAGATCTCCGTCCCATGCCACGTATACTACGTCACCCTCGCCAAGTTTTGGCAAATTATAAAATGTGCTCCCATGTATTCCTCCAATTGTTGCATACCGATGAGCAGCCAAAACTGTATTGCTGCCCGTAGCAGGCGTGGCGCTTTTCGGCCGGCGCCATATTTTTTCATGGACTTCGCCAATATCATTCGCTTCAATAATGTCCTCCCGTACATCAATCGCAGGAATATAGAGTACTCGACTTTTTGTAGCAATGGCGTCAGTGAGACGAGACGGGATACCCGAATCAATACTGACACTATAGCGCTCGACGCTTGCAAACACATGTGTTGCCGCATATGAAAGCTCAGGTAAGTATGGAAAACTTATAAAATAGATGCAGATGACCAAAACCACTCGTGCAAGATAGACATTAATTTTGCGAAGTCGAATATATTTTTTCTTATCCTGATCTGTCATACGATATATAGTATAGTACAAAAATAGCCCCGCCACAGCGGGGCTATTTTTGATTATATTAAGAAATTATTTTTCGTGGTCGTACAATATAGAGCACGGCGAGCATTCCAAGTGCAAAGAAAGTAAATGGTGAGAAATCCACTCCGGTCTCGGCGAGTACTTCGCCTGTGCTAGATGACGTCCCCAACACTTCCCCGCCTGCATTGGGACCAGTCAGGGCCGCAAGCACGGTGCCAGGAGTACTCGAGTCGGTTGTATCATCGTCGTTAGAATTATTATTGCCACCATTACTTCCACTGCTTCCGTTATCATCATCGTCGTCTCCGTTATTATGAGAATGTCCGCCTGTGCCAGAAGTGTTATCTCCTGCAGTATCGCCTCCTCCGCCACCAGGAAGTTGACACGCATCTCCTACGCCATTTCCATCTTCATCGGCTTGGTCTTCGTTGGCATCATTGACACAGTTGTCAGTATCATCGTTTACACCATCGCCATCAGTGTCTGTGTCGCCACCACCACCTTGACCACCATCACACATTTGTGGAGCATTATAGTATGCGTAAAATCCATCGGCTTTTGGCGTAGTGTGCATTTCAAAGTCTACCGCTGTCCCATTCACCGCCATGCTATCTTTTTCTGGATGCGGATCAGCGTCAGTAAGTTCCATTTTGTCATCTGAAATATCGGAGACAATGCTTGAAAGCGCACCCCCGAAGAAATTGATGTGCCCTATCGTATGCTCATGACCATCGCTTGGATGAAACGCATATTGATTGACGCGCACTGACCCATCTGTACGTTCAACAGCCAAACCTTTCACATCTCGATAAAGGGCAATATCAGGATCTACAATAGAAGCATCTGAATCTCCGATCAAAAACCATGTACCGTTTGGAATAACATTGTCGGTACTTCCAAGATAGACGTCATTGGTCATATCGCCAGTGCCTGTATTTTCGACTGTATCGAATACAACCTGTGCAAATGCTTTGTCGGTACACTGATCTGCAGTTTGACATTGCGCTGTGCAGCTTGCGCCGCCGTCACACATTTCCCAGTCTTGATTTACTACTCCATCTCCGCAATACTCGCGATAACGAGTTGGGTCTTCAGTTGGACAGGTTGCTGGTGCATCATAAGAAGTAAAAAATCCATCGTTTGCAGTCGTGACAGTAAGCCAGAAGTGAGATGCGCCGCCCGAGAGCCAATACTCATCACTATCTGCATTTATGGCCATGTTGCCGTCGGTTGGATTTTCTACGGCATTACCTATAAAACCAGTAGAGTCGTTGCTTTGGGAAGTCGCGCTTGTATTAAAAAATTCGAGTGCACCTTCTACGTGTTCGCCAGCTACTGATTCATCATTGGTACCAGAGACTTCAAGTCGAATCTGATTGGTGCCGCGTTCAACAACAATACCAGCAGAAAATGCGTATCCAGTGGTATCAGATGTATACATATTGTCGTCGACGATAGGTGCACCATTCTCATGAATAAGAAACCAAGTACCAGCTGGCACAATATCTGCACCGCTGTTCCCACCAACATACACATCGCTTGAAAGGTCGCCTTCTGGTCGGGTCTGTATGCTATCTACTACCACGCGAGCAAAAGCTTTATCGGTACAAACATCTACGCCTTGGCATTGCGCTGTGCAGCTTGCGCCGCCGTCACACATTTCCCAGTCTTGATTGACAATCTGGTCGCCACAATATGATCCAAAAGAATCAACAAGTACCATGGAACTTATGCTGCGGTTTGCACTTTGTAAATCAAGATCTTCATCTTTTTCAAGATGGTTTTTTGGAGACGGAGTATTGCTGCTCGTACTGTGCTCGTCATCTGTATCTACTTCTTCCTGGGTAGATATAATAGTATCTTGTATCTCCTCTCCAAGCACAACTGCATCAGAAAGCTCATAGCTTCGAAGAGATTGTTCTTCAAAAAGCGCTTCGCTACTATCTGTAATCGGTGCTGCATCCATTGCTATCACCAATTGTGGCCAATTGAGTACTGAATAGGGCGTCATGAGAGCGGCTATCGCTAAGACTCCAAGAAATTTTTTGAGCCACCCGCTTGAGAAAAGAGATTTTTTATACATAGATTTTTAAACTTAAAGTAATAATAAATTTCGAGCACGTACACAGCCATCACGCCAATAGGGTTCTATTGACCGAGACTTATATATATTGCATATTTTAACCTTTTTGCCAGTGCGGGTCAAGGAAAAGTCCCACCAAGGAGGGGAAAACTATTCTCAGACTGATATCCATCCTTAAGCTGGGACGTATAAGAATACTACGATGTGACGTCATATCCCTTTACGCTAAATTTTTTATATAATTTTTGCCTTTTTAAGCGCATCAATCATTCGACTCATACCGATGCCCGCGCCATATCGAGGGAAGAAATTGAGGGTCAAAAATTCTTCCAGCTCCTTCTCTACCCTTTCTTTCCCAAAAAGCTCAAAGAGCTTGGCTGCGTAACCACCACCTGAGATGGTATAGAACTCCTCTTTCATCTCGATCGGGTTCGTGCTCCGCTCCGCAGAACCGATGGTTTCATTGCCGTGCAAAATGACATCGATTTTATTGGCATGGTCACCGTTGCGTTTCATATTCCAAAAGGGCGACGTTTTAATAGGAAAATTTTCCAAAAATAAAACCGGGCTGAAATCATGCTCCATCATATTTTCCTCTTTATGTGAAAGATCGGCGACGCCATAGTGCTGCGCGAGCTCATCATACTGTTTATGGATAAAGGGCGCAGCAAAGCCGAGATCATGCAATAGTTCTTCTTCAAGTGCCCGAAGATCATCGATAGTGCCACGAGTCTCGAATTCAAACATTGGAAAAATAACTTTATGGCGGCCCGGGACAGGATTTTTCTCAGCTCGATAACTTGTCGACACGCAGAAGACTCCGGCAAGCTCCGGTTTTGAAAGCAATTCGTATTCAAGCCACATTTGTCCCGTTTGCGGCAACGGCCAACGCTCTCCCGAATATTCAAACATTGCGACCGTCGACGGATCTTCGCATGCCGCCAAGATAGACAGACGATCTTGTGTGGAAACTTCAGTAAATCCTTTCTTAAGGAAAAACCCGCGAAGCATGTTCACTGCTTTACTAAACGCGACTGTGTCCTCTACCCCTTTATAATTGTTGATCATATACCATTTATTTTTTTATAATTTTGATAAAAAAAAGCCCCCGAAGCGGGGGCTTTTAAAAAAGAAAAATCAAAAACATCGTCGACACAAACATTTTTAAATTTCCTTTTTATATACACTAGGAAGTAGTGTAGCGAAAAATAAAAATTACACAAGCGGAGTTTTCCACAGAAAATTTACGGCAGCGTATTCAAATATTCGTCCACGAGTATTCCAACATCTGCTGCGGTGTGGGCAGTGTCCATAAGGCGCATCCGGAGTTCTTTGGCACCATCAAAACCATTTACGTAGGCCTTATAGTGCTTTTTCATAATGGCAAAACTTTTGATGTCACCAAGACACTCCTCGAAGAGTTTGGTGTGTTCCACCATGACGGTAAGTTTTTCTTTTATCGATAGAGAATCTTTGTTCGTATCAAAAAGCCACGGATTGCCAAATATTGCCCGACCGAGCATCACACCGTCGCAGCCTGTTTCTAGAGCTTTCTTTTTTGCGTCAACAAGATCTTGCACATCACCGTTACCAATGATACGAGTAGCTTTCCCTATTTTATCTCGCATCTTTACTGCTTCTCTTACATGTTCCCAGCGAGCGGGCACCAAAGACATTTCTTTGCGTGTGCGGGCATGAACCGTGAGTGCTGCGAGGTCTTGCTCAAGGAGAAATGGGATCCAGGTATCAATTTCTATTTTGTTATATCCGACTCGGGTTTTCACTGAGACAGGTAATCCATCGGTACCTGCTTTGGCAGCAGCGATAACACGAGCAGCAGTGGCAGGATCTTTGATATGAGCGGCTCCCGCGCCTTGTTTTTCGATCGAGCGATCAGGACAACCCATATTGATATCGACACCATCGAAGCCAAGTTCGCGACAAAGTTTTGCGGCCGTAAAAATGTTGTCTGGATTTGAGCCAAATATCTGCGCCACGATCGGATGCTCACCATGCGAATATGCCAGATCACGCTTCAAAACTTCCCTACCTCCACTCGCGAGTCCGTCAGCCGAAACAAACTCTGTCCAAAATACATCTGGACCGCCGCCGACTTGTCCGTGTCTCGAATGTTTTGCAATGATTTGACGGAATGCTTCATCTGTCACATCAGCCATCGGCGCCAATACAAAAAAAGGATGCGGCAAACTATCCCAAAAATTTTGATTTGCATTTTTTATCATTTTAATTTTAAAAACCTGCCACCTTAAATTTGTAGTACGCTTTATTTTCAAACCGTAGATCAATGTAGTCGAGTCGACTCAATATATCTTCCCGATCTCCTGCAAATGCTTCAGTTTTCAGTACCAAAGCCAAATCGTTCGCTACCTGTACGAGGTCCGCATCACTACTGAAGCGAATGCGTGGCAACTCCGTAGTATTCTTTCCATAAAGGACAATATTATTTTCTGTGTCAGACACAGTCACAAATCCAGCAAGCGGCAGATCGAGCGCCTGCACACTGTCCATAAATTCTATATAAGTATGAAAACCCTCTGACGCAGAAATAGTATTCCCAATCGGAGCTTTCGGTGAATCTCCGACAAGTGGCGTAAAAAATTTGAAGTAAATGTTCCCCGAGAAAAATGGTGCTTCAGCAAATATCTCTCCTTGGTTGTTTACGTAGTAACACGGCGCAACTTGTTTAAGGCCGGTAAATTTTTCACCGCACCATAAATATTTTCCGGCTTCTTCAGTGATACGAATGGAGAGCGTATGGAGATTTTTGCGAGAGACTTCCAGTGTACGGATACGAGAAAATTCTTCGGTCATGCTCTCGGTCACCGTGCGCTTTGGATAAATGAAACTATTGCGTTTGGAAAACAAATGGATATACTTCCCTTCTAATTTTTTTTCTACATGTTCGACAAGCCTACTCTCAGGTATCACAACATTACCTGAAACTTCAATCGTCCGGATAGCCAGCGCTTCAAGCGTCGAGATCCACGCAAGAAAAAAAATACAAAGGATAGAAAAAATACCCCAGAGAATTGTCCGTCTTCGTTTGCGAAGACGCTTTTGGCGCGCAAGAGCGACGACTTTGGGAGGCAATACAATGTCTCGCGATGTCTTCATACAGCCTACAAGCTATTTAATAGTATCTTTTCCAAAATACGGTACGAGCGCGTCAGGAATACGGATTGAGCCATCAGCTTGCTGAAAATTTTCTACCAAAGAAACAAGGATGCGTGGCGTAGGGATCGCAGTATTGTTGAGCGAATGCACATAGCGAAGCTTGCCATCGTCATCTTTATACCGAATACCTAAGCGGCGGGTTTGAAAATCATGGAAATATGATGCCGAGCCGATTTCCCGATAGGTATTTTCAAGCGGGACCCAAAGTTCAATATCGTATTTTTTCACTTGCCCGAGACCAAGATCGCCGCCGCAGTTGAGCACCCGATGATATGGAATGCCGAGCGACTCGATGAAATGCTCTGTATTTTCTGTAAGCTCTTCATGATGACGCACTGATTCCTCATGCGAAGCTTCAGACAAAATCACTTGCTCAAACTTGAAAAATTCATGCACGCGGATAAGGCCTTTCACATCTTTTGCATGTGCGCCGATCTCTCGACGAAAACATGGCGAGAATGCTAAGTATTTTAATGGAAGCTGGTTTTTTTCAAGCACTTCGCCAGCGTGGTAGCCCATAGTCGCCACTTCGCCAGTTCCTGCCAAATATAATTCGTCCTGCACTTTATAAATATCATCTTCGCTTTGCGGCAGAAAACCAGTGCCCATCAATGATTCTCGTCGCACAAGCGATGGAACGATCATCGGGGTAAAACCGCGACTAGAGAAAAACGACAGTGCGTACTGCCAAATCGCAAACGACAATCGCGCACCGTCACCCTTCAATATATATCCGCGAAATCCTGCCACTTTGGTACCACGCTCAAGATCGAGCATACCGAGAGCTGTCATGATCTCGATGTGTGACTTTGGAGTAAAATCAAACTGCGGCAACTCTCCCCACTTTTTTATCTCTTGATTATTCGCGTCACTCTCACCTTCTGGCACTGACATATCAGGAATGTTTGGCGCATGAAGCATGAGGACCTGCCACTCTTTCATGACTTCTTTGAGCTCTTCTTCTTTGGCATTAAAATTTTCTTTGACAGTGCGCATGCCTGCTATCATCGCCGCCCGCTTTTCACTATCAGCTTCAGTACTGATATGCGTAGACATTTCATTTTGCTCAGCACGCAAAGCTTCGGTTTCGCGCATCAAGGCGAGACGTTTATCGTCGATAGCGCACAGTGCTTCCACGTCAAAATCGATCTGCTTTTTCTTTGCACCGGCGGCTACAAGATCCTTATTTTCTCGGATAAATTTGATATCTAACATAGCTTTTGTCTTCAAATAGTACCAGCAAATGGTAGAATTAACAATATGAGGCTTCTCGAAGAACATGAGATCCCTGTAGAACTTTTAGAAATTCCGCAGGCGCCAAAAAAACTTTATATCCAGGGCAATCTGCCACCACAAGGATCAGTCTATCTCACCGTCGTCGGCTCACGAAAATTTTCTTCCTACGGCCGCGAAGCTTGCGAGAAACTCATCGCTGGACTTCGAGGCTACCCCGTCGTCATAGTTTCGGGTCTAGCCTACGGTATCGACACGATTGCTCACAACGCTGCCCTTGCGAATGATTTACTAACGATAGCTTTCCCGGGCTCTGGCCTCGGAGAAAATGTGCTCTACCCCGCCGTCAATAAAACCTTGGTGAAAAAAATTCTTGACGCAGGCGGTGCGCTCATCTCCGAACTCCCACCCGAAACTAAAGCGGCATATTGGACCTTTCCGCAGCGCAATCGATTGATGGCAGGACTTGCAAAAGCGACTCTCATCATTGAAGCTGAAGACAAATCCGGCACACTTATCACTGCACGACTCGCGCTCGACTACAATCGCGATCTTCTCGTGATTCCCGGCTCGATATTTTCTCCGACTTCAATCGGTACCAATAGTCTTCTTCGTCTCGGAGCCACACCAATCACCAAAGTCGAAGAGCTGTTGCTCGCACTTGGATTTAGCGTCGACACTGAAGAAAAAATCAATCGCGAACTCGAGGACTGTAGCCCGGAAGAAAAACAAGTTTTGGAAATCTTGCGCGAGCCATATCCTCGTGACGAACTTTTGCGTCTCATGAAAATGGATACCGCCAAAGCCAACACTATTCTTTCAGTCATGGAAATCAAAGGACTCATCAAAGAAGAAATGGGTGAGATCAGGCGAGCTTAAATATTTCTATGAATATCTTATACAAATTGACAAAAAGTCATAGAGTGTTAGAGTTTCAAGCAAAACAACATTCCTATGAAAAAAGAAGAATACACCGAGCTGAAAAAGCTCAGACGTTGGGGAAAATCCTGCCTACTCATACTAATGGGATTCCTTACTTATCTATCAATGAGGTTAATGCTCGAACTATCCTTTGTACTACCCTTAGGATCAATGAACTTATTTTTTTGGAATGATCGTGTTGAATTTGGACTTTTCTTAATTGTTCCAATAATATTAGTTGCCACATTCACATACCTACGATTTTGGAAAGAATCAAATTTAGTAAGAGCACGGGCGGTTTGGGTCAGTCTTAGGACATTAAATTGTATTGAATTTGTCTACTTCACAATACTGATAGGATTTCAGGATTGGTATATATTCGAGGAAGTAGAGATTTTAATTAGTTGCCTTCAATTTAATATTGCCTCAATAATCCTCTCAAGAATTCTTGTGTCCATTTTACGCTACACAACACGCAAACCTGACTTGAAAGATATCTTGGACAGCGATATGGTTCAGCGCCGCTGAGTCAAAAATTCACTGAAATATAATTTCCTTATTCATATATTTAATTATGGATAAGGAAGTTTTTTATTTACCAAAATTTGCCAAAAAAATTGATTGATGCTACTAATTAGCTTCAGTGAATAGCTATTAACTATTTACTTCTACCTATTTACTATGAAATTACTAATTGTCGAATCCCCATCAAAAGCAAAAACAATCGAGAAATATCTCGATGGCGCTTTTACTGTGCGCGCATCCGTCGGCCACGTGCGGGATATTCCGAAGTCCAACAAAAAAGCCATCGACATTCCTGCTGGCTTCGTCCCCTTCTACGAAATCTCCAAAGGCAAAGAAAAAGTAGTGCACGAGCTGCAAGGCCTAGCAGAAAAAGCGAAAGAGATCATGCTTGCTACCGACCCTGACCGTGAAGGTGAAGCGATTTCCTGGCATATCAAAGCTATCCTCGACGAAGACAAAAAAGTCAAAGCGCCGATCAAACGCGTGGCCTTCAATGAGATTACTAAAGAAGCCGTCGAAGAAGCCTTGAAACATCCGCGCGATATTGACGGCGACTTAGTCCAAGCACAAGAAGCTCGCCGAGTGCTTGATCGCCTAGTCGGCTATGATCTCTCCGGACTTATTTGGAAAAAAGTGCGCTACGGTCTCTCTGCTGGACGCGTACAATCTCCAGCGCTACGCATCATCATGGAACGTGAGCGTGAAATCCGCGCATTCGTTCCTGAGCAATATTGGGTCATCAAAGGACTCTTTCATACTATCAAAAAGGAAGAACTTGCTCTCACGTGTGCAGAGGAGCCACGTGATGAAAAAGTTGTGAAAAAAATTCTAGAAGTCGGACGTGCCGGCGCATGGATTGTGGACGACGTGAAAGAATCAGAACAGAAACGTACTGCTCGAGCGCCATTTACCACTTCTACCCTCCAACAAGTCGCCAGCACCCGTCTCGGCTTTTCCCCATCACGCACCATGCAAGTCGCGCAAAAACTTTACGAAGCCGGACATATCACCTACATGCGTACTGACAGCACCAACATTTCCAAGGTAGCTCAAGAGCAAATCTTGGCGCTTATCACCAAAAAATACGGCAAGGAATACGCACAAGCCAATGTCTATAAAACCAAATCCAAAAATGCTCAAGAGGCGCATGAAGCTATTCGCCCGTCGCATGTCGAAGCACTTCATGAAGGCGCAAACGATGAGCAGAAAAAATTATATACCCTCATTTGGGAGCGAGCTGTCTCGTCTCAAATGGTGGACGCCAAACTTTTGAAAACAAAAATCACTGCAGTGGTCAAAGGTCATGAAAAAGAAATCCCAGCATTTGCAGCGAACGGTTCACGTGTACTTTTTCCCGGCTGGCTTGCAGTCGATACCGGTGCGCGCGGAGAAGACGTAGAGCTTCCAAAGGTAACAGCTGGTGAAACATTAATGCTCGTCCATTTAGAGAGCGAAGAAAAAGCTACCGAGCCTCCAGGCCGCTACAGCGAAGCAGGCCTCGTCAAAGAACTTGAAGCCCGCGGTATAGGACGACCGAGTACGTATGCATCTATCATGCGCACGATTGAAGAGCGCGGGTATGTGACCAAAGAAGGCCGCACCCTGTTCCCGACTGATACTGGTGACGTCGTCTCAACGTTTTTAGAAAATAATTTTGCAGAATATATTAGTGACACCTTCACGGCGGACATGGAAGATCAGCTCGATGAGATCGCCGAAGGCAAACGCGAATATGTAAAAACACTCAAAGATTTTTACGGACCGTTTCAAAAAGAGGTAAAAGCAAAAGATAAAATAGACAAGCTCACTACGCTCGGCGACGCACCAAAAGAATTTCTCTGTCCGAAATGCGGCGGTGCGATGATCATCAAGCTCGGCCGCAATGGAAAATTTATGTCCTGTGCTCGCTATCCAGAGTGTGATGGTGCACGGACGATTGAAGGCAAAGAGATGGAGGGACCAAAAGAAACGGGCGAGATGTGTCCACTCTGTGGCTTAGATAAAGACGGAAAGCCGAAAGAACCATCCAAGAGCGGCGGCGGCAAGCTTGTGACGCGCGAAGGCCGCTTCGGCATGTTTGTTTCCTGCTCGCGATATCCGAAATGTAAATTTATCAAAGAAGACGAAGAAGAAAAGAAAAAGAAAATGACAGACGTGCTCTGTCCCGTCTGTAAAAAAGGAAATATGATGGAGCGACGCGGTCGCTTTGGCATATTTTATTCATGTTCAAATTATCCTGACTGCAAACACGCAATAAAAGCCAAGCCAACTGGACGTATTTGTGATCAATGTGGAAGTCTTATGATGGAAGGCACCAAAACTATTCCCGAGCGCTGCAGTAACAGACTCTGCAAAAACCATCGACCAGACAAGCAGGCAAAAATAGACCTCTAAGCCCCTCAAATACAAAATTGTTTGCAATTTGGAAGTCATGTATGATGGATGCATGCCTATACAAGAGATCGTCTCTGAACTCGGTGCTGTATCTAAAAAGGATGTAGCGCTCATAACTCATGCCTATGATTTCGCCTTGAAAGCACACCACGGGCAGCTACGGAAAAGCGGTGAACCGTATTTTATCCATGTGCTTGCTACAGCCAAAAAGCTCGCTTCACTCCGTATGAGCCCGATAGTTATTGCCGCCGGCTTTCTCCATGATGTGCTCGAAGACACTCCGACTACCAGTGCCGAGCTTGAAAAAGAATTCGGATCGGAAATTTTAGGGCTTGTAGAAGGCGTAACCAAACTCGGTACGGTCAAGTACCGCGGAGCCGAACGTAATATTGAAAATCTACGGAAATTTTTCGTTTCTATTGCGGCAGATTTTCGCGTGATCATCATTAAACTAGCAGATCGACTTCACAATGTCGAAACGCTCAAGCACGTCCGACCTGATAAACAGCGCCGCATAGCAATGGAAACACTCGAGATATACGCACCGCTTGCCAATCGCCTTTCGATGGGTAAGCTCCGCGGCGAACTGGAAGATGCAGCATTTCCATTTGCCTATCCAAAAGAATATAAAGAAGTAAAAAATCTCCTCGCCCTCCGTAAAGATGCCGATGAAAAATATTTGCTCGAATTTGAAAAAGCGCTCTCAACAAAAATCAAAGAAGAGAAAGTACGGATTGTTTCTATGGATCATCGGGTAAAACATTTGTATTCTCTTTGGAAAAAACTAGTAGAATATGACATGGATATCAACAAAGTCTACGATATTATTGCGCTTCGTATCATCGTAAAGACTATTGAAGACTGTTACTATATTTTGGGTCTTATTCATGGGTCATGGAAACCCTTGCCAGGAAAGATCAAGGACTATATTGCGCTGCCGAAACTAAACGGATATCGCAGTTTACATACCACCGTCCTCACGGGCACGGGTGGTGTCGTGGAAATACAAATCCGTACCGAAGAGATGCATATTGAAGCGGAATACGGTATTGCAGCCCACTACGCATATAAAGAAAAAATAAAACTCGAAAAAGTAGAGCTCCAAAAACAATACGAATGGATTGGGCAACTGCGCGATATCCAAAAAACAACGACTGATTCCGAACAATTTTTCCGCAATTTGAAACTCGATTTTTTTAAACACAGAGTATTTGCGTTTACTCCAAAAGGCGATGTGATCGATCTGCCGGAAGACTCGTGCCCTATTGATTTTGCATATAGCATTCATAGCGACATAGGCAACCATGCTGCAGGGGCAACTGTGAACGGCAAGTTTGTGGCGCTCGATACCAAGCTTCATTCAGGCGACATTGTGGAAGTCACCGTCCGCAAAGATAGCAAACCATCTGAAAAATGGCTTGAATTTGTAAAAACAAGTATCGCTCGCAACCATATTCAAAAGCACTTGAAGGACAATAGTTTACTCAGCCGTTTGATTTCGTTTGGGAAAAAACCAAAGTAGCTAATAACAACGAGATTTTTGAATTTTACTGTCTCTCGGAACGCGACGGCGCAAGCGTATTTAACTACAACGAAACATACTTTTTGGGTGTCTTCTTAAACTCGGTAATTTCATGAACGAGCGAAGACGAAGAATTATGGAGTCTTTCGCAGGCCGACGGGCCGAGAAGGAGCGATCCATTAGCAAATGGATACGCGACTCCATAATTCTTCGTCGAGCGAGCCTTTAAATAGAAAAATTTTTCAAATCGTAAAGATCACTATCTTCACCAGACTTCTTCACCTCTTTTTCGATACGCTCTTCGGTCATGACGCCAACAGCTTCAATCACACTTATTGGCTCAGGTGTATTTTTTTCAGCTGCTCCAGCATCAATAAACTTCTCCAACATCTCACCGGGAGCTTTTGGTTCTGAAGATTTGATAAGCTCGAGTATGGTCCGCAGGTCATCATGAGAAAAGAAATCAATCGTGATCTGCCCACCGACTTCTTTCCGCTCAATATGCACTCTGGTACCGAGTGCTTCTTCGAGCTTATCTTCAATATCAGCGATCTCTGGATCCGGCAGGAATTCCTTTTTGCGTACGCGATCGACTGCCACCTTTCGGGCAATACGCTCAGCTTCTCGGACGGTAATTTTTTTATACATGATTTCTTTGAAAAGCGTAATCTGCTCGTCTGGCCGATCTGAAAGCATCATAATAGGACGTGTATGGCCCTCGGATATTTGCCCGCCTGAGAGAGCATTTAAAATTTCTTCCGGTAGCGTCAGGAGTCTCAAAGTATTAGAAACATATTCACGACTCTTTCCCATTTTGCGACCGATCTCCGCGTGGCTAAATTTAAACTCATCAGAGAGTCGCAAAAATGCCCGTGCGCGATCCACAGAATTGAGATCTTCACGCTGAAGGTTTTCAATGATCGCCAGCTCAAGCTTCATTTTACTATCGTCACCAACACGAATAATCACCGGCACTTGAGAAAGGCCAGCAATCCGTGACGCGCGCAAACGGCGCTCACCAGCAATGAGTTCATACACCGCCGTCAATCCACCATCCTCTTTTGTTATTTCTGAGCGTGATACAACCAACGGCTGAAGTACGCCGTACTGTCTGATCGAATCTGCCAGATCTTGGAGGGCATGTTGATCAAAATCGCGTCGTGGTTGATATGGATTGGGACCTATTTTTTCGGTGTCGATCCAGAATATTGCGTTGGAATATGATTCAGACATGGCAGTAGTATATAGTATTTGTTACAAAGTATAAAGAGAGAAATATGGAAAAAAATACTATTTTACTGTAGAATGCGAACGCCTGCCCAGATGGCGGAACCTGCCTGCCGGCAGGCAGGTTGGTAGACCAAAAAGTCTCATATGTACTATGTTTATGCAATTAAAAGCAGACTAAAAAATTACTTGTATGTGGGGCTAACAAGTAATTTGGAACGACGCTTCAATGAGCATACTAATGGTCAAAATAAAACTACTAAACCTTATGCCCCGTTTGATATAATTCATATCGAAACATTCGATACAAGAATTGAAGCACGTGCCAGGGAAAAGTATTTAAAGTCAGGAATTGGAAAGGAATTTTTGAAAGCAAAATAATATGCCCAGATGGCGGAA
>CAZBZO010000001.1:0-285781 GCA_964496425.1 uncultured Candidatus Saccharibacteria bacterium | reverse complement strand
TCGTTTGCGAAGTTGCTGCGTTGCCGTCAATTGTTAAATTGACTGTAGGGTCACTGATGGGATTGGCGGGGCATTGGATGAGTTTGCCAGCAATATCTGCACACACACCAACATTTGTTCCCGTAGCTGCTTTTATTTGCTTCACTGTAGTGGAACCATTCATTAATAGAGTGCCAGGAATATTGGTAGTAGGGTTACCGATATACGTACCATCATTACTGACCGAAAAAGCACTGTCGCCCCAAGCTACAAGTTGATCAACAGCAAATCCATTACCAATTGCTAATGTTTCATTAGCCAATAGAGTAGAAGTACTTATTCCCAATCTCCCAGATTTCACTTGGTCTGTTGAGGTGTCATTTATGGGGATATTACAACCAGGATTGAGAGCTGAATTACAAGTGGGTGGAGCAGTCGCTGGCCCTTGCCACACAAGAGCCTGGACATAAATAGCACCAGCCATAAAAACCATTCCGAATCCTGAAAGGAGAAGGACTTTTTTGAATTTATTGTTTTTTATTATTTTCTTTATATTCATTTTCCTGTTGATATTAAATTTCTCTGAAATTTTATTATTCGGAATTCAATAAGTTGTAAATATTATTCGCCACCTCCTTGATTCCCTTGACCAAGACATGAGACATCTACCCCCGCATCACATAAAAATAATTCGCCCATGTCATTTACGCAAACCGGTTGAGGAGTATTGCTACAATGTCGAAGGTCTGAGAATATCGTATTGTAATTATCAGGATCATTCATTCCTTTCATCCCTACAACAGTAAGATTGGCATTGTATTCCGGTATTATTTGACCCAAACCTCCACCCTGGGGAACAACAACTCTTTCTGCACTCCCAATGGTTACATTGCCATTCAAATAAGTATCTCCGGGATTACCGTTACCAGTCCGTAAGCTTCCTGCGCTTACCACGAGAGAAGGTATTCCGCTTGAATTTTCTGCTCCAAAAAATTGGAGAGGTAGAAGTGAATTCCCGCTTCCCACAGACAACCCTCCGAGTTTATATTGTCCTTCTACTTTCTGGCCATTGAATGGGGGGAATACTTCATATTCAATTCCTTGATGAATTGGACCGCCTTTGTTTATTTGCGGCGCAGGGGCACTTGTATCAGTAAATGCTCCCACGCTCGCTACGACAGCGAAAAGTCCGAGTGCAACAACGCTTGTTGCAAACATTCGCGCGACGTCTTTATTTTTTATTCTTGATTCTTTATTCATGATTCGTATTTTACAATTCCTTTCTTCCTAGAGTATACCCTATTTTCCTTACTCGTAAAAATTACTGTTCTTCATACACCGGCCGCGTACAGTCGGGATCTGCCAGGTCCACAAGATTATCTAGATCGTTATCTATACCATCAGTACAAATTTCTGGTGAAGATATTGGGCACGGTACGTTCACGACAATGCTTTGCGTACTCGTAATACCGTCAGTTCCTGTACAGGTCGCAGAAACTGGATAGGTGCCATCTGTAAGTGGGATGGGCTCTTTGAAGTCTAGAAATGGTGCCTGACAGGACGAAATATTTATTCCATTCACGGTGACAAATCCACCAACACCAGTATTTGCGCACGATGGTCCGAGCGTAAAGCTCGAAGGGCAAAAGGCGAGGTTGATACCGTCTCCGATAGTCTCTGGCGGCGTTATCCCTCCCGGATATCCATTTAGATATACATCACAGGTAATACCAAAATTTTTACTTGGCGGCACTGTCACATTTGAAGTAGTATAAGACCATACGCCGTTGGTACTCGTCAGTGTTTTACAGTTGGACCCACAGGATGGAAGTGAGGTCCCAGCTGATCCATTGATCAAAAAGTTTTTCACATTGCCTGTTGGAGTTTGCATCGCAGGAGTGAGCGTACAGTACGCATCAAGTTTATTATATTGGTTTGGTCCATATGATGTGAGGTTGATAGTCGTCGTAATATCTTCGGTCGTACCAGCCACACATTGATCTGCTACAGAAAGATCCACAAACGGAGTTGTTGACCCTACTTGCGCACTTGCAGTAGCGCTGGCACTTTGTCCGAGACTGTCAGTACAGGTCACTATATAGTCATACGGCGCGCCAGAAACAGAGAGTGGACCACTCACAAAATCTTCATCGATCACATCAGCAGTAAAGGACAAATCATCTGGCGGATCTGTTGGCAAGTCAGGAGAATTAGTCGTGGTCGTAAACGCACACGTCAAAGGGAAATTATCCACATCGGTCGCAGACCAAGTGACCGTAGAATTGCCACCTTCCAGGGTGTCGGTCGCATCGATCACAATTGTAAACGGAGGAGCACCTACTTTTGCAAAAACACCCGTAAAATCTACCCAGCCAACAACTGTGTCGCCCCACGCATAGCCAGTAGTCTTACCACTCGGATCATTGATATCTGTTTTCACTTTATAGTTTGTACATGCCCCAGAACTATTGTTGGCACACGAAAGACTTATCCAGCCGTCCCAGCCACCACCGTTGGAAAGCGCACGAGCCCAGCCGGTCCAGTCTCCCGTAGTGAGGTCAATTTTCGCGCTACATGGTTTTGTGGAAGGGCAGCCAATAGTATCTGCTTGGTTAAAGCTAATCCAGCCCACGGTATTCGTCCATGCATAACCGCTTAAAAATCCAGAGGAGTCAGTTTTAACACCATAGTTCACAACACCGCAGGTGCCAGCATCTAAACAATTAAAGCTAATCCAGCCGACGCCATCACTCCAGGCATATCCAGTAACGTCTTCAGCTTCCGCATATGCAGTAAACGCACCGCAGACAAAAAGCAGTATGACCACAAAAAATATTTTTTTAACTGTAATCATTATTTCTTAGTGAATTCGCACACATTTTCCTTACCCTAGTTCCTAATTGCTTCCATTGGTCATTTGACCGATAATTCTCGCTCGCTCACTTGGACTGACGGTAATAGTTTTTGAAGATTCTATAAGATCATTGATGACTGCTTGCTTGTTGGCTTCAATAATCAAAGCTTCACGCTCCGCGTTTTTATTATGCGCAACAACTAAAGCAATAATGACTATCAGTGCCACCACCAAAATCGCCAATACTATATATATACGTCTCCCAGAGCTACCTCCTGTTTGCATGCTTCGCATACCCCGTATATCCATGTTTGTAGCAGATACTGTCATATGGAAATATTATACCCTATCCACGCCAAACAAGCCCTATATATTAAGGTTTTCCCCTGTGGATAACTCGGTTTGACACTTGCTTTTTTCGCCGTTTTGTGATATAGTTGACATAAAGGGATTTTTGTGTCCTTTGAAAACGTTGTTGAAGGGTTATAGTAGGCTATTTTGCTTACAAGTTGCCTAGTATAACCCTTTAAAACAACTACAATGCAGAAACTACTCGTACTTATTGCAGTGCTCACACTCGCAATGCGAGTAGTGGGACAGAATTATTTTTCGGACCTTGTTGTTGATACCAACAACTCCGGAAACTATCATCATATTTTTTTTGATGATGGAAATAACCTGGTTTTTACTGGAGAAAATGTAAAAATTTCAGGAGTATCAAATTACGGATCAGTAAATTTGTCTTCAGGACAAATATCTGATTTGGGAATTGATTTTCCCGACTCTTACGGACTTGAGGGAACAATAAAGTTCGGATCACATACTTACCACTTCGGTGAAGTGGGTGTAGTAGAAAGCAAAGAAGGGTTGGAAATCCCGGTGGTATCTATCACTGGTGGCGGAAATCAAAACAATCCGAGCAAAGTCGTGAAGGCCGTAGTCTTTAATGGAGAAATTTATTTTTCCGGTTGGTTTACTGCCGTTGTTAAAAACGGAAATACAACTAGCACAGGTGGTGTCTTTCGTTTAGACACCTTAGACAATAGCATCTCTATTGTCCCTGGAATGGAGAATTCGACATTCATTATCGCTATGACCATCGCCAACAATCTGCTATGGATGGCAGGAAGTAGCGAGGAAAAAAGTTCTGATGGAGTATGGTCGTTTGATGGATCTGAAAATGCAGTAGAAATTCCTTCATACGGAGGATACGATCTCCATGTTGGAGATTTAGTTACTGTAGAAATAGCTGGCGAGCAAGCTCTTGCTATTTCAAACGACGACATAGTGATGATATATGATTTTACATCACCATGGTACGAAGTGCCATCAGAAAAATTGGGTGGTGGAATCAGCCAGCTCTACTGGGACTCTTCCACAAGTGATCTATACGTTGGAGGATATTTTTACAATCCTTTTGATGGGGAGATCGTTACCATCGCCAAGGTGAACATTCAAAACAATGAGTGGACATTTATCGGCGGACCATATGATGGTGCACCACTAAAGGTTTTCTGTTTTCTCATAAAAGACGGCAAACTTTACATTGGTGGAGACAGAGCCCTACAGATCTACGATCCTCTCACAGGGATTACAACACCACTTGCAGTAACAATTGCAACAGGTCCGAATCCATTTTCGGATCATATAAACATTTCAATGCCCTCTATGGAAGGCACAGTGCAGATCGTTGATCTCTCTGGAAGAATCGTTCACAGTGAACAATTCACAGGGACCAATCTTACGCTTGGCACTGCTCAATTAGTACCCGGATGTTACTTTTTAACAGTTACATCCAACAATAAGATGCTGCACAGCACCAAACTTGTAAAGTACTAAATCTATAAATATTAAAGAGGCGGCAGATTTTATATCTGACGCCTCTTCTTTTTTATATTTGACTTTATGCCAAAATACGCTATACTATATTTGTTGTCGGGTGTCCCCCGACATTTTTTAATTAAAATTTAATAGTAAGGTTATACAGTATGCAGATGTTTCAATCCCATAAGGTATAAAATTACCCCTAGCTATGTTAGATCTCAAAACATTTCGTTCCGCTCTTGAGCAGCTCGAAGAAGAGCGCAAAATTCCAAAAGAAAAAATAATTGAAGCCATCGAGCAAGCACTCGCTGCCGCGTACAAAAAAGATTACGGCAAGCGCGGTCAGATCGTACGATCCACATTTGATCTTGAGACCGGCAAGAGCGATTTCTTTCAAGTAAAAATCGTTGTCGACGACAGCACGGTCCGAATGGTGGAAGAAGGAGAAACTGAAGAGCTTAAAGATGAACCAGAAGTCGCCGAAGGCGATGAGCGCGTGCGCTTCAATCCCGAGCACCATATCATGCTCGAAGATGCCAAGAAAATAAAAAAAGACGTCAAGCTTGAAGATGAGCTGATTTTTCCACTTGAGCCAAAAGACGACTACGGCCGCATCGCTGCCCAGACCGCTAAACAAGTCATCATTCAGCGCATCCGCGAAGCAGAACGAAGTTCTATCATCGACGAATACGGCGGCAAAGAAAATGAAATCATTTCCGGTGTCGTCCAGAAGCTCGAGCGCGGCAATGCTTACATCGACTTCAACCGCGCGACCGGTATTCTTCCACACGATGAACAAATCCCGGGCGAATATTATCGCCGCGGCGAACGCATCAAAGCGTATCTCTATCAAGTCGAAGAAACTCCACGCGGTGTCAATCTCCGCCTTTCACGTACTCATCCGAAATTTATCCAAGCCCTCTTCGCACTTGAAGCTCCAGAGATCGCAAGCGGCACCGTGGAAATAAAATCCATCGCCCGCGAAGCTGGCTCTCGAAGTAAAATCGCCGTGGCGTCACACGATGAGCATGTCGATCCTGTCGGTTCATGCGTCGGACAAAAAGGCATTCGCGTCACCACAGTGATGAGCGAGCTCGGTGCAGAAAAAATCGATATCATTCCATGGAACGAAGATCCTGCGAAGTTTGTTGCGAGCGCCCTCTCTCCTGCTCGCGTTATTGATATTGAGATCGACGAAGCTGAACACAAAGCGCATGTCGAAGTTTCTGACGATCAGCTCTCACTTGCGATCGGCAAAGGCGGACAAAACGTACGTCTCGCGGCCAAGCTCACCGGCTGGCGCATCGACATCAAAGGCATCCATGCCACCGAAGTCACCTCAACCGACGGCGAGACCGTAGAAACATCTGCCAAAGATGAATCCACCAAGGATACCGAAGCCGCTCCTGCCGAAACATCTGGAGAAAAAGTCCGTGAAACAAAGAAGACAAAGAAAAAAGGTTCTGATACTGAAGCGGAAGTAAGTGAAGCCCCTGCGGAAGAAACTGAAACAAAGGAATAGTATTTCTCTTGCAATCCAACGTTTCACATTCTAGACTATAGGAGTATCTATTAACTACTAACTACTTACTATCAATGGCAAATATAAATCACAAACCATCTCGCTACATGCTCAATCTTTTGCATGTACTGCCAGTCTTCGCAGACGAAGAAAAAGGCATTATTAATGCAATCATTGAGATCAACGCAGGCACGATAAACAAATACGAGCTCATTACCGAGACCGGCCAGCTCAAGCTCGACCGCGTCGGCTATTCATCACTCGCCTATCCGTTTGCCTACGGCGCTGTGCCACAGACGTGGGACTATGACGGCGATCCACTTGATGTAGAGATCGTCAACGTAATCGAGCCACTCGTTCCTGGCTGTCTGGTAGAAGCCCGAGTCATCGGCATTATGAAATTTGAAGACGGTGGCGAAGTGGATGACAAGATCATTGCGGTACTTGCTGACGATCGTCGCAGTGATCACATCAAATCTATTGAAGACTTGGGTGAACAATTTCAAAAAGAAAGTGTCTACTATTGGGAACATATCAAATACTTGAAAAAGCCAGGTACAGGTGTGACAAAAGGATTTTTTGACAAAGCTGAAGCAATCAAAATTCTTAAAGAGTGTGGTGAGAAATACGAAAAAGAATACAAGCCAAAACTCGAAGACTAGAAAAAAGCGCCTCGAGAAATCGAGGCGCTTTTGACAACCACCTTCGTCTTCGCTAGACTGGGGAACCACGATTAATAGTACTAGTGTCCGCAACGGACAATTTTTATTCAGAATGAAAACACAAAATATTGAAGTAAAAAAACAAGATGACGGCATGATCGAGATCACTGGAGAGATCGCAGTGGATGCATTTGAAAGCTACCGCGATCGGGCACTCACTATCATGGGCGAGCATGTGGAGCTACCAGGATTCAGGAAAGGCAAAGTACCGAAAGACATGCTGGTAAAAAATATCGGCGAAGTGGCCGTACTTGAAGAAATGGCAGAGCTTGCCCTTGGTGAAGCGTATCCGGAAATTCTCGAAAGTGAAAAGATCGACGCTATTGGCCGACCAGAAATCACTATCACCAAGATTGCTGCTGGCAATCCACTCGGATTTAAAATCAAGACTGCTGTCATGCCAGTGATCGAAATCGGCGACTACAAATCCATTGCCAAAAAAGAGGCGGGTGAAAAAGAAACTGTGGATGTCGCCGACGAAGAAGTCGAAAGCAGCATCAAAGAGATCCGCAAGATGCGCGCTAAACATGAAGAATCCAAAAATCATGTCCATGACGAAAACACTCCACATGAACACAAAACAGAATTCACTGATGAAGAGCTCCCAGTGCTCGATGATGAATTTGTAAAGTCACTCGGTAAGTTTGAAAATATTGAAGACTTTAAAACCAAGCTCAAAGAAAATATAAAGTTTGAAAAAGAGCTCGCTCTCCGTGAAAAACGCCGACTCAAAATGCTCGATGGCGTGATAGCAGATGCCAAAGTCACCATTCCCCGCCTCCTCGTCGATCTTGAGCTTGATAAAATCGTGGCACGATTTAAAAGCGATGTCGCTCGCATGGGTATAGCCTTTGAAGAATATTTAAAAAGCCTCGGCAAAACCGAGGAAGACATGCGCACAGAGTTTGCCAAAGATGCTGAGAAGCGCGCCAAGCTTGAGCTCATCTTAAACCACATTTCCATCAAGGAGAGTATCAAACCGTCTGAAGAAGAAATCGGCACTGAAGTTGATCGCCTCCTCACTGAATACAAAGACGCCGACCCAGTCCGCGCCCGCGCCTACATCGAAAACATCCTCACCAACGAGAAAGTAATTAAATTCTTGGAGGAGCAATAATAAAACACTGGAATCAATCTACTTACCAGCGGATATCGAACCACGCCTCGCCCCGTACGAAGTTTTGCATGCATTCGATGCAAAATTTTCGTTCTGGGGTAATTCAATTCCTCGAGAATCAATAATTTTGTAGAGAAAGTAAAACTCGTACCCAAAAGAAAAGGCCCTCTCAATTGTGCGAGAGGGACCTTTTTTACTACGGCATGAAAAATCAATTTTCTACTTCTTCCCCGGCTTTAACATTGTCAGCAGGCTGATGATTGTTGTTATTGCCGTTAAGAACGATAATCGCAGGTAACTCTCTTCGTACCGTTAGAAAAGTTCCGTTCTGCATTATCATTTCAGCTTCTCCAGGATTTTTTTCTAAGAAACTGAGAACTCTTTCAACTACTGCAACATCCGTTGCTGGTACTTCTGCAGCCTGGCTATTATCCTGACCACTTTGCTGTTGGCTGTTTCTTTGGTTCTGTTCCGAGATATTTGCCGTTGGCTGCAATTCATCTTCATATATTACCTCCAGATTTGGATTGGCAATAATATGATTGTGATCGAAGTCAAATGCATTAGCACATGGACCGAGAACGAAACGCCTGTTAGTCACTCCAGCTACAGTAACATCAGCAGAATATGCCGGTTCATTGATAAGGCGAACTTTGCGCGTAATTCTGTCCCCAAATTCCATCAACACCCGAAAAAGTCCTCTTGTTGATACTCTGCAACGGCGAATGTTTGCAACAGTTCCACCAAAACGTCTCGCAAAAACATTGTGAGCATTTTGGTATTCATTTGCTCCGCCTTGGATTCCACCAGCTCGCATAGGAGCAGCAATGGTGGCAGGGTTTTGGTAATGTAGGCGCTTGTATAAAAGATATACACAAGCTAAAACCAAAGCAATTCCTAAACCCCAGATTATCCAGCTTGGAATTGTTCCCCAGCTTAAAGAAGTCAAAGAAGCAGTAATCCCCTGATCAGCAAGTTTGTCTTCTTCTGGCTGACTGGATTGAGAGGGAGCAACAGAAAAAGATGCAATTGTTCCGAGTTTCAAATCCTCCGTCGGCAAAAGCAGAGCAAACCATTCTTTTGTTTCAGGATTATAGCGTAATCTTTGCGGATTAACCTGAAGAAACTCGTTCTGATTAACAATCTGCCGCCATTCGGCAGGATCGCCATAATTTGCAGCAGCCAAATCCCATGCCGTATTACCAGGGACCACTGAGTGGTACAAATCCTGGTATATGGGTTCTGTAAAGGTAATCTGTTCGCTTCCTGTATCAGGAATCGGGTCAAAACTTTGAGCCAAAGTCAAACTCACCACTATGATGAGCGACAGAAAAAGGGCAATGATTTTTTTCATGCTTTTTTTGGTTTTTAATTGTTCGTATACATAATAGCATATTTGAGGTTATTTGTCAAGGACTCCAAATATACCATTTTCTGCTATACTATCCTTAGTTTTCTTGAATTTTACCCAATAATCCAGGTAGTGCTTTTGCGGAGTCTTTCGCAGGCCGTCTACAGGTGTCTATCAAAAACGATAGGCCTGGCGGCCCGAGAAGGAGCCAAAATCGAGCACGATTTTAGGCGACTCCGCAAAAGCACTACCAAAAATAAATTTATGTTAATTCCAACAGTAATCGAAAAATCACAATTCGGCGAACGCGCCTATGACATCTACTCTCGCCTCTTACGCGAGCGCATCATTTTCTTGGGCGGCGCGATCGACGACTACGTCGCCAACATCGTCATTGCCCAGCTCCTTTTCCTCGAACACGAAGACCCGAAGAAAGACATTAAGCTCTACATCAACTCCCCTGGCGGATCAGTCACGGCCGCGATGGCGATCTACGACACCATGCACCATGTGAAGCCTGACATCTCAACTGTCTGCGTCGGTATTGCCGCGTCAGCTGCTGCAGTGCTTCTTTCTTCCGGCGAAAAAGGCAAACGTTTTTGTTTGCCGAACAGTGAAGTCATGATCCACCAAGTTATGGGCGGCACCGAAGGCCAAGCCTCTGACATCGCTATCGCTGCCAAACATATCCTCCGCACCAAAGAAAATCTCAATAAGATCCTGGGCAAAAACACTGGTAAGACTCCGGCTCAAATCGAAAAAGATTCCGATCGCGACTACTATATGACTGCAGACGAAGCCAAGAAGTATGGTATCGTCGACGAGATCGTGGTGAAAAGCAAAAGTGGCATCGCAAAATAAAAATTGATACTTTAAAAAAGCCCTCGCAATGCGAGGCTTTTTTATTCATGAGGCAATCAAACAAAACCTAAAAAACCAGCCGACAGTGTAAACTGTCGGCTGTTATAATTTCTATATCTTTCTCTTAAAAAATTTGCCTTCAATAATGCGCATGGGCCGGCTGCGTAATTGGATTTACTGTTTCAATAAGTTTGGCAAATGACGAAATGCCAAGATGATTAAAAGACAGCTCAGTCCTTACAAAACCTAAAAATTCATCCCGCCACGATGGATGTTTCTTCTTTTCTACGTGACAAGCAAAATATGAGAGAATTTTTCCACAAAGTCCTATCAAACGTACTTCGATAGAAGGAAAAGCATATGCTTCTGATAAGACTATCATGGCTGTAATCTTTCTACGAAGATTGATCTTATCAAATGATTCAAGAGGTAATTTCTCGAGAGTATCAAGCTCTGCATTCAGATACATATGTATCTTACATTTAAGCGTAATTTCAGAAAAAATATTTTTGAGAAAATCATGGGAATACTTCCCTTTGCTCACTTCATGGATTTTTTTCGTGAGCAGATTGAGATAGAGCACATCCCCCATTTGCAACTGGTCTACTATCTTCCCGTAGATTTTTATTTGTTGGCCAATCACTTTTTTAGTGCTCAGCGACATATGTTCTCCAAGACCTTTTTGCAGCAAAGACTGATACACCTCAAAGCAGTGATTGATGTGTGCGATATATGCAAACGCTGCCCGCTGTTTTGTCATACTTAAATGATAAGGCCAATACACCACATTGTTTACGAGTGATTCCTTGATTGAATCGCGCATAAGGTCAAGTGCCAGCTTTTTTGATTTCTGATTTGGTGCATCGTCGTAGAGCCAGACATATTCATTGAAGAAAAGAATTCCTTTGCGTTTTCGTGCCCTTTTGGCACGCCAAAGAGTGTAGATAAGCGCCGCAACAATTCCTACGATTGTCGCGTAAAAAAGTACGATAAATATCGTATTGATTACCTGTAGCATGGTTATTTGGTTTTTGATTCGACTATTTCTAACACAAAAACGTATTTCGGTCAAACCGGATAGACAAACGGCTATTTCTGCGCTAGTATGATCTTATCGAATTTTAATAATGTAATTCGTTGCTTATATACCCGCACTTGGCCCTGATCTACGAATTAAATCCAAATGTTACAAACAAACCCACAATTTTCACCACTTTTGAATGTTTGCTAACCTTGCATTGTAAAGGTATTTTAAGCGACACGGTCGCCTATGATTAAATTAATATTGATTTCCTTGATCACGCTCGGAGTGGGTGTGGTCGTGGGATATTATCTGCGCCTCATCATCGCACTCGGCAAGCGCCGCAGTATCGAGATCGACATCAAACAAATGATGATCGGTGCCAAAGAGGAGTCGCAACGGATCTTGGATGATGCCAAGAAGAAAGCTGAAGAGAAAGACACGGAGCTTCACAAGCTTGAGCGTGAAAAAGCTGAGAGCTTTAAAAAGACTGAAGAGCGCCTTATCAAAAAGGAGGAGCTCCTCGATGCTCGCCAAACCGAGATCGACAAAGAGGTCGAAAACATCAAAATAAAAGTCGAGGAAGTAAAGAAGATTAAAGAGCGTGTCGAAGCGGCTGACCTTGAAAAGCAAAAAGAGCTTGAAAAAGTAGCTCGGCTCTCTGTCGAAGAAGCCAAGACCGAGCTTTTCAAAGAAGTTGAAGTCAAATACGAAGAAGACTTCTTGGTGCGTATCCAGAAACTCGAGCAAACCGCTCAGGAGCGTCTCGATCGCCGCGCCAAAGATATCCTCGCGACCTCGATCCAGCGCCTGGCATCTTCTACCGCAAGCGAACTCATGACTTCTGCTGTCCTCATCCCGAACGACGAGATCAAAGGAAAAATTATTGGTAAAGAAGGCCGCAACATCCGCGCCTTTGAGCGTGCAGCCGGCGTGGAAGTCATTGTCGACGACACACCAGGCACTATCATCATCTCTTCCTTTGATCCAGTGCGCCGCCAGATCGCCCGTCTTGCTCTTGAAAATCTCATCATGGACGGACGCATTCAACCAGCCAAGATCGAGGAGATGGTGGATAAAGCCAAAGAAGAAATCAACAAAATCATCAAAGAAAAAGGCGAACAAGCAGTCTATGAATGCGGGATATTTAACTTCGATCCACGCATCATCGCTATCATCGGTCGCCTCTATTTCCGTACGAGTTATGGACAAAACGTCCTTCAGCATTCGATCGAAATGACCCATATCGCCGGAATGCTCGCTGAAGAGCTCGGCGCTGATGTGGCTATCGCCAAAGCCGGCGCCCTTGTCCACGACATCGGTAAAGCCCTCGACCACGAAGTCCAGGGTACGCACATCGAAATCGGTATGCGCATCTTGCAGAAGTTTGGTGCTGATCCACGTGTGATCGTCGCCATGAAGTCTCACCACGACGATTGGCCTCATGAGTCCCTCGAAGCTGTCATTGTGCAAACCGCCGACAATATTTCTGGCGGCCGCCCAGGTGCACGACGTGACACAGTGGAAAACTACTTGAAGCGCTTGCAAGAACTCGAAGCGCTGGTGAATGGATTTACTGGGGTGGAAAAATCATACGCGCTTTCAGCCGGCCGTGAGATCCGCATCTTCGTCACTCCTGAAAAGGTCGGTGACGTCGAAGCCAAAACAATGGCTCGCGAAATCGCCCAAAAAATCGAAGGTGAGCTCAAATATCCGGGTGAAATCAAAGTAACTCTTATACGAGAAACTCGCATCATCGAATACGCGAGATAACCTAAAAAATTTATGGAAATCAAAAAATCCCCCACTGGGGGATTTTTTGATTGGATTAAAGTCCTTGCTTTTCAAAAATCTTTTTTACTTCTCGTTCTAAATACTTGGCGATATACGTTCGATAGGCTAGAAACTTTTCACTATTTGGATCTCGAGGCCGCGGCAAGTCGATTTTTATTTCTTCCGTAATAATCCCCGGATGCGCGCTCATAAGATAAATCGTGTCAGACAACATGAGGGCTTCATCGATATGGTGCGTCACATAAATAATCGTTTTATTGAATTTCTTCCAAATCTCAAGCAAAAATTCTTGCATAAAATACCGCGTCTGAAAATCAAGCGCAGAAAATGGCTCGTCCATCAGAAGAAATGGGGCATCAGTTGCAAGCACTCGAGCAATCGATGTGCGCTGTTTCATACCGCCGGAGAGTTGATGCGGATAGTGATTGCGGAATTCAAAGAGTCCGACGCGACGAAGCGTATCTTCAACTTTTACTTTGACAGCATCTTTCGCCATGCCGACAACTTCAAGACCGAAGGCAACATTGCGCGCCACTGTAAGCCAGGGGAAAAGCCCATAGTCTTGAAAGACCACACCGACATCGGACGGTGTTGGGAGCCCCAATCGTTTGGTAGTCTCTTCCACTGATTCTCCATTTAAGATCACACTGCCCTTTGTAGGCTTTAAGAGACCAGAGAGAATATTGAGGAGTGTCGTCTTTCCGCATCCTGATGGGCCAATAATTGTTTTAAACTCTCCATCCGCTAGGCCAAGTGTAGTATTTCTCAGTATTTCATAAGCCGACGGCCGGCCGTCATTCCAAACGTACGAAATATTTTTTCCTTCGAGACTGTTACGTGATTGTTGAGTATTTGTTTCCATATTATGTTACTGATTTATCTTCCCGTCATATCCCACCAGAAAAAAGTTTTCTGAATATATTTGAGGATTGCATCGATCATAAATCCCGATACACCGATCAGTGTCATACCAAGCAAGATCAGATTGTTATCAAACAAATTCCGCCCGTTCATAATGATCGCGCCAAGCCCATCACGAAGCCCCGTCATCTCCGCCGCCAGAACCGCCATCCAGGCGGCAATAAAATTGATCCGTAAAATAGTAAACACAGAGGGCAAAATATACGGGAAAATTACTTTCAACCAAATCTGATATTCCTGTGCACCAAGCGTTTTGGCGACATTAATAAGATGCACAGGTACGGTTTCGATAGCTTTGACCGCAGCGATCGTGAGGGTAAAGAACACTCCCATGAACACGATGAATATCGCGGTTTGGTTGCCGATACCAAACACTACGAGTGCAAGCGGTATCCAGGCAATCGGTGCGATCGGGGCCAGGAGTTCAATAAGCGGCATCACAAATCGTTTGATCCAGACTGACATGCTGATCGACATACCCGCAACAAGTGCGGCTATAAATCCGATAGCAAGTCCGGCAAATACCCGGAAGAAACTCGAGGCAATGGACGCAGGAATGCCCGCCGCTTGCGAACCAAGTCCGATTTTGAAATCATTATCCGCCAGATCAACAATAAAGTGGGATGGGGGTGGAAAGACATTGGCATATTTCCATCCCACCTTTGCTGAGAGCTCCCACACACCGACGAGTACGCCGATCGATATGATGGCACAAAGCATTGTAATAATGTTTTGAGAAAGTTTCATATAATTGTGTGGGTGATTTATGAGTGTGAGATACAGAGTGGCTTATTTTCCAAGTGCCGCATCCAGATACGAGGTGTCGATAATATTCATGTCTGTTTTTTCTATATATTTTTGCGTGACCATATCAGCAATCGCGGTTGCAATACCTGCAACATTTGGATAGAGGGTGGCATCTTTCTGAGTTTTAAATGCAGCAAGCAATACGCCATCGGGAGTTTTGTAATAATTTTTCCCTGCAAGAATATTTGCAGCGTGCTCGGGATCAGACTTGATCAATTCGAGCGCGCGATTCTCCGCGCGAAGAAACCGTTCTATGGTCTCTGGATATTTTTTTCCAAAATCCTCAAGAGCGATAAGGGTAGTGTTCGGCGTACCTGCTCCCCAGACTTTGGCGTTGTCAGTCAAAAGTTTTGCTCCGTAATTCATTTGCAGATCTGTTGTGTACGGTTGGATATGACTGAGTATTGCAATATCCCCGGTCTTAAATGACTGCACCATGGCTAAAAGATCATCGAACCAAATCATTTCGAAGTCATCGTAAGTAAGGCCATTATCTTTAAACGCCTTGTATAAAATCATATCGAGCGTATCGCCTCGAAGCGTGCCTACTTTGAGCTTCTCTTCCGGATGTGATTTCACATAGGCGACTAAATCAGAAAGTGAGGACACATTGTATTCCCCTTGAATCACGACTTGCATAATACCGTTGCCGCCTGCATTTGCGAGGATCCGCATCGGCACGCCGCTATTTTGTCCGAGATAGGCAAGTGTAAACGGATTGATGGAAAGCTGGATGCTTCCACCGGTAAGCGCCGCATTGTTGTCTCCAGGATTTGAGAAGAATACGGTTTCGACATCAAGTCCTTCGTCTTCAAAATAGCCTGCTTCTTTTGCAATAAAAAGCGGAGCCATATCAAGCGCCACCAAGTGGCCGACCTTTAGAGTACCGGGGTACATCCCCGCTTCGACTAATGTCTCGGCAGATTTTTCTTTTCCAGCAACAAAAATAATTGCGCCGACGAGTATGAGCACACCAATAATAAGTAAAACTTTTTTCATAATACTAATTTCTCACAATTAACCCACGAGCGACATCTCGCGGACTAAATAATGAGCGTTACTAAAAAGTCTGACTTTTTAGTAACGCTGAAAATTAATTTAATGACTCCAATTGTAAACGCAGATGATTTTTTCAATAACACCGCGAAGCTCAGCCGTGATCCCTTCACTTTTAAGGAAAGTCTGAAATACTTTCTGCTCTTTGAGCACCCTTTCACGGAGACCTTTTTCGTCATGAAACGCGTTTGAACGAATGCCCCACGAATCTCCGCGGTCAAATAAGAACAGACCACCGAACATTACTTTGTGCATGGTCAGGTATTCACCTAAGTGATTGAGTGACAACCGAAACATGTTCTTAGAAATGTTAAATCCCCAATGGATCTCATTTGATAAGGTTCGACTTGGAATGAGATTAACTTCTTCGGGCCGAATAATTGCAATTCGTTTTTTATTCGGAAGCCATTCCTCTTGTCCATGTTTTAATACTCCAATCACCTGTTCACATTCAATCATGCCGACTGCATGGCGAGTGAAGTTTGCAAAGAGCAAACTATTTAAAAAATTCACCACATCAGCACGATCGTTATGGGAAGTGGTTGTAAAGAAATCAATTGTTTCTTCTCCAGCAATCTTAGGCGTATGCGATTGGTACACCAGAGGTAAAAGCGCACGCTCCGGACCTGCGATAAATTCTTCAACGTAATTAATTTTGCTCCAATTGCCTTTTTTTGAAAGTGGCTGGAGCAATGCTGTACTAATACGATCAGGGTCTCCTGTGCCATCGAAGTGATCATGAATGACACCGAGCGTACTAAAATATTCCGGGGTTAGTTCCGGTGAACGAAAAGAAATCTTTTTCATGTTTTTAAATTTTGTTCCAGAAAATTATGCCACGAATTTATGTTTCTGTCACAAACGTCGACAAAAGTTCGAAAAAGTAGGTTTTATGTTTTAGATATAGTAAAATATTGTTGTCGAATATTTCGACAAAATTATGAAAAACGACAAATTACTTAGCACTTTGGAGGAATTTGGACTCGAAGAAGCCGAAGCAAAAGTCTATTTAGCTTCCCTTTCTTTGGGTCCTACCACCGTGCTCAAGCTATCTAAGCACTCAGAAATCAAGCGCACCACGGTATATGAGATTATCACGGCACTTGAGCGTAAAGGTTTGATGAAAAAAGAAGTACATGGCCTCAAAACCTTATATGCACCAGAGCATCCCGAGCGACTTGAGAATGCACTAGAGAACAAGCGTGCGCTCTTGTCACGCATGATTCCTGAACTTGAAGGCTTATTTCATCTAAAAGGCACAGAAAGCACCATCAAATATTATGAGGGCTTGCCGGCGATCAAAAATATTTATGATGATTTATTAAAAGATTTCCGCCCGCATGATTTTTATTATGCTATTTCAAATATTGCCGAGTGGCAGCATCTCGATGAAGACTTTTTTATAAAAAACCACGTCGAACGCCGCGCTAGTATGCGCGTCGAGACCAAACTTCTCTTTACTGATAGTCCGGCTGCACAAAAAAGGAAAACTACAGAGAGAAACTTTAACGAAAGTGTAAAAATATTGCCCGCCGAAGCCGACATCCATGTCGATCTGGTCGTCACGCCATATAAACTGGTAATGTTTCAGCTCCGCGAGCCCCTCGTGACAATTGTCATAGAAAATAAAAGTATTATCGAAATGCAAAAGAGTATGTTTCTCCTCTTGTGGGAGACAAAATAGACAAATAAAAAACCCAGCTTTAGTCGTTTTAGACAAAAGCTGGGTTTAAGGATTAAAAGGCATTTCATGACTTCACAACCGGTAGAACCTGTTGTTTCTTTTTCAGAAGGTCGACAATACCTTCTATCATCTCTTCCATTCTGTTTCTATAAGAAACGGATTCGATAGTAAAAGAAGGGTCAATCTCTGAAGTAAATTTAATACAGTATACCGATTGAGCATTAGGATCTACTGATTTTGCCATAGTTTGAATTGTTCCTTCCATGCCATCTACAACATGGCTTATCTCCTCGCTCAATCGAATAAGGGTTTTGGATGGAGGAGATGCATCTTTGTCGGAAGAATTTTTAATTTCTTTAATTTCCTTCTCTAAATCTTGATATTGGTCAACATATCCTATATATACAAATATCATAAGAGAAAGTTGTCTATTCTCTCCAGAAATCAATTCCTCGGAGTGCTCTATGATCATAGTATCGTTATCATAAAAAAATGAAGCTTTTTTTATGATCTCTGTTTGCTGTGCATGAGCAGTGATCGAAAAAAATAAAAAGGTGAGTACTATAAGCAAGTTTTTCATGTGAAAGAGGGGGTTGGATGCGTGAAAAAGATGAAATTTGTCTGAAATTTGTCAAAACTCTACCATTTTTGGAGCTTTTGGTCAAATCTTGAGAAACCCTGTAAAACCTTGCCAAAAAAAGCCTGAGCGCTATACTATCTATAGTTTCTAAGCTTTTACGCCTTTCGCCTAAAAGCTAGCAAAAGCGGTCGAGCTCATTAGTAAAATAAAGCAAAACGCTTTCTTATGAACAAACAAGCATTGGTAGAATGGGTCCATGGCAAAATCGGAGGTACCAAAGTAGGCGCTGAAGAGGTTGTGGACGGTTTGATCGAAGCTATTATCGGCACTTTGAAGAAAGGTGGTGAAGTTTCAATCGCAGGCTTGGGTATCTTCTCAGTGAAGAACCGCGCTGCTCGCATGGCTCGCAATCCAAAAACTGGTGAAGCGGTCAAGGTCGCAGCAACACGCGTACCGAAGTTTCGCGCAGCAAAAGCACTCAAAGACGCTGTTAAATAATTCCGTTAGAGAAAATAGGATTATTTACTTCGAGCAAAGCGAGAAGCAAAATAGCTCAAAGAATTTTCTCGAGAGTCAAAAAGTCGCCGCAACCTATCCGGCGGCTTTTTGCTTGGGAAATTGCGGGATGGGGGAATAGGTTACGAATATTTTTTATTTCATAAAAATTTCTCGACCCCGACTCGACCACGTCCTTCGGACGGCTTCGCGGCCTCCGTCTTTCGATTCCCATACCGCAGTAAAACACTAAAACCCGAATGCTATGCATCCGGGCTAAGTGTTTTATGTGCGGGATGGGGGAATCGAACCCCCGACACTAGTTTGGAAAACTAGAGTTATACCATTTAACTAATCCCGCAAGGAGTAGGGGCAAACTCGGCCCTCATAAATTTCTTCTCGAAATTTCCGCGGATGTTCCCCCAAACATCCGGATATTTTTCTTTTCACACCTAGGTCGGGGCGCCGAGAATCGAACTCGGCCCTCATGTTCCCAAAACATGCATACTACCGATATACTACGCCCCGACCTAGATGTTAAATTAACAATGAAAAATATCCCCAAAACATGCATACTACCGAGATATTCCCGATTTCTTAGTTTCAAAAGAAACTGTAGAAATCGCAATCCTTTAGGGCTACCGATTTTTTAATCCGTACTTGGATTGTTAAAATCGCAATCCTTTAGGGCTACCGAAATTAACCCGTTGCGCCTTAAAAACCCTTCTATACTAACATACTTCGTATATAAAACAATCTCCGTAGTTTATAAAACTACGGAGATACGAGATTACGCTTGGGTCAGGATTCTCTCGAGACGAGAGAATTACGGATAATCCATACCTCTTCCCCAATCTTGAATCGCACTCTATGTTTTCTAAGGAGTAAGATAAGGTACGACGTGTTAATTTCTATGAGAATTTTGTAGTTAGAGCTTATTCCTTTAAGGATATGTGCATTGTTGAGGAGAACGACCATTCCTTCTTCGTTTGGATTTTTTGGCTCTACAACCAGGAAAAAATATTTTCCAGTTGTGGGATTATCCCTTCGAACAAATTGAATGCTTGTGATTATTTTAAGATCATCTCGTAATTCAATTTCAGGAGGGCACATCTTATTAAAATTCACCTGTTCATATGTTTTCTCATCCCCAACTCGGAAACAATATGTATCAAACTCATTTTTAACGATCACAATACCTTCAGTCGAAGAAGGTCCGTGATCAGTGCCTGTAATTGTTATTGCTTTCATAAAAGAAGTGTTTTCTCTATGATCGCAAGCCAGTATAAAAAAGCAAGGCGGGAAATATTTCTATTTCCCGCCTTTAATATTCAGTGCGTCAAAGCATCAATGAGTTCGTTACTGGTGAGACGAAGTACTACCTCACTATCAGTGGCATACATTTCAAAAGTATCCCTACCCAGATCCTGCAACTTCTGCCTTTTCCCGTTCATTACGCTGGGCCGGCCATACGTCAATGTAATTTTTTTCTCTGTATATCTGTTCCGAAGATACTCTTCGAGAATATCAACCGGAATCTCAGGGTCAAAAATCACCCCAACAGCAGGATTTCGATCAATCATCGAAACTAAATATCCTATCGTTGGATCAAAAATTACTGCCTCAATTTTTACCAAGGAAGTTTTCCGAAGTAGGGCTTGGGCAAATACTCCCCAATTTGGCTCGTAGCCTTTGTAGCCTACGAAAAGTACTGTTACATTTTTCTGCATAGTTCGGTAGATTTGAGTTCGCCCGCATTCTATAGGCTTTCCCAATCTTTAGCAATAACCACTAGCCCGAACGCAAAGACTTTCATGTGGTACTTCCTGTCCCCTTTTGTCACACAAAATATGAAAACCTATGGGCATTTGAGGAGTGGGGGTGTACAATCGAGGTATGAAATTTGCAGATCAGCCATCTCCTGTCGGTGAACCTAGTATTTCAAAACCATCTGAAAATCTAGAAATGACACCTCAAGAAAAGAAGAAATTTTTTAGTGCGTGGGTTAAAACGCACATACAGGAACTATGGAGTAATAATTCCGATACATCCAGAGGCTTTTTCAATGACCCGATGCATGAAATGGTTGAAAAATTATTCCCGAACGAAACCCAATATATATCTAAGGAACAAACAGGATTGGTAAAAATCTTCGCTGACGAACTCATTGAGTTTTGCAATAAGCTCATTTTCAAAAAGGATTACGAAAAAAACAAGGCGCAAAGTTTTTACGAAAACCTTAATAATTTGTATTTCGGTCGTTCGCCCGACGCGCTAGAATATTTAAAAACTGACCGTATCTACCAACTCATTGCATTTTCAAAAATAAATGAAACGTACGGTCTAAGAAATATTGTCAGTACTCAAGGAGAACTCACCCTTGATCTTTCGTGGGCAAATGGGGAGCGTATAGAAAAATTTAAGGAAAATGTAAAAAATCTGAGTAGTTCGAGCAAAATTAGCGCAATTAAGCAGCTTTCCACTACTGCATTGTGGGCACATGGGAATGGAGAGTGGGCAGAACCAGCATATAAAGCAGTTGTTAAACTTCTACTAGAACTTCGTAAAAATGAAAAGAGTCCACTCGTCAAGTTTATTTCAGATTTCGAATTGAAAAAAATAGAGAATAATACTGGAATTGTGAGCGAGTTTGATGGAGGTGTCTATTCTACCCCAGATTCCGAGGATGATGACAAACCATACCCCGTTAATAATGAAATCAGTATGATTAGAGAAAAGGTAACAAAAGAGAGCACGGAATTTTTTAATTCAAATTCAATCGTTCCTGATTTGGAAAACATCTTATATTCCAAAGTTTCAAAAGAATATGGAAGTATCATTTCGAGAGCAACCTACACTCCATATGCACTGGTGGAGACTACAGAAATAAAAAATACATCAAAAAGAAGCATCGAGTTGCAAAGCTACGAGGGTCTCACTGAAAACAAAATCTTCAATCCATTAGGAAAAGAAGATTTTTCGCATTTAATAAAAGTCCTTCATAGTCCAGAAATCAGAGACTACGTCAACAAAAGACTAGGTATACATCTTGAGGACTTGTACCTACGTGAGCAGATACAATTTTTACGATTTTTGTCAGAATCAGATGAAGCGACATTCACAAAATTAGAAGGTCAGCTTAAGGGTAACAAACAGGAGATTAACCAAAATTACCTCAAATCATTCCTCTCAATGTCCGGTGATGAATCAATGGGCGACAAGATCCTCACCCTTGGAGAAAAGCTTCCGACAGAATCCGCGGAAATACTTTTTAAAAAGTATGGGGAAATTATTGACGAAGTGAGCTCAGTCGAAACATACATGCAAGAAAATCTGTCTGCGAAAATGACGCCGGAACTCATTGATAAAACAAAAGAGCATCTGCTACTACGCGGAAAAAAATTACTTGAAATATATGCTGCACCGGCACAAAAATGCACCGGAGAAGATTGTATCGCGCTTGGAAAGGAATTGGAGCAAAAAATGGCTGACATCAAAACTTCCACTATTGTCTTCGCGGCTGCTTGTAAATCACTTGTAGAACAAAAGACATTCTCGTTCGAAGATTTTAAGGATATCGAGCTTTCTCACGAAAATGCTTCCCTGATGTCAGAGCAGAATAAAAATGAGATCATTGCTATGGCGATAGAAAATACAAAACAATACCCCGAAGCTCTCCGAGAAAAGTGGCTTGGTACTCAAAAAGACGCGCTCGAAAATCCAAAGGAAAATGAAGTCATCGATACCGTCAAGCTCAAAGGCGAAGTTATTGCATCTATGCGCGTTCTGCGCCGCGCGGACGGATCCTTTTACGGAGCATCGTTCAACGTAAATCCACTCATCAAAGGTTCGCGTGTCGGCACCGAACTTTTACGCAAAGTAATCGAAGAATATACAAGCGAAGGTGACTTCGAAGCCGACGTATACGCCCAAAACCCGATGCGCGACACATACAGAGAATCATTCGGGTTTGAGGAGATTGGAACAAATTCTGACTATACTCCACTTGGTGTAGAAGTTATTAAAATCACTAAATGGCAAAAAGATCGACTGCAACAAGCAGCCTAATTTTACAGCGGTTTTGCTACACGCTCCCAATACTCGTCGAAGAGCATTTTAAACGTTTCTGAAATAGCACTGTCCTCGATCACCAGCCCGACTACTTTTTCAGGAGTAAGGGTCAGCATACTCACTTTATCATCATATATTTGGACAGCGGTCGGAAGCACATTTTTAATAAATCTAAATTCAGTGAGCTCACTTCCCTTTTTCACATATGCACGATTAGGCTCAGTATCCGGCACGATCATTCTTTTAGAGATACCGGCCTTTATACGCTGATGGAGATGGCCAACAGTTTCATCTGGAAATTGTTCCATAGCTCGTCCGATATTTATAAACTGGCGAATTTCTTTTTCATTTTTTGGAAATTCATTGGTCACTTGTGCGATCGCTTCCTTCCCCTCATAAAACTGCACATTGGGTTTTCCGGCAATCAGATTGTATTTCGATGAAAGCGTGCCCAAGGAGTGCGTGAGCATATCTTTTGCGAGCGCCAGCTCCTTTTCTTTGCGCTCCAGGTCGTGCATGAGAAGTGAAGGATGAAGTGGCGAAAATACTGCCACTGTCCCCGGTCCCCCTTTTTTCTCCACCAGCCCCATAGTTTCCAGCTGTTCCAAAATCTTATAGATCAAAGAGCGCTTTATCCCCGTCCAGCTCGATAGCGGCGAGGCTTTTTGCGGACCCTTTTCAAGCAAAGCCTCGTAAACGAGGGCTTGTTCTTCTGAGAGTCCGGCTTGGATTAGGATGTTTTCACTTTGCATAGATTCTATCTGCCTGCGCAGGCAGGGATTTTAGATTTTTAATACAGCAACTGATTCACCCTAGAATTCTACATTATTGTGTTTTGTCACGCAAATATGACAATGTGCATAACTATTCTAGCCTTATTTTATTGAGAAAAATAACAATTTTAAATATAATTGATCTGTATTGTTGACAAAACAGTTTAAAGATGCTATACTATTAGCAAGAAAGTCAAAGAGGTCGCAAGGCCAAAGACGGAGAGAGTTCTTTGAGGGGATAGTAGGAAGATTGCGATATACGTGAATGGTCAGGGGAGCCAAAAATCGCCGTTTGCAAAGAGCGTATATCCACAAAAACAGTCTTCCCTGCTTCCGTTTGCACCGCACGTTGTAGTAAGGCATAGGCCGCAAACCCGAGTCTCACTACAGATCACGTGCACACCGTTCTCGCCCCTCACTAAATTTTAAAATTTAGTGAGGGGCTCGCAAAGAGATCGACTGGATGCGAAAGATTAACCCACTTTCGTTTCCAGAAATGTCTTTGTGAAATTCTCTGAGGGGAGAGTTGAAAAAGACTACGCTACCGTATTTCGTTATAAGGAGCGTGACCCGCCTTCGCTAAAGCTATGGCGAGGCGAGCCCACAAATATCTAAACAAGCTACGGCGAGGCAAGGGAGAGATTCGTAACAAGAAGTATGGAGGAGAGAGTTAGGCATTACTTTACCTCCGTACTCCTTCTTGCGAAGGAATTCAGTAGAGATATCTATAAATGAAAATTTGCGGATATAAATACTGAGAGCTGATCTAGATCGGGAGATCGGGATCGGGCAAGATGGTGATCGTTGAAAATAAAATATTGTGCGGGGCATCTCGAGGCAATTCCTCGGGTACTCTCGAGGTTTTGCCTCGGGCCAGTTGTATGCTCCCCACATAAGCCCCATCAGGCAATTGGTGAGGTGAATAGAGTGGTTTTTTATCCTGAATATTATTGAAGGATTTCATTTTCCACTCGGTTAAGAAATACTCGGCGACTGAAGTGATTCGGTATTCGGTATTCGAGTATTTCTTAACCTAAAATCAAAAAAAATGAGAACAGCGAAATTTATTTTCCTTCAATTTCAAAATGAAATTGAACGGATCAAGCAAGAGTGCGAGGACATTGTCCCCGCACTCTCAGCAGAGGAGGAGATCCTCCTTCTGCAGGAAAAACAAAAAATCCACAACGGGATTACCGTTGTGGGAAGTAAAATCTCACAAGTTACCCTTACCCTCCACTTTAATACGGGAGGGGGGATATTTTTTCAAATATACCTCGGGCGCTCTATGAAATCGGGATACTTATTATCCCGATATCCGGGGGCAAAGTGGGAAACCCTTGTCAGGCCATATGGGGAAAATAGCCCCCATGTGGAAGATTTACTTTGGCAGATCCCGTTGAGGGATCTTAAAAAAATTCATCCCAAAACATTCGCAGAATATCTGCGGTTTGCTGGGAAAAAATTTCTTATGTGAAATTCCCCTGTCCCCAATGACACAAACTTGGCGTGATATCCACCGTGCGAGAAGCGGGGAATAGTTTTGACTTTAAATTTCCAAAAAATATGGAAATGATGAGTCACAGGACTGCCACGCTTCCGGGCGTGACAGTCCTTGGAAAGATCGATCTTTCCCAATTTTCGAAGCCACGTCAGGTGGTGGAGAAAATTGCTCCTGTAAAAAAGGAGCAGGGAAAGAAGAGATCTGGTCATACAAAAGCGCTGAAAAGCGGTTTTGTCTTGATCAGAACTCGCTTCTGATCTTTCGCAAAAAGCTCACGACGTTGCGTGAGGATAAAAGGTGAAGTTTGTGTACGGATACACAATAGCCACCACAACGACAGAGGACAGCAACCTCGTCTGAAATACGGCAGAACAGCTACAAAGGGGTCAATGGTTAATCGGGTTAATCATGTGACAACGAAATGTTGTCACCCTTCTTCGGTTCACGAAATAGTTTCATGGATCGATTGGGGTAAAAAATTAAATAGCTTAACACAAATATTGTTGCACAAAATGTGCGAAACAGATATTGGGTGGCTTGAGCACGTGGCTAGTCTCTTTTGGTGAAACTGGATGCTGAATGATCGGCATTCGCTTTCACCAAAAAAGAGGACACCATGAAAAACAAATCAGGCTTAGGTGGTATTCCACCAGGCACGTAACGTCGTCTGTCGGCCGACGTTAAAAGAGAAGTCGACAAGTAATCTCTACGCGTACCAGACAGTGCATAGAGAGACTTACAAACTGTTGTATGGAAGGGAGTAACCTGGTCCGACTGGGGCGATTGATCTTCAGAGCGGGGAGCCGGGTTACAAACTTAGACATGTTGTACCGTGTGCTAACGGTGCAAGATTGACATCCGACATGTGCGGACCGACGAAGCTCAGATTGATCTGTGGCCCGTCGGTCACAGAAAATGTCTACGTCAATCAGACGCTGAGCAAAAACAAATTTTTTCACCGCCCCAAGGCCGATTGATGCTGCAGGGGTATAAAACTTTTGTAAAATGAGCAACGCAAACATTGGAGAGGTGAAATTCCTTTCATGGCAAGACGCTGGACTTCTCCTTGCCCAAAAAGCAGTAGAGGAGATTCTCCTCCCCACTCTAACTCTAAATGGAAAAGGGTTAGAAGTTTCCATGCCACATGGTAGTGCGGCATCAAAAAAAGAAACAATGAATTTCCAGATTTTTATCTGGAGTTCGCCACGGGGGGGGAAAAACATCAATCCCCCTCAAAAAATTTGGGGGTACGATGTCAATTGCCGTGACGAAGCTTTTTCTCCCTCCGGGGAAGGAAAAAGCTTTTACGACGGAGAATATTCAGTTGCCGAGCTTATCGGCGAGAGTGTCTTATATATTCACCATGATGTATACCACCATGGAAAGGATACAGACGACAAAATTTTTCGCCATCTATTGCAGGAGGTGGTAAAAGAAATAGAAATAAAAGACCCTGCAGAAAAATTAGCGCGTGAACAAAAGCGCGCTGAAGAAGTGAGGAACCGAAGCCGCGAGGCATTCGTCAAAGCCTGTTCACAGCGCTTTGACAAGATGCTGGCAGGTACAAAAAAAGCAATTGATGAGGGTTTTACAGCCATAAAAAAATTGCAGGACGAGTTGGTGACCAAGGTACGCGAGACTAAAGGTGCTGAGCAAAAGCTCGTGCAGCTTGAAAAAGCGCGGCCCGATGCGGAAGAAGGCTACAGAAAGGAATTTGAAAAATTCCTGACGATACAGGATGTGAAAAAAATCGAGGCTGGGGATGGAGTGATTAAAGTTTTCACCGATATGATATATATCACTCATGACAAGGTGAAATATATGATTGGTGAATTTCGGATCGAGATTTTTATCAACGGTGGTATCAAGTTTTTTAACTTGACCAACCAAGGTAAAGGTCCTGGCCACACCCGACCAAGTGGTTTCGAGGGTAACACCTCCTACAACCATCATCACCCACACGTACAGGCAAGTGGCGACGCTTGTCTCGGCAACATCTCGACGGCTCTACCACAGCTGATCGCAGAGTACCAATACTCGGTAGTAGCCATTTTGGCCATTCAGTTCCTAAAAAGCGTGAATGTCGACGACAGTGCTGGTAAGGGAATTTACTGGTGGCCGAAGGCGGATGAGTTACTACAAACTCAAACTACAGAAGGTCCGTCGCAAGACGACTTGAAGTGGTAAAAAATAAATAGTTCAAAAATCAAAAACTGCCTGGGAGGGCGGACACAGTGGAATATCTCAATAATTTCACGAAAGTAAATGCGGCGGACAAGTTCCGACCGCATAACTTTCAAACCCAAACGGTACTGCTCAATTATGCAGTACCCCATATCAAGGTCAGCCTGGCGGCGTACCTGGATATGTACTACATCGCCGCTGCTTCTGGTCGGGAGGAAATCTCCTGGCTGGGAACTGTTTCAAAAATAAGCTCTGTCTACACCATCGAAGAAGTAATGCTCTTCGAGCAGGAAGTGGAAGTGGCCGAAACCGCAATGTCACCTGCGGATATTGCTAAGGTGGCAACCGAGCTCCTGGTGAACGGAGCAATTGAAAAGGTAAACGCGCTGAAGTTTTGGGGCCACGTGCACCCGAGCAACAGCACATCCCCGTCGGGTCAGGACGAAATCCAGATGGACGTATTGTCCAACGGTAACGACTGGTTCATCCGCGGGATTTTCGGCCGCCACGGCAGGGCAGAGTTTACTTTTTATGACTTTGCACGTGGATTACGTTTCAACGACGTCTCGTGGGAAATAATTCTTCCCCATGACGATACTCGGGAAGCGGATATCCGCGACCAAGTCAAGCAGAAAGTCAAAAAAATTGTTCACCAGCCAGTTCAACTTCACGGCTTCGGCCATGAAAAAAACTGGCCCAAAAACCAAAAAACATGGGACCAGCATCTGGATTACTGACGCCGGATTATTGGCGCCAGCTCGACATGTTTGATCCAGCCCAGTTCACCACGCCGGTGCACATCATCGGCGTCGGTGCGACGGGAAGCTGGATCGCCTTCATCTTAGCGAAGATGGGGGTTAGCAACATCACCGCATGGGACTTCGACAGTGTGGAAATTCACAACCTTCCAAACCAGATTTACGGTTTGGAGGAAGTGGGGCTTTCCAAAGTCGAAGCTCTCAAAAAAATCCTTTCTCGTGATTGCGGCGTCGAAGTTGTCGCTCGCAACGAAAAGGTAGACGGATCACAAAAGCTAGAAGGTATCGTGTACATTTGTACTGATACCATGTCATCAAGAAAGAAGATTTGGCTTAACAGCCTTAAATACCAACTTGATGTCAGTCTGGTTGTAGAGACCCGCCTTGGGGCAGAGCTCGGCACGATTTACACAGTGCGGCCGCTCGACCCGACCGATGTCCGTGAATACGAAGGCACGCTCTATGGTGACAGTGAGGCTGAAGAGTCTCCCTGCACCTATCGTGCCATAAGTACGGTAGTGAGCACGATCGCAGGACTTGCCAGTCACAAACTGGTGAAGTTCGCTTCCAATGTTGATTTCAAACCTGTTGTAAAACTACAGGAACGTGATCAGCACGCGAGCAGCGAAATGCTCTGCATCAGACCCATTGTGGCTACGGCTCATGGGTGGAAATAAGCAAAATAATTTTTTCACAATTTTTTTTCACAATCAAAACTGTCAAAAATGAATTTAACTTGTGGTAAGGTGCCTGGCACCGTAAAACAAATTGTTATTAATACACCTGCAACGGTGTTAACAGCGATGCAAACTGCTGCCAGTGTTTGCAATTTCACTTTCTCAAAAGACCCATACGGGTCTAATGGAAAGGAAATGATTGATGTTCCTTTTTTGAACGGCCGCGAACTCGCGGTCCGGGAAGGGGAGAAAATCACATTGGTGCTCTGGGACACACCTGTATCCGACGGCGACATTATTTTGTTGGTACCCAAGATTAAGGGCAACCAATTTTTGGTGACCATCGCCCACGTGCCTGGTGAACGCCACACTGTGGCATTGTTGCATGCTTCTGAACCTGAAGCCCAACCCGGCGACGGAACAGTAGCCAATGCTTTGCAGATCGCTGGCATCCGATTTGATGCCGAAAAGGAAATCATCACTGTAGATGGTAAAGAGGGAAATCTCAACACCGTTCTTGAAAACGGGGATGAAATTCTCATCAACAGGAAACCGGAACCACCGGCACCTGCACCAATACCGGAACCTAAGCCTGGAACTGAAACCGAAGATAACGGGCAGGGCGGGTACCTAAAGGTGCTCGAGAATGATGTAATAAAAATTGGAGTATCGCGTGATAAAAAGCGCTTGCTCTTTATTTTTAAATAAATCGTTTTAGCCGGTTTTAAAAAGACTAGCATATAGTTAGTTTTCAGATGTTTCTTGTTTTTCGTCACTCTGCATCTTCGGATGCATGCTACAAAAAGCAAGCGAGTTGGACACCATACGTCGGTTGAAACGGGGGTTTCAAGTTACTGATAATGGTGCTCGAGTATGCAGGAAGTGTATACCATCTGGACGATGTAAAGGTCACAAGGGGTTGGGTTATACAACGAAATCCTCAATTTATTGAGGATCCTTGTTCAGTTCATCAATGATTGGTGGACTGATAGGGATTATTCCTTTTTATAAAATAAGAGGAGAGGCAGACTTGGTAAGTATCTTACTTGCCAGCTCTGTTGAGTTCATCACATTGTGGCGGATTCAAGAGAGTTCAAATTTGTTCATTTAAAAACGGCCGCGGAGGGCCATATACAGTGGAAAAGCAAATTGTAAAAGTTTTACAACTCGAACATGTGAGACTAAGCATGAAAATTTTTTATGCCTGGCTTAAGCTCGCAAAAAATGAAGCGGAACGACTTAAGGGCAGGATCTCAAATGTTAAAGAGATTCCCGATGAGCAGTTTCGTGTGTTTTCTGATGGTAGTGGACAAATTTTTGTCACACTGCCTAACCAGAGCGAAATAACGCTCGATGTTTCACCAAGCGATTGGCTGGAACTGCCAGAAAATTAAGCGTGCCAAAGTCCCGTAAGACTTTGGCTTCTTATTCAGATCGCAACAGATTGTTGTGGTTTGATAGGAATTACCCAGAGGCCTTGCCTTTGGGGTCAGGAGACCTGCCGGTACGCGTGTCACTAGTGTTTTCAAAAATCTCTCTCCTCGCTTCGCCCCGCGAAAGCGGGACGGGGTACTCGGAAACACTGACACCCTTGCCGACAGATCTCCCGATCTTCCTCGAGGATAAAAAGGACTACAAAATAATATTTTCTTCCACTACCACCTTGGCTTTTTTGTGCACAAGGTCAAGATAGACACAAGCTAGATCAAACTGCCAGATTTTTTCGTCCGGAATATTTTTTTCTAAAAGATACGTCATGATGGTGCGCGACAGACGCTGAAGCTTCCACGGATGCATATTGTCTTCCGGTTTATACTGATCGACAGAGATCTCATCTACCCCGTCAACTCCCCCACTCAAATCCCTACTGACTGACTTCACTTCGATAAAATGGAGCTCACTTCCCTGACCTATCCCCTTTTCCGCCACAATATCTATCTCTCCCCATTTCCGAGTAAAATTACGTTCAAGGATCCGGTAGCCTTGCTTTTCAAAATATCGGGCAGCCACACCCTCTCCGATCTCCCCCGTTTTTTGAGATGCTGATGTAAACACCTTTGGCATAATAAAATAGTACCATCTGCAAGCAAAAAATGAATAGTTTCTTGTGAAACTTATATAAAGTGTTTCACGTGAAACACTTTGACTTTATAAGACATAAAAAGCGTTTTTAAAGGTTGTCTTTCAGATTTAAGCTTGTTAATTAAGGACATTATACAAATATGGCTTTGTAAACCGACAAAATAAGATATGTCCTTTATGCACATAGTACACATAGTTATCCCCAAATTGTTGATAAATAAGGGCCTTTTTGAATAATAAAGGACAAATGAATTGAGATGCCCGGCATAATATCTCGAGCTATCGTCGTTGGTACTTTTAGATTTCTACCTGCGCAGGATATCTTTCCTTACCCAGTAGGTGATTGTACTCAATCACAGGAACATACAGAAATCTCCCGCAGCTCTCACTTCGCCGTCGCTCAGTTCGGCTTGGGCACCGCCTCACGGTCATGTCTGCTGATATGACATCGTTCCGACGTTCGATTCCTGCCCGTACGACGAGCAGTCGTCGTACTCGAGGCGCACTAACAAAAAAAACCCTTGCAGGTCTTTTTTTGTTTGTGCGCCCGGCAGGAATCGAACCCACATCACTAGTTCCGAAGACTAGTGTTCTATCCGTTGAACTACGGGCGCAAACTTTATAAAACGTTTAAAATTATACACTAAAATTTGAAAATCATATAATATCCTTGTAGGATAAGACTCGTTTGGAAATTGCTATTTGGCCTTAGAAATAATATAATAAGCACGTTTTAATATTAAAAAATAATGTTGCGGGTATGGTTTAGTGGTAGAACACGTCCTTGCCAAGGATGAGACGGGAGTTCGATTCTCCCTACCCGCACAACAAGTTCGCAAAGCGAACGCAGCGCGGGTAGAATCAGCCGACTGATCGGCTGATGTGGAGAATCGAACGCCGGAATAATATCAGATCAGCAGATCTGATTACGAGGCGGTGCCCAGACCAAAGTGAGTGACGACGAACTTCGAGTCGCGGGCGATCTCCCAGATTAAACATGAAACAAACCCAACCTATCGCTCATAACCTCATACCAGACTTTGTTACACGTGTAACATCTACGCTCGAAACTGCTGGTTTTGAGGCTTTTCTTGTAGGTGGCTGCGTCCGAGATATGATTTTAGGCAAAATACCGAAAGATTGGGATGTCACAACAAACGCCAACCCAGAACAAATACAAGCCTTATTCGAAAAAACCGTCTATGAAAATGAGTTTGGAACAGTAATTGTAGTGCAAGAAACCAATGATACTGTTTCACGTGTAACTATTACCGATGATGTTTCACATGTAACAGAATCCTTAAAATCGAATATTTCTCAAAAGCAAATAGTTGAAGTAACCCCATATCGTCTCGAAGGGACCTATTCAGACAGCCGGCATCCGGATAAAGTTACATTTAGCACTAAAATTGAAGACGATTTGAAGCGCCGTGACTTTACCATAAACGCTATCGCCTATCGTCCTTCTAAAGGACAGCTACTTGACCTGTATAAAGGACAAGAAGACTTAGAAAAGGGGATTATTCGCACAGTAGGCCTCCCAGATGAACGTTTTCAAGAAGATGCTCTTCGGCTCATGCGGGCAATAAGATTTGCGTGTCAGCTCAATTTTACCGTTTCACATGAAACGATGGAGGCTATTTTACAATATGCGCATTTGCTTAAAAATATATCTTCTGAGCGAATTCGAGATGAATTTATAAAAATTGTGGATTCTCCAAACCCTATGATTGGGATCGGTATGCTGCAGAAACTTGGACTTCTTAAATACATTGTCCCGGAACTGGAAGAAGGTATTGGCTGCGATCAAAAAGGCGAGCATATTTACGATGTCTATGAACACTGCTTACATGCCCTTGGCCATGCGAGCGAGAAGAGTTTTCCGTTTCATGTGAAACTTACCGCCTTGTTTCATGACATAGGGAAACCTCGCACCCGTCGCTGGGATGGGACTAAAGCTGGTGGCAAAGGAAAGTACACCTTTTACGGACATGAAGTTATCGGCGCTCGTATGGTAGTAAAAATAATGGAACGTCTAAAGTTTCCAAAGGACATATCAGAGCTTGTAACAAAACTTGTCCGTTACCATATGTTTTTCTCGGACACTGAAACTATTACGCTCTCCGCAGTACGGCGAACAATAGTAAATATTGGAAGGGAACACATTTGGGAGCTCATGCAAGTCAGAGAATGTGATCGCGCTGGCATGAAGAAAAAAGAAGCACCATATCGCTTACGCAAGTATCACGCAATGATTGAAGAAGCGTTGCGAGCGCCAACATCCGTCGGCATGCTGAAAATAGATGGCTCTCGAGTAATGGAAATACTGGATGAAAAACCTGGACCACGCGTCGGTATGATACTCAATGCACTTTTAGAAGAGGCGCTTGAAAATCCCGATCTCAACAATGAACAACATCTTGAAAAACGAGTACTCGAGCTTGGAGAAATGCCATTTGATGCATTGAAACTACTTGCCCAAGCTGGTAAGCGCGCCCAAGCTGAAAAAGAAAATGCTGAACTGGAAGAGATTCATAAAAAACATGGGGTAAAATAAAACGCCGGATCAAATATTTTGATCCGAGCGTGAGATATGGCTATATAAAAATATTTAAATTACGCTGCAAGTGCATACTGTGTTTGGTCACGTAATTTGGACCAGAGTAGCACTGCGACATGCTTTTTCAGACAAAGATCAATCTCTTTAGTGCTTTGAATAAAGGTATAAAATTCAATACATTCAGAGAGAGTAAGTAGATCAATCTGCCGAAACCACATTTGCAATAAAAATAGTTTCTGGTCATATATTTCACATGCTTGAATGAATTCTTCAACCTGACTTCGGGTTAACGAATCATGGTTGCTATACTCAGTGCTGGTTAGTGCAACAAACTGTTGCATATAAAGATGAACTTCGCAGATCGCATGAGGGATTGTTTGTGATGAAGCGAGAGCATTATCCCAAATCTGGCCGAGTCGATTAAATGCGACTTGGATTTTTTCAAACACTGAATCAGGATTCATAAGGAGCCTGTTGTTTGAGTAAATTAGAATGAAAGGTAAAAAGTTTTTCATGATGATTTTTTTGGGTGAAAAAAAATTAATCAATTACTCAACTCTATTTATTCAAACCATACTCAAAAAAACATTGTTTGTCAAGGGAATTTTGGCTCACCCGTATCACACTCTTTTATTCTAAACGTCTTTATATGTATGCACACACGGTCAAATAGCTGGGTCTTTTGGATCATAGTCATCGGAGCTATGGTTATTGGAGCTCTACTTCTTTTTGGGAAAAATATTGCTCCCGAAAATAGGGGTGGTGGAGATCCAAACGGTATTTCAGCTCAAGCAATCGGTACCGAGCTCGATGCGACGGGTAAAGATTTAGAGTCAGTGGATGTTGAAAGTATCAATACCGATTTGTAATTCGCATTGACCATTGAGAGTGTATACTGAAGGAGACTTGGACTCGTATTTTGAATCAGAATAACTACTGAGAATACGAGCAGGTATGGATTAGCAAATTAACTTCGAGACCGGCCGATGGTCAGTCTCATACATGTATATGCAAAAAAAAGGCCTCATTTGGATATTTGTCGTTGTAATTGTACTTGTTGTCGTCATTGCACTTCTTGCTGGCGGCACAGAAGAAATAGGCACCAGTCTCGATCGCACAGGATCTGATCTCAATGCAGTAAATGTGGATGGGATCAACACCGATTTTGATGAAGATATGAGTTCTAGTACAGGAAGTGATACTTCGGGAAGCTCTTCGAATGCAGACATCGACGCCGAACTTGATTCTATCGGAGCGGACCTCGATAGCACCGATGCCGAGAGTATCGACACAAATTTTTAATCTAGATTTCTATAGAGAAATCCACCGCGTGTTTTCACGGCTCGGCTTTGTTATTTTGTCGTAAGTAAAAGGGGACAGTGGTCACTGCCAAAATAGTCAGTGAGGATTTTGATATTTTTTACCTCTGGCAGAAAATCTGACGAGACGAAAAAGTAATCTATCCGCCAGCCGACGTTGCGATCGCGAGCGGCGCTCTTCTGATCCCAGTACGTATATGCTCCCGTGGTAGTAGGGTAGAAATGGCGAAAAACATCGACATACCCATGCGCTACTACTTCGTCGAGCCAGGCACGTTCTTCCGGTAAAAATCCGGTATTTTTTTCATTTTCTTTTGGCCGAGCCAAATCGATAGTTTCATGAGCAGTGTTCACGTCACCGCAAAAAACTACGCGCTTGCCTTTTTTGCGAAGTTTGTCGATATATATCAAAAAATCATCGTAGAATTTGAGCTTGTAGGCGAGCCGTACTGGTCCGCCGCCGCCGTTTGGGAAATAGATATTCAAAAGTACGAAGTCTTTGTAATGCGCGACGATCACTCGGCCTTCATCATCGACTCCCGGCTCATCAATACCAAAAGTGACTTTTTCAGGTTTTATTTTTGTATAGAGCCCCACGCCGCTGTAGCCTTTGCGGCCTTTGCTTGAAGAAAAGTACGCATAGTAGCCCGGTATTTCCACAAGCTCTTTTGAGAGCTGCCCGACTTCAGCTTTTGTTTCTTGCAAGCACACAATATCAGGCTTGGTACCTTTCATAAAAGTCTGCCAGCTACCTTTGCGCTCCACTGCGCGAATACCGTTTACGTTCCAGCTAATAATTTTCATAGAGAAAGTATAGCAGTTGAAAAGTTAGTACACAGACTTGACAAAAAAACATATAAGTGTATGATATGAAAAAATTTAACTATGAAACAGATGAAATCGCCTCCGGGCCACGCCACACGGCAAAGATTTTTTGTTATTTTTACTTTTTTAAAGCAGGAAATGAAAGCAACCGGCACCGGTCACCAGGGTTCAACATCCTGACACAGACGCAGCATGCAAATCCGCTAAAAACAATAGGCGGGTTTGAATCAATTTTGCGGGATTGCATTAATTAAAGCTGGTTTAAAAAATCAGCTAAATACCACCGCAAGTGGTAGACTGATAGTCAATCTAACTCCGAACTAGACTGCCCAGACACGAAACGCAGTTAACTACAACAAGGAGCGATCATGATATCAGCAACAAACAACGGAGTACCCCTCATACAACTTTTTGTATCAGGGGGCTCTTTTTTATAGTAACTTTTTCATACTAAAATAAAACACTTATACTTACATCAGAGACTTTCATTTCAACTTATAGACCGTGCTTTTTTCTTACATCTTTAATCTTGAATCTATTTCCTCTTTAATACATTCACCGCATACGCCACTTCACCACCGGAGTCGAGATAGTCGATCCGCTCGGAAATAATTTCAAAATTTTCACTGAAAATAGTTTTGATTTCTGCTTGAGTGAAAAAATGATAAAACACGTCATCGCGTACAAAGTCACTTTCCTCATGTTTCTTCGGTGACCAGTTTAAAAATTGTGTTGTTTCTTTAGACAGAGCGACGAGCAAAAAATATCCGCCCGGTTTGGTGACTCGCGCCACCTCGCTCGCATAGAGAGACCAGTCACTCTCCTGTATATGCTGCAAAAGTCCCACATCCGCCACTGCATCAAAGCCGTCGTCTGAAAAAGGAATATCAAACACGTCGCCTTCCACAAAACGGACAGTCTTCTCCACACCAAGCATTTTTACTTCTTGATTGTTTTTCTCAACAATGCTTTTTATATAGTCGAGCCCGATCACTCTAAATCCGAGCTTACCGAGATCAAACGGAAATCGCCCGCGACCGCTACCGAGGTCGAGAATGATGGCGCTAGGGGAGAGACGCTCCACGAATTCTTTACCTTTCAAAGTAAAAGGAGTATGTGTCCATATATCAGTACCTGTCGCATACGCTCTCTCGAAATATTTTTTTTGTTCGTCGTAGTTGGGCATACATGCTCATCATAAAACATTATGAGTAAAAAACATATGGATTATTAAGAGACCAAAAATTTTATTTACTTGAGTGGAATTTTTTGTGCACTTCGCGAAGTTGTTTGTCGGTGACATGCGTATATACCTGAGTAGTAGCAATATTGGCATGGCCAAGCATCATTTGCACCGAGCGAATGTCAGCGCCGTTAGAAAGTAAATCAGTAGCAAACGAGTGACGCAGGATATGCGGCGTGACTTTGCGGGAAATACCGGCCACGATGGCATAGTGTTTGACGATCCGCTCGATCGAGCGGGGAGTGAGGCGGCTGCCTTCAGTCTTATTATTAGATCCTTGGATAAAAAGCGGCTCTTCTACGTCAGCGCGCTTAGCAAGATATTTTTTAATGGCGGCGCGAGCCGAGTCGGAGAGAAACACGACACGAACTTTTTCGCCTTTGCCACGAATAGAGAATTCATCTTTGCTAGTATCGAGATCACGGTTGAGCGAGCAGAGCTCTGAAAGACGGAGGCCTGTTGAGAAAAAAAGTTCGAGAATCGCTCGGTCACGAAGAGAACGAAGCTCATCACCTTTCGCAGCGTCGAGAAGGCGAGTGAGCTCTACTGCTGACATAAGATCGAGATGCCGAGCGCCCACTTTGGCAAGTTCTATTCGGTCGGGTGGAAGCGATGTAATCCCACGCTTCATAAGGTACTTGAGATATCGCCGAAGCGCGATCAAATAATAATTTTGCGTATTTTTTTTAAGCGTCGCTTGGCTTTGACCTTTGACTTTCACGCCAGGGGCGCGATTGAGATGAAGACGAAATTCGCGCACAGCATCTTCAGTAATATTTTTTGGTGTAGTGATTTTGGTAAATGCAAAGAAGCGAGCCAGGTAGCGCTCGTAGTTGGCCACGGTTTTCAGGCTCGCCCCGCGCTCGATCTCCATATATTCGAGAAATTCGCGGATATATTTTTCTATTTCGCTTGCCATACAAGTATGATTATACTCCCAATGTCGGAAAATAATTACTATGGCGTTTAAATCTTTTCTTTGACAAAGAGGGCAGAAAGGAGTTTACTGTTCAAAAATCACTCTATGGAACACAAACTGTTTTCTTTCCCGGGAGCCGAGCTCTTGTGGGAGAATTACTTGTGGATGCTCATTGGTTTATTTTCGTGTGGAAGCTATTTTATACTTTCTATATTAACTGATATTCCCTGGGTACCGACTTGTTGGTATTTTGGGATAATGATGGCATTTCCAGCCATTCATTCAGTTTCATACATACGGAAGGAGAGACGAAATCACATTTAAGAGCAGTCACATCGGAATTACAGCAACCTGGTAAACGGGTTGCTTTATTTTTTTATCTATGGTATGATAGCCCCATTACAGCACTCGCCGAAATGCGAGTTTTTATATCAGAAATTATGCTTAAGAAAACAAAAAAACAGAGCGTTATTAAGAAACATGGCCTTCACGAGAAAGATACAGGCTCTTCAGATGTCCAAGTAGCGATGCTTTCAGCACAAATCGACGAATTGGCGACTCACTTGAAGAAACACAAGAAAGACAACCACTCTCGCCGCGGACTACTCAAAATGGTAGCCGACCGTCGCAGCCATCTGAAGTATCTCGAGCGCAAAGACAAGACTAAGCACGCTGCGCTTCTCAAGAAACTCAAGCTCGACTAATCACAGACCACGGAAATAGATCAAAAACATAAAATCCGCCAATCGTCTTGATGGGCGGATTTTATGTTAGACTATATTTGTATTTCTACTTACTATTTACTACTAACCACTAACTAACTTATGAGTGTAATTAAACACAAAGAACAGCGCGTTGCCGTATTTATCGACACGCAAAATCTCTACCATAGCGCACGCAATCTTTACAAAGCTCGTGTGAACTTCGCCGCGATCTTGAAAGACGCTGTCGCGGGACGCAAACTTATCCGTGCGATTGCATATGTCATTACTTCGGAAGCAGGGGATGAGAAAACATTTTTCGAAGCCTTGACTAAAATGGGTATTGAAACCAAAACCAAAGACCTCCAAGTTTTCGCTGGCGGCGCCAAAAAAGCTGACTGGGATGTCGGGCTCGCAATCGATGCGATCACCATGGCACCGAAGCTCGATGCAGTGGTGATACTCTCCGGTGACGGGGACTTCATACCGCTTGTCGAATACCTCCAGATCCATTCCGGTATCCAAGTGGAAGCCGCCACCTTCGGCAAATCCGCCTCAATGAAACTCAAAGAGACCGTCGACGACTTCCTCGACCTCTCCGACAATCCAAAAAAATATTTGATGGGAAGCTTTGGACGATAAATTAAAATAAAAAATAAATTCCAAGAAAAAACCGCCTCGAGGCGGTTTTTTTGTAGCTACTGGAATTTAAATACAAAACGTGTATGATGGGGAAAATTCACTTCTAAAATCGACTCTTATGCCAAGTCCAATTATAGGTTTTTCAGCAAATGCTGAAATAACATTTGGATTCGACAGTTCGGATCCAAGTGAAAAATTACTTTTAAAAAATTTTGAGATTTTCCCCGCTGGTTCTTCTGTAAATGTTGCAACTGCACTAGCAAAATGTGGTTATTCATCTCTTGTTGTTGGACTTACGGGTAAAAATACCCAAAGTGATTATGACATATTACTTAACCATGCAATGAGCAAACTTTCTCTATCTTTTAAACGGCTGTCTATATTAAAGAAAGCCAACGTAGCTGTATATCCGATTGATAAAACGAGTGAAAATAATCGCGTAATTGGTAGTACTTCTACAATTATTTCTCGTGAAATACTCGACAAAGCCGCCCGAGAAGTAGAGACACTTAAAGGCGATTGGCGCATTGCAACCGGAATAATACCTGCACACACAAAGCTTCTGCTTGCATTATTCAATGGATCACATGGATATCGCGTACTCAACCCCAAGCCGATGCTTTTAAAAAAACATGCAGTATTAAAAACTATTCTTGGTTGCACCGATATGCTTTTGGTAAACAAAAAAGAGTTGCAAATGGCACGTTTGAGTCTCAAACAGATCCACAGTTTAGGTGTACGATTAATCATCATTACCGAAGACAAACATGGGGGATATTTTTCTCTGGAAGGCAAAGTAGGAAACTTCCAGCCCTTACGTTTAAATCTGCCGACCTATTCTGTCGGAACAGGAGATTGGTTCAATGGAGGATTTCTTTCTAAAGCTTTCGAGATAAAAGAAAACATTGGATCCATCACATTTTCCGGCGTACAGGAATGCGTACATTGGGCCGCTATTGTTGCTGGCATAAAAGTAACAATGAGAGGAGCGACCAACGGACCAGGCAAGAAAGAGTTGAAACAATACATGAACGGACATAGGGTATGCTAATTATGCATACCCTATTATTTTTTTAATACCTCAAATAGCTTTTCAAAAGAATGCACAAATTGATAGTTATCATCTCTTTTGGCGGGTGTTAGCTTCGAAAAACCGCTAAAAATAATGGGGAGGAAATTTTTATATCGTGAAATCACTTCTCTTGTTTCGTGATATTTATCATTAACAAAAATAATGTCTCCGGAGAAATTATGAGGCACTAATGCTTCACATTTTGAATTTTCACAAACAATGACCCGATCAGGGGAGAAAAAATGATTAAGGCCAGTTTTTTGGATTTTGAGTTGCTGAAACGAAGACTCGCCTTTTGTCAGTATCCAAAGCTCATGGTCATTTTTAAGGATCTCGAGTGCATGAAACAAATCACGATCAATATAGTGTGACCAATCGAGACTGGAGAAAAAATTCTCGCTATTGATCGACGGCGCGATCGGGTGTTGTATTGAAAGATATTTTAGAAACGCGACAGGACCAAAGGTGGTTTCTTGGCGAGAAAACTTTTTGTAACAACTTCTTAGTTCCTCATGAGAAAGATTTGTTTCACGCTGAAGCATATTGAAAAAATCTTTTTTTAAGCGCGCGGTATTGAGTAGCGTATCATCAAGATCAAAAATAATCGTAGCCATGGCCATGACTATATCATGGAAACTTTACAAATACACTTTTATAATTTGACTGGTAAAAGGAATATTTCTGTGCTATAACTTCAACGTTCGTTTATTAAATAACCGTAGCCTCCAGGCACCTAGTATTGTACTTTTGAGTACAGTTCTATCGCCTGAAGACTACTTTAGTGTTGGATTCTAAAAATTAGAATTCTTCGCTATCAATAAAATATGGAGACAAAAGAATATTCGATCGAAGTCGGTGGAAAAACCGTGACAGCAGTTTTTAGCAATCTCGCAGACCAAGCCAATGGCTCAGTCATATTAAAATGCGCTGGCACCATGGTACTCGCCACCGCTGTCATCTCAAAAGACGGCCGTGGCAACATGGGATACTTCAACCTCACTGTTGAATACCTGGAAAAATATTATGCCGCCGGAGTGATTTTGGGCGGACAGTTCAATAAGCGTGAAGGCCGACCGTCAGACAAGGCAATACTCAACTCTCGCGTCATTGACCGCACCTTGCGACCGCTTTTTGATCAACGGATGAAAAACGCTGTCCAAGTCATTACCACCGTGCTTTCACTTGGTGATATGGATCCAGGAATCCTTGCAGTTAATGCGGCATCGCTTGCAATAGCAACCTCTGATATCCCATGGCGCGGTCCTGTGGGCGCCGTCCATATCTCCATGCCCAAAGGTGGGGATCGCGCTGGTGCGCTTTTGGTAAACAGTTACACACCATCGATTGGTGAACCAGCCTACGATCTTGATCTTACCGTCTGTGGCAAAGAAAAGAATCTCGTCATGATCGAGGCCATGACATTTGAGTATGGTGAAGATACACTTTCTAAAGCATTAGCACTTGCAAGTGAAGAAATCACCAAACTTGAAGAATGGCAGAAAAAAATCGTAAGCGAGATAGGCAAAGTAAAACTCACGATCGATATGCCAGTATTGCCCGCTGAAATACCTGCTCTCTTTACTACAAACATCGAGCCAGCCCTCAAAGCTGCACTTTCTTCCGGCGACACCAAAAAAGTTATCGGCGAATCACAAGATATGTGGACAAAAATGATTGAGGAAGCCTATCCGCCGATTACCGACTATACGACCAACAAAGCCAATCAAACCGCCCGCGATCTCGCCCATGAATATTTTGACACAGCTCTTGATCGTTTAGTGCATGAGCTCGCCCTCCTCGAAAACAAACGTGTTGACGGCCGAGCATTCGACCAAGTCCGCGCACTCTACGCTAAAGCTGGCGGATTTTCTGACGTGCTTCATGGCTCGGGTATTTTTTACCGCGGTGAAACACATGTGCTCTCGACGCTCACACTTGCTGGACCAGAAGCTCAGCACGCCTTGGACGGCATGGAGATCCGTGGCAAAAAGCGTTTCATGCATCACTACAATTTTCCTCCGTACTCAGCTGGTGAAACAGGCCGCATGACGGGCACCAACCGTCGTGAAATGGGGCATGGCATGCTCGCTGAAAAAGCGCTTTCAGCTGTGATCCCATCAAAGGAACAATTCCCATATACTATCCGCGTGGTTTCAGAATCACTTGCATCCAATGGCTCGACATCACAAGCTTCCATCTGCGCATCCTCGCTCGCACTCATGGACGGCGGCGTGCCGATCAAAGCGCCAGTCGCGGGAATTGCTATGGGACTTATTCTTGGGAACGGTGCCTACAAAATACTCACCGACATCCAGGGACCAGAAGATCACTATGGTGATATGGATTTCAAAATCGCCGGTACAACAAATGGTGTGACCGCTATCCAGCTCGATATCAAAGTTGACGGCGTACCAGTGCCGATCCTGGTAGAAGCACTTGCTGATGCGAAGAAAGCTCGTCTCCATATTTTGGAAACAATACAAAAAGAAATCGCTACTCCACGAGCAAATATCGCTCCGCATGCACCGAAAATAATGACGCTGAAAATCTTGCCGACACAAATCGGTATGGTCATCGGTCCTGGCGGAAAAAATATTCACAAGATCACTGATGATACGGGTGCGGAAATCTCAATCGAAGACGATGGTACTGTCTACGTGACTGGTAAAAATGGCGCAGCTGAAAAAGCTTACCAGATGATCGCTGACATGACTCGCGAATGGAAAGTCGGAGAGAAAGTAGAGGGTGAGGTCGTGAAAATTATTGAAGTCGGCGCAATCGTGAAAATCGCTGCCGGCAAAGACGGCCTCGTGCATATTTCTGAAATCGCCAACTTCCGAGTCAACAAAGTCACTGACGTCCTCTCTGAAGGCATGAAAGTGCCAGTCGTCATCACCGCGGTGGACACCGAACGCGATCGTATTTCGCTCTCTATCAAAGCTGCCGACCCAAACTTTATCAAGATGCCGCAGCCTCCAAAAGCGTAATATAGAGAAAAAGCATCCTAAGGAAAAGTCGGACACCTGTCCGACTTTTCTAATTTATTCTTGTAAACAAAAGATTTTATTGTATTTATACTTCAAGAAAACGCTGAAGTATCGTATGATGGATACTATGGAACCCACAGGAAAAGAACCTCAAAAAAATCCTACGCCGGATACCGGGGAACGGCTCCATGTGCCTGACAAAGTACCCGAGCGGGTACTTGAAGATCCTCATTCGCTCCGCACCTATCAGAGTGATATGGCCGATGCTATCAAGACAGGACAGGCAACGGTAGTGAAAATCGCACTGGCTGAAGAAAAAAAACGAGAAGCTATTCGCAAGAATGCTTCACCGGTCGCTGGTAAAAATATCATGTATAGCGTGAGCGGATTCATTTTTATTCTTTTGGCACTTGCAATCGCTTACTATATTTTTTATCTTAAAAAACCGCCTACAGTGCCGGCAATCGAAGACAACACTCCTTCTTCTATTGTTTACGCCAACGAAGCGACTGCGATTGATGTGACCGGCGTTACACCTCTTGTCATTGCTGAGCGCATCCGCACAGAAATAGAAGGGACTCCTCCTGCGATCAACAACATCCGCAACATCTACTTCACTGAAGTTACCGGCGAGCAAACGACTCGTGTCAGTAGTACCCGATTTCTGACGTTACTTGAATCACACGCTCCAGCCGAACTTTTACGGACCCTGGAGCCTGAATTCATGGTCGGCGCCTTCACCTATGATGGAACAAAAACTTTTGTTCTTCTTTCAACCAACACCTATGAAACAGCGCTTCCGGCGCTACTTACCTGGGAAACCAATCTGTTTGATGACTGGTACGGACTCTTTGGTATTGATATTAGTGGTGATAATCAAGTGCTCTTTCAGAGTACCTTCGAAGATGCCATAATAAAGAATCGCGATACACGTGCTTTGAAAGACTCGACTGGGAAAATTGTTCTTTTTTACTCTTTCCTCGACGAGAGCACCATCATCATCGCTGAAGATGCCGTAACATTTAGCGAAGTGATTGATCGATTGACCCGCAGCACGATCAAACGCTAAGTGTTTGACATTTTTCTTGCTGTGCTACACTTTATAAAGTAATATATTCCTATGTCAGAACCAAAAATAAACATCTCATATTTTAAAAAGAAGCTCGACGCTGAAAAACAAGTACTCTCTACAGAACTCGAACGTTTTGGGACTTTTGATCCCGTCACCCAAATGTGGGTAGCGGTCCCCAACCAAGACGATCTCGGCGAAGCCGATGAAAACTCTGCCGCGGATCGATTTGAGGACTTTGAAGAGCGTACAGCAATGGTCAAGATACTCGAGGAACGTTTCAAAGACATCAACGATGCTCTCCTCAAAATAGAAAAAAATAAGTATGGGATTTGTGAAGTATCAAACGGACCCATCGAGACCAAGCGCCTGGAAGCCAATCCCGCCGCACGCACCTGCATTGCGCATATGAATAATTAAAAATTACTAATGAATAATTACTAATTAAAACCAATTGCATTCTGGACCACATTAGTAATTCTTAATTAGTAATTACATTTATGTCCTTCGCTCGTGTGTATTCTGCACAAACCAACCTTCTGTCGGGACAAATCATCACCGTAGAAGTGGATATCTCAAGGGGATTGAATGCCTTCTCAATCGTCGGCCTGGCTGATAAAGCGGTGGATGAATCACGCGATCGCGTCGGTTCTGCTTTAAAAAACTCCGGCCACGAATCACCAAAGTCCAAAAATCAAAAAACTGTCGTATCCCTCTCGCCGGCTGATGTAAAAAAGGAAGGGCCATATTTTGATCTCGCTATTGCACTCTCGTACCTCTTAGCAAGTGAAGAGATTGTTTTTGATCCGGAGAAAAAAATATTTCTCGGTGAACTTTCTTTAAACGGAGATCTTCGTCCGATTCGTGGTGCGCTACCACTCACACAAGAAGCCAAACGCTTAGGATTCGAAGAGATATATGTGCCGAGAGAAAACACCAGCGAAGCAGCACTTGTAGATGGCATTGATGTCTATGGCATACAAAATTTAAATGAGATTATTGAACACCTCGACACGACTCCTAAAAGCAAAAAAGTAGAGCTCGATAAAATACCGAAAACAGAAATTGTATACGAAGACATCCTTGCAAGCATTGATTTCCAAGATATCCGAGGGCAAGAGAGCGCCAAACGAGGTCTCGAGATCGCCGCTGCAGGCGGACACAATATTGCGATGAGCGGCCCACCAGGCACCGGTAAGACCATGCTCGCACGAGCTTTTTCATCTCTCTTGCCTGACCTTTCATTGCCTGAGATTTTAGAAATCACCAGCATTCATTCAGTCGGAGGCACGCTTCGTAGTGGACTGGTGACAAAAGCGCCATTTCGCTCACCTCACCACACTGCATCCTATGTCTCGATCATCGGCGGCGGCACCATACCAAAGCCTGGTGAAGTCACTCTGGCCCATCGCGGCGTACTTTTTCTCGACGAATTTCCAGAATTTGAAAAACGCGTCATAGAATCTTTGCGTCAACCCTTGGAAGATAATATTGTTTCGATCTCTCGCGCCAAAGGCACTGCAGTATTTCCTTCCAATTTTATTTTGGTTGCCGCGATGAACCCATGTCCCTGCGGCAATGCAGGCAGCAAGCAAAAAGAATGTATCTGCACACCAGTCGACCTCGCTCGCTATCGTCGTCGCCTCTCAGGACCAATCATGGATCGTATTGATCTGTGGACCACAGTCGGAGCTGTTGAGTATGCAAAGTTGGGTGACGAAACAGGCACAGGTGAAAAAACAGAGACCATCAAATCGAGAGTTGCTCGTGCACGTACCATTCAAGCCAAGCGTTTTGCCGGGCATGATCGAGGAATCACCGTCAACAGCGATATGAACGTCAAAGACCTAGGAAAATTTGTTCCGATCGATGAAGAAACAAAGAAAATTTTAAATGAAAGCGCGGAGAAACTAAAACTCTCTGCCCGCGCATATCATCGAATACTCAAACTTGCCCGCACGATAGCCGATCTTGAGGGAAGCGAAGAAGTGGGAGTGCCGCAGATACTAGAAGCACTCCAGTATCGGCCAAGAAATTAAAATAAATAAAAATACCGCGATTGTCGCGGTATTTTTATTTATTTTAATTTCTACTTCCAGGTTTTGTTGATACCAGGATTGATAATGTTACCGTTTCCTCTTACTTCGAAGTGGACATGTACACCAGTCGCATTACCGCTTCTTCCGATCTGACCGATGACTTGACCTTGAGCGACACGAGTGCCGACTGGCAATCCTGCGTGTTGCATATGGCCATAAATTGTTGTTGTGTTGTTCTCATGCTGAATGATCATGTAGTTGCCGTACCCACCATTCCAGCCGCTGTTTTTGCTCGTGATTACGACACCGTCGGCTGCCGCAACAAGGTTGGTACCAGCTGGTACGCCGCCTAAGTCAACCGAATTGCTTCTGTATCCATGCGCACCTTGGTTGGTGCGTCCTCGTCCACCTTCAATCGGCCAGAGATAATAGCCGGGAAGAGAAGCAGTGTTTTTACTTTTTCCTGAAGAAACTGTGCTTTTCGTCGTGCTTTTAGCATTTTTTGCTTCCGTTACTTGGGCCAAGACTTCATTTTCTACGTCAGGAATCAAAATAGTATCTCCAACAGCAAGCACGGTGCCTTCGCTAATATTATTGAACTTTATGATTTCGTCTTCGTCCGTACCATATGTCTTAGCAATCTTGGCGATGGTATCACCTTTTTTGGCAGTATGTTGTACCCCCGAGAAAGGTAAAATAACAAGCTTTTCTCCGATCTGAAGTTTGTCGCCCTTAGAAAGATTATTGGCGATGAGGATAGTACCGGACGTCACATCATAGAGCTCAGCAACAGTAGAGATAGTATCACCCGGACGAACGACATGAGTCGACATGAACGTCGCATCTGGTAGTTCGGCCACTTCGGCCTCAGTACCGAGCGGTCCGAGTTTTGGCATTAATGCATCTTCTTCAACGCTCAGCAATTGATTGTCTTCTAGAGAATAGGCAGGATCGAGTCCAAGATGTGCTTCAAGGAGCGGGATTTTGTTCGGTTGAGAATTGGCAGCCGAAGCAGAAGCGCCTAAAAGAGAGCCCAAGATACTCGCTTGTACCGCAAAAGGGAAACCAACGAAAAGCGTAAGGGCTGCAAGGAAAAGAGGCTTTTTTCGAAAAAGCTTGGTATACATAGTTATTTCAGCTCCTTGTGCCCCACTATCCTCTTTGGGCCCTGAGCGTTTGTTATGAAAAGTTGAATAAAGTCTATTGATACAACCTTGATTTTCGCCCGGCATCCCGGGACCAGATCCGACCTTTTCAGGCTCTGGTATATCTATAAAATCGAGGTAGTTTTTACAATCGGGCAGGTGATTTAGATTTGAGCCTTATAAATCAAGGCCTAAATCTAAATATCGTCTTTCGGTAGTGAAGGTATATACTGTATATACTCTCAATTCATAATGGTAGCGCATGGAGGGGGAGAGTCAACCCCACAATTATTTTCGGCAACATATGAAATATATGTCAAAAATATTGACAAATAGTTATAAAATAGTGAAATACATAAAATACAATGCGTAGAGAAGGAGGTGCTCGAGCAAATGAATATGTGCCGCCAACGCACTCGCAAGAAGAAGCGGTTGCCAAACTACAACGAGCATACCAGGAAGAGAAATATACGCTTGGCATCGATGTCAAAGACGACGGGAGTCGGGAAGTAAAGCTCCATCGAAAAAACAAGAAAATACTTGTAAAGACTAAGAGAAAGCTCGAGGGAGATCACACTGAAAACGATCCTGAAATGGAGATGCGAGCAACTTTGGCGCAATTGGGGTACCCCAACAAAGAAGTAACGCGGCTTATGAATGACATATCAGCTGCAGAAAAAATAGTCTCAAATAATTTACCATACTCCAACCCAAAAATCCCAATAACGGCTCGCCCGCACATTGAAAAAGTAGCCCCACCAGAACCTATTACAGAACATGCGGATATTATAAAAAAAATAGGAGCCTGGTTGCCCGGTGCCGTAGCAAAAGCGGCATACAATAAAATTAAAACGGAACGAAATCTCCACGCCTCACAAATAAAAAAGATTTCAAAAAATTGGCTTCCGGAAGGAAACTTTAGAAAGCCAGAGGAAGAAGCTCAAAATGAACTTGTTTTTGAGCTAGCTCCTGGGGATACACTTATCCATCCCAAAACGAATGAAAGATATCAGGTACAAGAAATACCTGACTATGTTGCTTTTCCAAGAGATCCGAGGCAAGAAGAAAAGAATTATTTCCATATTAAAAATCCAGATAGTTCAATCTCAATCATGGATACCCACCGAGCCGAAGCGTGGATCAAAGAAAATGAGCTTATGTTGTCTGATAACACACCGAAGGAAAGAAGCGCCTCAAAAAATGGACGGCTGTGGTGGGAAAATCAAGAAGACACCCAGCCAAGAATCAGCCGTTACGAGGTACCGAAAGAAGCAGCGTCAATTTCGCCGCGCTTTCGTGAGGAGGATGCCAGAGAGCAGAAATTTAAAGATGAAAGATATATCGATGCTGCTTTAAGAAGTATATTACCGAAGCTCAACGAAAATGAAACAGTATTGATCAAGGGGGGCCAGATAATTATTGAAAGAAAAATAATTGATATAGAAGGGATCAAGTCACCCAAAACTCAGTATTTACCGTATGAGGAAATAGCTAAAGAACTCGAGGCTAGAGAGACGCATAAGAGAAAAGCCCACCATGTCGAACACACTCCTGTCCCTGTCGAAAAAGGAATATCGTATTGGGAGGAAGAACTCAAACGGGCACAAGACCCACAGAATGATCCCAAAGGGGAAGGCATTCCTGACCAGAAGTTTATCGCTTTTATAGAACGAAAGCTTGAAAAACTCCGCGCACAGGAGCCGAAAGAAAAAGACAAATTTAAAGGGTATGAATTAATGAATAAAGAAGAGCTCTTAAAAGAGTTTGCGCAGTTGAAAACTGCAGTTAACTCCATAAATGAAGATATAAAAACAAACGCACTACCTGAATTTAAAAAAGTGCAGGCCTTGCTTCTTGGAATGAGAGGAAAATAAAATATTATTGCTACAATATACTTTATGAATAATGGACCAAGAAATCCCGGCGTACTATTAAATTCTGTTCAAGAACAAGAGACAGTACTTCGCGCAACGCTGACCGAAATTGCCAATGAATTTTTTCTAAGTATCGATCCACAGTCTGGTGATGTAGAGGCGCTCAGAGATCAAGCCATACAAGAACTTGAAAGTATCATCGCCGACAATAAGCTAAGTCGAAAGACAGCTACGGGTAGTGAAAAGGACACAATGAATAAAGTCATACGGGACTGTGCAGCAGCAATCACTAAACTGAGAGAGAGAAAAGCGCCGAATGATGATACTAAGAAAAAAGATTTAAAGTCTGAAAAAACACCTGCCAAAAAGATACTTGGGTCTCGCCTATCCGGGCTTGAAGAAAATTTAGTACAACTTGAAATACAAAAAAGTATCGAGGGTATGGAGAAAAAATTTCTTACTGCTCTAGGGAAGCCAGTACCACTGGAGTCTGAGGATTTGGAAGCTATGCAAAATTTTTTTTCAGACCCCATAGCCTACTTGGGACACGAATACCGAACAGCTCGAGACTTTTATGTAAAGAAAAATGAAACTGAATCCAATGCAGCTACCAAACAAAAAAATGAAACTGAAATAGCCCTACTCGATACTAAATTAAAAAACCTAGATTATTACAAAAAAACATTCGCAGTTCGATACGAGGAAGATATAAAGAGGCTGCAGGAAAAATTTTCAGAAAAAGAAGGACGGTTTGAATATCATCAAAATACTATCGCAGAAAAAAAAGAACTTGCTGAACTCGAAAAATTGTTCAGCGATCCACGTGGGATAGAAGGGGTTATCCATGGAAATGACGTATTCGATGAAAATGGCGAGCTCGTGGGAAGCGATGGCTGGGGAAGACCAGATCTTGACGCACAAGGTCTTGAACTTTTGTGTGAGCTAGCTGGCATAAAACTCAATCGTCTGACGGTTGTCTCTAAAGGCGATAGGCTTACCCGTACCGAGCAACTCGAAAGAACACAGAAAGAAAATGACACCAACCCACCGGCCGGAGTTGTCAACTTCGATACTTCGGGGAAAGATGGGGCTACTATTGAGCCTGATGGTACCGTGACTTTCGACCACCACGATCCAAAGCGCAAGGACCGCTTCACTTCAGCCACAGAAGGTATGTATCGAATGCTCATGAAGATGCCGCAATATCGAGAAAAGCTCTTACCTGTAAACGGCCTCGAGCAATATATTACACTCGTCAATAGAATTGATAATTTATCCTATCTTGATTCAGAAATTCGAAAAAATTTTGATAAAAAATGGTCCCATACCCCGTATGGGGTGTCTAAAAGTATTTCCGCTAAAGATATGCTGGGCTTAGTCGCAAACAGGTTTACCATTATGAAAGACAAGATTGATTTTGGAAAACCCTTCACCTCAAATGAGTTGGCTATTGTTGTAAACACCATAGAAGATCCTGTTACGCGCGAGCGTACGGGCGGGATGCCACTTCGAGAAATCTGCAACGATCAACAAAAAAAGGTGTTCAACTCAGGAAGAGGTATTACCAAAGCGGAAAAGAAAATGGAAGCGCTTGATATTACTTTTGACCATCCGGTATTAGGGAAAGTTCTAATAAATTTTATTGAATACAATAACAACACGATCCCCCTTGGCGCGACGGCAGCGTATGCAAAAGGATATGACACTTATATAGCCATTAGACAGAAAAACGTATTCACTTCATCAAAAAAGGATTTGGCAGAGGTTGAAAAAGAACTTTCCAAAGTCCTACCAAGCAAACTTATTCGATCCAACATGATCGCAACTGACTACGAAAAGAATAATGGACACGATGTAGACGTAGTAGGGACACTCACCGCCATGGGAATACCAGTGGATGAACAAAAGTTTGCAGAATATAAACAAAATGAGTTTGAGGAGTTCAAAGCTCGGATCGCCGAGGGATTCCTTAAATTAAAAAATCCAGATGCAATCCGAAAAGCAGAAGGTAACCTAAAAAATATACGGGGTAAGATCACAGCATTATCAGCAGAAGTAAAAACGAACATTCCAGAGAAAAAGATTGGAAATGTCACTGATTACGAAAAGGCACTTGAAGATAAAGATTTTTTTACGCAAGCAGATTTGGACCACCAATACGACCTCGTCGGAGATACTACCAAACAGGATCTCTATTTTAAGCTCAAAACAACAGAAGAAATCAAGCGAGAACTTATCAAAGTATTTAAAGAGAAACTAGAAAAAAATAACCCTAGCAAAAAGTAGGAGAAATTTCTTGTTTTAGTAGGTATTTAAACCGAATTGTTTTAAAATAGAGAAGTAATCTATGGGGTATTTGACTGACTAGTTTTTTTGTAGTATAATAAACATAATATATGACTGGAAAAACTCCTGATAACGCACTAGTACTCTTTGATAAACTCAGCACTGGAGTTTCTTCGCCTGATCCAGTCACAGAGCTCGCAAGTCTTCAAAAGTTTAGAAGTGAAGGTGTCTTAACCGCAGAACAACTCACGACTTTGGCTACGCTCGAAAATGAGCTTGAGAAGGCAGAGGCGGCGCTAGAAAAATTAAAAGCTCAAAAAGAAAAAGATTTAAAAAAATTCCAAAAGAATGTTAAACAGTTACCCCTACTGACAGGCAGAAAAGTCTACAGTATTGAAAAAAGAAAGCTCACTACAGAATGGGAATTGGACACAGTGCAAGACAAGGCTGACAAAGATCGGGGACTGGTACGAGTAATCAAAAAAGTTATAGAGAAGGACGCAGATGGAAATGATGAAGAACATGAAAAGTCAGATTTGATTCCCATTGAAGACCTACTCTCACTCAATGTACATTTGTCGAGAGATTTCAACGACACAAAAAATATTAACCACCTCACCAAGCCAGAAGTGACTGTCGAGCCAGGGCTTACAGGAGCTGATACATGGGAAGGAAAGGAAAACAAAAAAGAAGCAGCAAAAGATACTGCAAATGAAATTCAAAATCGCATTGAGCGTTTTGATCGCATTGTGAGCAGATCAATAGTTTCCAAAGATAGTGCAACGTTAAAGGAGATTGGGAATGAAATAAAAAATAGCATTGTTGAAATCGAGAATAGTGATGAGGCTACTAAGCAAGCTTTGTATCCTTGGATTGCACGGAGTAATCATATTTTAAACGACATCACTAAATACTTTGAACAAAATAAAAATGATGTATCTGAAAATCCTGAAGAGAAGCGCAGACTTGCATATGAAAATATACAGAAAAAAATAGAAGCGTATGAGTCAATGAAAAAAAGAGTAGCCGCGTTTCAGCAAAATCAGGCGCCAGGCAATACTGCCATACCTTCTCAAGAGCCAACAATGGAGGACCAAAATACTACCCATACTATTCCTGAATTGGAATTCGCAGAGGCCCAAGATAAGATTCAATTTTACAATAATCTCCTCAAAGAAAAAGAAAATATTGATATAGCAATTGAAGAAGCGAGTGGGACTGATCCACAAAATGAAGAGTGGCTGAGAATGTTTCGCCGTACTCTCAATCCGTTAATTTCTACACTGGAAGATCCGATCACCGAACTTAAAGACAGGAAAGCAAATCCATTAAAGTGGTTTACGGCGGACAAGGTTGATCCTGTTGTCCAATCAATAATCGGTCTAGCCGATGAAAACAAAACAGACCAACAGTATGAAGATATTACTTTATGGGGTTACTATAAGATGTTAGGGAAAAATAGTACATATGAGTTAACTTTAAACGGGTTCCTAATACAAGTAGAGAATGTAGATGAGATACGAAATAAAGAAAGAGTAATTATAATAGATGACCCGAAAGCTCGATTTCGTCTAGTGGGACCAGATAACCAAATAATCGAAAATAATTTAGATCTTCGAAGTGCTCAAACAATGACACTCGAAAAGGCCAAAGAATTGCAAAAAAATATATATGAGGAGTATAAGCAATTGGAGAGTCAGGGAAAAATACCAAATGAAAAAATAGAAGAGCTGGAATCCAAAATTCTTGAAGTAGAAAAAGAGTATCACGAAGCACTTAACGAATTCGGTAGAATACCAGAAGAAGACATGACCACCGAGGAAGGGTATGATGATGAAGATACGCATAACGGAAAAGAGGAAAGTATAGCTGGAAAAGCTTGGAAGTTTATCAAAAAGCTTTTTTAGATTACTATAAGAAATACAAACGGAGACTATGCCAGAACCAAAACCCAAAATACTAACTCCACAGGAAGAAGAGCTCATCAATGACTTGATGGGAGATATTACTATTGCTAAAGACGCGGGTGACAGTCCTGAAACAATCAAGAATAGACTCAAGGGTTTTGGAGTGGAGGACCATGTTCTTGAAGCTATTTTTGAAAGAATAGGAGCTGGTTCTGGTACACCTCCCACTCCTCCTATCACTCCCACTGCTCCAACTGGAAAGAAAAAAGAGAGTAAAGAAGAAAAAAAGGCGAAAAGTACCGCCGAAGCATTAGAAATAAAAAGAATACAAGAAGAGAATACCCTTGCACAACAGAAACGAAATCAAGAATTAAAGGAAGAGCTCGACCGCGAGCTTGCAGAACTTCGTGGAAAGTATGCAACAAGTATTAAAGCTGCCCAAGCAGCTAAAAAAGCGGCGGCGGATTTTGGTAGAAAAAGCCCGCTTAACGATGAATATTTCAAAAAAGAGGATGAGGTTATTGAAAACAAAAAAGCATATGAAGCTGCTCGTGAGGCATATTTAGAAAAATTGATTGCTCAAAAACGTGAAGAGCTGACTGAAACCGGCCCACTGATAGAAAAGACTGCGGAATTCACTACCTTTATGTCCACGGAAATCTACGACCGTGCTGACATGGAAAATAATCTCTTAACTCAGGCTAAACACAGTGAGGATGGGGCATTCAAAAAAGGCTACAAGGCTTTTATGGGCTGGTATACATCGGACGACAAAGAGCTTGGAAAGAAAAATGCACTTGCCTGGACTGGAAAGAAGCTTGCCAAACTCGGGGTGACGTTTGGAGTCTCTACTGTAGTACTCTTTGCCGCAGGCTCAGTTGGTATAGGAGCAGGAGTCGGCGGGGTAGGTGTTTGGGGCTGGCGTTTGACCCGCTCGGCGGCCACATCCTTTGGACTCACCGCATTTACAAAACCAGTACTGCGCAAACTCAACCAAGGGCTCGACGCAATTCTTAATAAATATAATGAAGATGAGAAAGCGCGAGCGAAATTTACCGAAGGATTAGTATATGACAAGCTAGGTACCATTCAAACAAATTTTGAGAAAGCTTCTAAGATAAAACGAAACGCACGGTGGGCAAAAAACATCGTCAAGGGCGGCCTTATGGGCGCTGCCGCATTTGGCGTTTCCTATGTTGCCCAGACCGAACTCAAAGCATTTGGCATTGGAACAGAACAAGAAATCGAAAAGGCTCAACTATGGAATCGTGAACACGGACTACCGACGGCAGAGGTTGCACGTACGATAGAAGGAAAATTAAGCGATGATTATCCAGGAGACTATCGTGAACAAACAGGAGATCGAGGTATAGGGAGAAATGACATCGCAGAACCAGATAAAAATATTATTCAAAGATCAAATTGGTTGGGTAGACTTGTACAAAAAATAAATCCATTTGATAGGGAACAAAGCCAAATGATTAGAGGAGGGTCAGGAGCTCCGATTACGGAACCTGCAGGTTATATCCAGCCGGGATATACACCTCAGACAGAATACACAACTGTACCTACTCCAGAGACACACCACACCGATCTTAAAGGTGGCCAAGCCGTTACCCAAACGGAAATTATTCCAGAAAATACAAACACGGATGATAATTTAATTGATAGGCGATTCGATAAAATCAGAGATCAATTTGGCTGGCACCAAAGCCAAATGATTCGAGGAGGGTCAGGTGCACCAATAGAAGGAAAAGTTCAAATTCCCGGAACAGGAATTCGAGTACCCACTTCGTGGGTTGAAAAGTTTTTTGGGGATGGTGATAAAGACGTATCAGATAGTCATGAAACCACAGAACAGGGCGCAGTTGATCCGATACATACAGAAGGCGAGAAAACAGATAATCCTTCTGGAAATCAAGCAGAAAAAGGTGAAACAAAAGAAGTGGTTGGCGAGACAAAAACAGAAACCACAGAGGCCGCAGAAAAAGCTGCTGCTGCCGTTCAAGAAGCAGAGCGACTCGCAGAGCTTGCTAAAGAAGGACTTTCGGGACATGAAATAAAAGTACAAATGCATTTGGTGCTTGGAGAAAACGGCGTCTCACAATACGGACAGCATGCCCTCCAAGCGCTTGCCCTCGACGGCATGGCACTTCCTGATAGCGGTCCAGAACCTGCCGACATAGACGAAAGTATAAATATTGCGGACAATATGGCAGAGCTTGGGCAAGGTCGTGATGTAGCTGGATTTAAGGCAGCTGATTATAAAGATGTATTCAAGGTAGACTGGAAAACAGGACAGATCGACATACTGAAGCCCGAGGAGTTCAATGAGCTTCGCAGTGAGCTTATTAAACATGCCGGAGCGATTGATCTTAAGGAGGTAGAAAAATTTTCACAGCTTCAAAGCGAAGAAACAATACTCAAAATAGTACACGCTGATGGTATGCACGAAGTCGTTGATGCAGATGGCAACACGGTAGAAACTGGCATAGAGGGTCATCCAGATGTGACCGCGGAAGAGATCCATGAGATGCGCGAAGATGCGAAAACGGTACCCGAAAAAGCACCAGCAGACGAAATCAATACCGAGCAAAGCAAACCAAAAGTCTCGTCAAAAGGAACACCGCAAAAAGATCCTGAAAAAGCTTTTGATGAGCCGATTGAAAAAGGTGCACAGAAAACAGACGGCACACAAACATCAGAAACTAGTGCTGCAAAAGTCGACACTCGGCTACAAAATCTCGAAGGGATGACTAAGAGCCAAGTGGATGCTTTGATCGGGGAAGGGAAACTCGAGTCTCCTGATCGTCTCACATCAGGATCGATCGCTATGCTGATAAATGCTGACAAATATTTTACGGATGATGAACTGTGGAGTCTTATTGAAAACAAACAATTACCCCCACTTGAGGATCTGGATACTGATAGACTCAACGAACTCAAAGAAATTGCCGCTCACCGAGATTTGATTTCTTTTGCTGCAGCCGAGAATGAAAGCTTCCCTGAAAAACAAGTAGAAGGATGGGAAAAGGATTTAAAAAAACTTACGGCAAGTGATTATGTAAAAAATCATGAAGCGGCCGATAGTAGTTCGGCAGCTGCTGCTCATATAGAAAAAGTGGTAGGAACAAAAACTCTTGAAACATTTGCGTCAAACGCTCCGAATGATTCCATGTGGGATGCATTGAAGAAAATTATGGAACGAGTAACTTTGCCGAAGAGTGTCCGACAATAATTTGGTAAAAAAATATAACGTAGTAGAATAATATATATATGGACCCACAACTACAAAAACAAATCATTGACGCACTCGGTATCAGCGCACTTCCAGAAGAAAAGCGCGAAGAAGTACTGATGCGGGTCGGAAGTATTATTTTCCAAGAAGTCATGGCGCGAGTATTCGACGTACTTTCTGATACAGAAAAAGGTGAACTTGAGAAATTATTTGACGACAATGCCAGTTTTGAAGACGTTTTCGGTTATATTCGCAGTCATGTCTCGACATTCGATGCTATCGTAACCGAAGAAGCCAGCCGCTTCCGTGATGAAACACTCAAAGTGATGGGCAAATAAATAAATCTACATACTGAAAAGAAACATAAAATCCGCCATGAGCGGATTTTATGTTATAGTCTTCAAGTACAAATCTGCATGATCTAAATTTTTTAATAAAAATTTATTATATTATTCTACCTACTATTTACTACTACCTATTAACTATTTACTATCTCTATGTCTCTACCATCTTACCTCACAGATCTCAACGCCCCGCAAAAAGAAGCCGTTCTCACGATCGATGGACCGCTTTTGATCGTGGCAGGAGCGGGAGCAGGGAAGACAAAAACTCTCACTCATCGCATCGTTCATTTGATTCATCAAGGCATAGCGCCAGAGCATATTTTGGCAATTACCTTTACCAACAAAGCAGCCAGTGAAATGCGCGAACGCACCCTCGCCATGCTCGCCAAAGAACGCATCGAAGGTGTACCGTTCATTTCCACGTTTCACGCTCTTGGCGTACACATCCTAAAAGAAAATGCCAGGCTGATCGGCCGCACGCGCTACTTCACAATCCTCGACGAAGGCGACGCAGTGGCCCTCGTCAAAGAAGCCATCGTGGAGAGCAATCTTGATCCCAAACAATACGAGCCACGACGATTTAAGGGAATCATTTCTCGCGAAAAAGGAAACTTTGTCACTGCGGCCGAATACCGCGCGCGAGCTGACGGCTATCTTTCAGAGCTAGTGGCTGAAGTCTGGGATAAATACCAGAGTAAGCTCAAAGCAGCCGGCGCATTTGACTTCGATGATCTTCTGCTTGAAAGCGTGCTCTTACTCAAAAACAACGAGAGTGTACGAAAGTATTATCAAGACCGCTTCCGGTATGTTCATATAGACGAATATCAAGACACCAATGTGGTCCAATATGAGCTCGGCAAGCTTTTGGTCGGACCAGCAGAAAATATTTGCGTCGTCGGTGACACTGATCAGAATATTTACAGCTGGCGAGGCGCCAACATCAGAAATATTCTTCATTTTGAAAAAGATTATCCGCGCGCCAAGATCGTGTTACTCGAAGAAAACTACCGCTCAACAAAAATCATTCTTGAAGCAGCCAACGAAATCATCAAGAAAAATAATTTCCGGATTGATAAAAAACTTTTCACACAAAAAGATGGGGGTGAAAAAATCGGTATCTACGAATCCTACGACGAAGCCGCTGAGGCCGGCTTTGTAGCTGCACGTGCAAGTGCCATGCTTGAACGGGGAGTGAAGGAAGAAGATATTGCGGTCTTGTATCGCGCCAACTTCCAGTCCAGAGTACTCGAAGAAGGACTGCTCTTGGCTGGCATTCCATATCAAGTCCTCGGTACAAAGTTTTATGAACGAAAGGAAGTGAAGGACGTCTTGGCTTATATCCGCGCCGCTCTCAATCCTGACAATCTGGCTGACATCAAACGCATCATCAACATTCCTGCCCGCGGCATCGGCAAGGTCACGCTCGTAAAACTCTTTAGCGGCCACAAAGATAAACTGCCCGCTCCCATGCAGAAAAAAATCACTGACTTCTATACACTGCTTAATAGTATTCGAGTCGAGATCGATCGATTAGTGCCAAGCGAAATAGTAAAATATGTTATGAACCACTCCGGTATTGAGGCGATGCTCAAAGACGGCACCGAACAGGATCTTGAACGTCTTGAAAATATTAAAGAGATGGTGACACTCGCTCAAAAATATGACTTCATGCCAATACCAGAAGGTATCGAGAAACTTCTCGAAGACGCCGCCCTGGCAAGCGATCAGGATTCACTTCGAAAAGACACACACGGTATCAAGCTCATGACAGTCCACGCTTCAAAAGGACTTGAATTCTCACATGTATTTGTCGTCGGACTTGAACAAGATCTTTTTCCACATCAAAAGCGCGACGGAGCAAGCGGCGAAGACTCCGAAGAAGAACGGCGACTTTTTTATGTCGCGCTCACTCGCGCCAAAGAAAAACTTTTCCTTTCGCATGCCATGACGCGGACAATTTACGGATCAAAGCAGGTCAATATGCCAAGCGAATTTTTATTCGATATTCCAGAAGCCCTCGTCGAACAAGAATCCATGAACGATGGTGGGAGCAGCGATACGCCAAACCGTATTATTTATTTTGACTAATATGCACGCCAAAAAATCACTCGGGCAAAATTTCTTAAAATCAGCACTCGCGCTCTCTCAAATCGTGGGAGCCGCAAAGCTCACGTCGAAAGACACCGTCCTTGAAATCGGCCCGGGAAAGGGGGCACTTACTGAAAAACTCTTAGAGGCGGCCGGGCAGGTCATTGCTATTGAAAAAGATCGAGAGCTTGTGAAATATTTAGAAGATAAATTCAAAATCGAAATAAAAAACAAAAAACTTATTTTACTTGAAGCCGACATTTTAGAATTTGATCTAAGTACCTTACGTTCCACATTACATGTTACGCGTTACGCACTTGTTGCCAACATTCCCTACTACATCACTGGCGCCATCATCAGGAAATTTTTAACTTCTCCACAACAGCCAACAACTATGGTCCTCCTGGTGCAGAAAGAAGTCGCCGAACGTATCGTCACTCGCGACAAAAAAGAGAGCTTACTCTCTCTGTCAGTCAAAGCGTATGGCACTCCACGCTATGTCGCCAAAGTAGGACGGCGATATTTCAGTCCCGCCCCGCGGGTAGACTCGGCAATTGTGGCAATCGAGAATATTTCCCGGAAAAATTTCGAGTCGATAGATGAGGAGCGGTTTTTTGATATTTTGCATGCTGGATTTGCCCACAAACGTAAAGTTTTGCAGAGCAACTTAAAAGATCTTACTACGGAGTCCGGGGTCAATCTAGGGGCAACATTCGATTCCCTCAGCATTCCTCATAGATCCCGTGCAGAAAATCTGACACTTCAAATCTGGCTCGCGCTCACAAAACTCCTATAAAAAGCTGTGAATATGCAGTGTATTGTAAAAAATTCATGCATCACCTTGCTCTGTAGTGTATACTAAGAAACATGTGTAAACACACGCTAGGAACACTCATACTGCTTGCTATTGCTGGGACTCTTCTACCAACAATCGTTTTTGGTGCATTTGGTAGTTTTGACTCTAAAAGCTTTGGCGGGAAAATTTTAACACCAACAATCCCTGGGGTTATGTGCATACCAACGATTACGGGGCCAGTTGTCCTCAAAAGTAACATCGGTGGTGCTATAGCTTCAGCAGCGGGAACAGGGTATGTTGCTTCACTCCCTACTCACACAGGTAAAAACACGGACGGTTCCACAATTTCAAAAGGCGGCAAAGCAGCGCTTATTACGGCAGGAGCAATTTCTACAGTCTATAGTTTAGTACCATACGCTGTGTTTTCACAACTCAATCCACAGAAGCCCACCCCAGTACCGGGAACCTGGATTTTAGGCAAAAGCACTCGGATCCCTAATTTTAGCGATTGCTGGATTCCAACTCCATCTGGAAACATACCATTCCCTGTACTTGAAGTAGGCATACCGCCGCCTGGACTTTACAATATCTCTAAAACACCTTCATTTTAATTCGCTATACACTGTTTTACTTTTTCTATGACTACCTATCTTCCGAGTAAAAAATTTGTACGTATCACCGGCTCACTCTTTGTTTTTCTTCTCATCACCTGGGGAGTGTATGCATATTTATCTGGTGGAAAAACTATTTTTACAAAAGAGGATTCTCGGGAAGGGATGCTTGTGCAGGATGTGATCAACCGTGATACCGATCTCGACACGATTCCTGACTGGGAAGAAGAGCTCTGGGGGACTGATCCAAATAAAAAGGATAGTGATGGAGATGGAATGTCGGACGAAGTAGAAATCAACGCCCGCCGTGATGCTCTCAATACTGATAGCGGTGATGGTAATCCTGATGGAAAAATAAATGAAACTGAACGTTTTGCTCGAGAATTCTTCTCTACAGTTTCATCCCTCAAAGCTTCTGGTGACCTCAACCAAAACTCCATCACCAATCTTGCGCTTGGCTTCGGCAAAAATCTAAATGAATTTCAAGTATTGCCTGATGTATACAATTCTTCCGATATTACCACTACTCAAGTAACAACGCCTGTAATTCAAGAATACTACGATGCTTTTCAAGCTGTACAGGTAGCGTATAAAAATTCAACTGGACACGAGTACGCTGTGCTTGCCGAAGGAATAGACACCGAGGATGCTGACACAATGACAGACGTCGCCAAGATCGGACAAGCATACGAAGATATGGCCAAGGAATTAAAAGCGCTCATCGTACCCATAGACACTCTAAACAACCACATCGTCCTTATAAACAGCTACGCTAAAACAGGAGCAGCCCTTAAGAATGCAAGTACGCTTTTAGACAATCCACTCTTAGGTCTTGTAGGGATCTCTCAATACAATGATGCAGAAAATGACGCCGTGGCTGCAATCAAAATTCTCGGGGAATACTTTAGTAGCCATGGTATAATTTAAACTAATTATGAGTTACGAGTTACGCGTCAGAGATTTGAAAACAAAAATTGCAAGTGGTTTTTTGATTGCGTCTCTACTCGCACCAGCAGGATTTTTATTTGTACCAGAAAAAACCTACGCACAAGTAAGTGATTCATTCGGCTTGCAAGCCACAATTGGTGGTATCGGCGGCGTCGCACTGAAATGTAGCGGACTTGGCAGCAAGATCGGTGATGCCTTAGGAAGTGTATTCGGCGCACTCGACACTACTGTCGCTACTAACGATGTCGCTGCAAATAAGCGCGAAGGTTGTGATAAAGCTATTGCTCAGTATATTTCTAAAAGACTTTTAGCCAAGCTCTCGTCTGATACTGTCAACTGGATCAACAACGGTTTTAAAGGCGCACCATTTTATGTGCGTGATCCCGGATCGTTTTTTAAAAGCATTGCCGAAGAAGAAATCGTGGCTTTCACCAACGAAATCGCATTTGATTCTGCCAATTTTCCATTCGGCAAGGATACTTTGACGGCGCTCCTTGCTCAATACCAAGCTGGCTTCAATGCCAATGCGCAGTTTTCACTCGACAAAGTCATCCAAGCCGGGACACCGAGCGCAACACATATCGACTTTTATAACGACTTCAACGTCGGCGGTTGGGGAGCATTCCAAGCTGCGACTCAATTTCAACAAAACAACCCGGTTGGCTTTGCCATGATGGCAGCCGACGAATGGGATATGCGGCTCGAAGGCACATTTCAAACGAAAGCTGAAGAGGTCAGAGCCGGACTGGCACAAAGCGGCGGCTTTCTCAACTTTGAAGCCTGTGTCGATCCAGGGCCGTTGACACAAACAGATGCAGATGAAGCCAGAGCGGCGCAGGATAAACTTAATCTTTTGTATGCAATGCAAGGTGTTACAACTTCTGGTGGAGTTAATACGAATTGGACTTTACCTCCTCCAAAAACTCAAACAGGCGGAATTGGCACAGGATATACATCCACTGACAGTAGCGGCAATTCTGCATGGGTAAATAACACACTGCAGAATAATCCTGCGCTCAACAATGTAAGCAACCAAACAAATGCTGAAATTTTAGAACTTCAAAAAATAATTGCTGAAAACACCTGCCGCAAAACTGAAGTCCAAACTCCTGGTATTGCTATCTCAAGCCAGCTCACTGGTGCACTCAATATTAAAAAAGATTCTCTCATTAGTTCCGACGATATCAACAATTCATTGGGCGCCGTATTCGATGCGCTCATGGCTCAGCTCGTGAATAAAGGCGTAAACTCGCTTACTAATTTTACTGAAGGTAGTACGAGTCAAGAAGATCTTGCCAATAGTGGTTTTGGTTTTGGTGATAACAGTAGCGGCCTCTACACTGACGGTTCATATCAGAGTATTTATAATGCTTTCCAAAATGTTGATCTAACAACACAGCTTCCATATATTATTTACCTTCAAGAAAAATGGCTCGGTCAAACATATGTTCCAGAAGTAGGACGCTCTGGTAGTTTCGTGTCTGGCGCACCAAATGGACCACCGAAAGGCATTAATCCTATGACTGGATTTCCAAATGTTGATCCTGCCCCAGGATTTGGCGGAGTACCTGAAACTGATGCAGCTCTTGCCAAAACAATTTACGATATCCAATTACTTGACTACTGTATCCCGGGCCCACGTCCGACATGGTATGACGATACCCGAGCAAAAATGGATAATCTCTTTGGTGAGCTTCGTATTAAACAACAAGATACTAATGATAGTATTGTCACTCAGATCACCGGCGCACTAACCTTAGGTATTGGTTCGGCAATCATCAATGGTATTGCTCATCTTCCACTTTCTAAAGCTGAAGCCACACTCAATCAAGCACTTGATGAATACACCGCACACATCACTGGGATACCATACGAAAATGAAGCAGTGGGACTTGGAAATTCACCAGTTAAATTTGATACCGGAGGATATCTCCTCGAAAATATGCCGACCATCACTCCGGACTCATATAGTGAATACTACAAATTGGCAGGTTATGAAACTACTTTAGCAGAACACAAAACAAGGGCTGAAGGCTTACGGATCGCAGTACGAAAACTTGATAAAATTCGCCAGGATGTAGAAAGTATTTTAAATGATCCAAATCTTACATCCGAAGAACAGGCTGACTTGATGGGAAAAGAGTTAAAAATATTCGAAACAACCGTGGCTGCCCTCGTTGACGAAGCAGCTATACAAAAGCTTGAGGGTGACATGATCACCTATCAAACCGGGGACGAATACGACGTATTCCTACTTGAACAGTGCTCAGAAGAGATAAATCTGCCGGAAGTCCAGGAATTTTACCGATTAAATGGCTACAGCTGGATGCCGTATCCAGGGATATTTGAATACAATCTCAAAATTACAGGCGGAAGACAAGACCCAACAAAACCATCTGGCCCACCAACTGACCCAAATAGTTGGCTTATTGCCACCCCTAATCCATATCCCGGGATTACTTTGCCGTACCCACAAATGAAAGTGGCAAGTATTTTCCCGACACCATCTGAAGCAGTGGGCAATGATGCTCGAGCAAAATGTCCTCTCTTTGGAGACCTCGATGAGGACGTTCTCGGAATCCCTAATAATGTCTATTGCGGATTTACTTTCGTTCCACAAACATATGCCTATGGAGATCCAGCAGCCGATGGCGGAGGATGGTGGAATAAGTTTATGATTGCAAAAAACGACCCAATCAAAGAAGAAACATACAATCTCAATAAATGGTTCGCTGACTTCGAGGAGCGCTTCGAGATTTACTAATACCAGTACCGTTGTATCATCACATTTTGTACCACAAAACCGTAGTATGGCCTTTGTTTTTACGTTATACTGTAAATATCTGTACTTGATGCGCTAACACCTCATGAAAAGTCTGTACTCGATGGAACAAATCGGCGCGAACATAGCAATACTATGCTAAAATTACAGTGCCTATTTACATGAAGAAATTTTTTGGATTTTTACACCTTGGAACACATGCTCATCTTGCGTCGGCCACACGTCGACGCCGGAATACTCTTCGCACTATACTCCCTCTTTTTCTTATATTCACTATCCTCGCCGGCACCTTCGCACCGTTTTCTGCGACACTTCAAGTACGTAAGACCTTTGCTGAAGGACAGACCGGAGAAATCACTTCCGCAGAAGTAAATGGGACATCAATAGTAGTCAAGGGAAGTTATAACTATGGCCCATCAATTCCATCTGGAAAAGTACAAGTAGTACTTAATAATGAAGGTAATATTTCTAATCTTGAGGATACCGCTGTTACGATCTATGACGGCGTAAGTCCTGGTGTAAGTAAAAATTTTGAAATAACAATTTCAAATATTGCGGCAGGAAAATATGGTGGAATAACACTAAGAATTATAGGGTCCGGTCCCACTAACACACCGTACTTAATAGATACGTATACTTTCCCGAACCCACCACTTACAATCGGAGGAGGTAGCTCAGGAACAAATACAGGTACTGGAAGTTATGTAAATGATTTAAATGACCAAGTACAAAAAACAACTACCAATCTGCAAGAACAGATCGGCTGTACCGAGATCGGTAATTCAAGCATTACTGCTTGTCTTCAACAAGTTCTATATTTCTTCATGTACAGCATCCCAGCATGGCTACTCACGCTATCGGGTAGCTTATTTGATGCACTGGCAGGATTAACATTAAGTACAAAACTCTATACTGGTTCGAGCTTCATCGGATATGCATGGGGAATTGTCCGCGATCTTTCAAATATCTTTTTTATATTTATTTTACTCTTTATCGCTATATCTCTTATTCTGGGATTGGAAATTGGACATGCAAATCCAAAAAAAATGCTGATATCAGTGGTTATTATTGCCATACTACTGAACTTCAGTATGTTTTTTACAAAGATCATTATTGACTCTTCAAATATTCTTGCACGGCTTTTTTACAATCAAATAACTGTCACAGCGAAGGACACTTCTGGAAACATAGCTGTCTATGCTCCAATAATTAGTAAGGTACACACAGATGTTGACGAAAAAGGATTGTCTGGAATCATCGTTAGCGCATTTCGTCCTCAAATACTTACAAATCCAGATTTCTACAATAAATTTAAAGAAGCACAGGTGGGTAGTTATTATGAAGATGCGTACAACAGTTTCAACTCCTCAGTTGGTGTGGGCATCTTTACAGGAGCATACCATCTGGCTCAAGGCGCTCTGACCACTCCTTACGGTACAGGGGTATATGCGACAGTTAATCTCCCTGTTTCAGTAACAATATCGTTAATCGTCACTTCTGGACTCATTTTTTTATTCGCAACATTTGCATTTGTAAAATCCAGCCTTGCGTTTGTTGGAAGAATTATTGGTCTATGGATACAGATTATTTTTGCACCTTTTGCCTTCATTACATACATCATTCCTTCAATGCAGCATATTGAGGGTATAGGCTGGACGGGGTGGTGGAAAAAAACGATTGAACTTGCCTTTATGGCACCTATTTTTATGTTTTTTATATATCTCATATCTCTTTTAGCAAAAAGTTCCGTGATACTCAATACATTTAACCCTGATCTTCAAACAACAGGTGGCTTAGTAGAGACACTCCTGTTGATCATTATTCCGATGCTGATTATCATGCTGCTTCTTTTGAAGGCAACGGAATATGCAGTTAAGGCTTCTGGAGAAATTGGTGCGATGGTAATTAAGGGCGCAACAGGTGCAGCTCAATTTGTTAGCGGGGCTGCAATTGGGTTAGGAGCAGGAGCAACTGCATTTGCAGGGAGAAACATTATAGGACGCGCAGCCTCAGCCGTAAATCAAGAAAAATTAGATAAATGGAGGCAAGAAGCGACAGGTACTGGAACAAGCGCAATGATTGCTCGACAAAAACTCAAAACCATTGAGGGCTTAAAAACCTCAAGCTTTGATGCCCGTCAAAATGTAGTTGCAAGCAAGCTTTCAACAGCAGTGGGAGTAAATCTTAACCAACTAGGCAATGTCCCAGGACTAAAAAATCTAAGTACTGCGGGTTCAGCTGGCGGATTTACTGGAGCGCAAGAACGTGGAACAAAAAAGATGATTGCGGAAGGTGAAAGGCTGGGAATAAATATGACGAAGAAAAAAGATATTGAGGCAAAGACAAAAACAGCCAAAGCAGCGCTTGAAACAGCACAAGTAAATCAAAAACAACATAAAGAGCAGATGGAGGACGAATTGAAAGCACCAAACAGAGAACTTGAGTTGGCAAATAATGCAATACGAGATCATAAAGATCAAAATGGAAAAGATGCAAAAGTTCCCCAACCTCTATTGGATAGACGAACACTTGCAGAAAATGAAGTTAAAAAAGTCAAAGATGATCATGAAGATATTGTAAAAGATGACGGAAGAACTATCGAAAATAAGAAACTTGATATTGAAAAACTTGATAAGGCTCTAAAAAATAATGAAAAAGCTATTGTGAAAGAATACGTATGGGAAAGAATGAAGAAGAATTCACCATACGAACTACATAAAAATGAAGAGCGAGATGCTTTTGGAAACATTAAAGAGTTTGGGCATTTTGACACTAGCACGAAAGTTGGATCTGATGAACTCGGCAAACGTTTCGTAAGAGAATTTGCGAAAAGCTTTGCAAAAGGTGCAGCCAAAGGTCTCGTTGTTGGAAGTGTACTACCCGGAGTAGGTACAATCCCGGGCGCAGTTGTCGGCGGTATGATTGAATCAATAAACAAAACCACTGCAATTGGTCTAAATAAGTATTTTGCTGATTATTATAATCGAGCTGAAGACGCAGAACATGAATTACAACACACTGAAGAAAAAGGTGGAAAAGGGACACATGGGCATGAATCAAAACATAAAGACAAATATAGCGGACCAGCGGTTAATATCTTCAAAGGTATATTTAACATTGCCCCAAGTTCATCTAAAAAAAGTGGCAAGGATAGTCCTGCCGCTGCTCATCATTAATAATATAAGGTATAATATACAAAGCATATGAACCCAAACGATGCACAAAAAATAGGAAGTACTCTTCTGAAAGTTTCCTCTACAGACACAACAAACGAAGAAAATTTCACGGAAGTAGAGAGGCAGATGAGAAGCCGCTTTCAACTTCTACCTGCAGATATACAAGAGGTAATTATTTCAGATAATTATTCAACTAAGCTCTTTGAAATCGCCAAAGCTCGCAAGCTTACCTATGAACAACTCGGAAGTCTTGAAATCGAAACATCGATGATGCTCCTTGGTATGACCAAGCCTGACGAATTTCGTGATGAACTGATGCTTCAACTCAAACTCTCCGATGAAATGATCGATGGTATTGTGAAAGATTTGGGCGATCAAATCTTTTTACCGATCCGCGAATCAATACAGAAAGTTTATACAGCAAAAGACAACTTCGAGAATCGTTCCTTGCCTGAAGATGCTCCAATCGCTCCTCCTATCGCTCAATCAACGTCTGACACTCTCAAAAACGCTGGAGTAGAAATCGTAAACGACACAGTAAATCCTCCATTTAAGGCACCGACCGCACCTACTATTTCACAACCTGCCCCAACCATCAATCTTGCAGGTACCAGTAGTATGAACCGCGACGATCTTTTGAAAAGTATTGAAAATCCACCAGCAGGTACGAGTTCCAAATTCCCATCTTCTATTCCGACAATCCAAAAAATCGTGCCACCACCCGCTGCTCCACAAGACCCAAATATCAAATCACCAATCACCAACACTCCTAATACTGTGCCAGTCGCACCTGTATCCGTATCCGAACAGAAATTCGTGGCGCCAATGAATATGCCCAAGCATGAGACAGACTATTCTATCAAGCCAGCTACACCTGCTCCATCCACCACTCCACCGCGCGTTGATCCATATCGAGAAATCCCTCAATAAAAAATATGCGCTTCCAGGTTCCACAATTTATTGATGTTGAAGACAAGATCTTCGGCCCATTTACTTTTAAGCAATTCGTTTATATCGTGGGCGGTGCCGGCTTGGCATTTGTACTCTGGCGTCTCTTGCCGCACTTTGTCGCGGTCATCCTTATCGCTCCGATTGGCATATTCGCAGCAGCGCTGGCATTTTACAAGGTCAACAACAAGCCTTTCCTCAATATCGTCGAGGCTTATTTCCGATATTCCTTCGGCAGCAAGCTCTACATCTGGAAAAAAGATCCCAAACACAAGAAAACAGAAAAGAAAGCTGTAGAAGCTCTGCCGGATCTGCCTGCCTACTTACCGCGGCTCTCTGATAGCAAACTTAAAGATATTTCTTGGAGTCTGGATGTGCTCGACGTAAATAAGAAATAGTATTTCCCAATCGTAGAGTCTCGCTCGAGATATTCGATAGTAAAAATTTAATCGAGGCCTGACATTAATGCTATACTGTTGTATATGGCTTTGGACGCAAAAGCAACGCAATCATTCGTACCAATCAAAGAAGTACGCGACGGGGTCATCGTCCTTAAAGACGGCGGCTTGCGAGCTGTCTTGGCCGCCTCATCAGTCAATCTTTCCTTGAAATCAGCCGACGAACAGCGGGCGATCATTATGCAGTTTCAAAATTTTCTCAATTCGCTCGATTTTTCTTGCCAAATCGTCGTCCAGTCACGCCGTCTCGATATCAAGCCGTACCTTTTGTTGCTTGAAAATCGCATGAAAGAACAACTTGAGCCACTTCTTAAGATCCAGACTCGTGAATACATGGAATTTATTCGGACATTTACCGAACAGGTCAATATTATGACCAAGAATTTTTATTTAGTCGTACCGTATTCTGCTTCCCAGCTCGGGGATGAAAGCAGTTCACTCCGTCGCTTTCTGCCGGGTGGCGCTGATACAAAAAAAAGTACTGCCGGCAAAGATCAGAAGCTCGCTGACTTTGAAGAAAAACGTTCCCAGCTCGAACAGCGCACTGGTGTCGTAGAGCAAGGACTTTCTCGTTTGGGCGTCCGAACCGTGCTCCTTGGCACCGAAGAAATCATCGAGCTTTTTTATAAAACATTCAATCCGGGTGACATTCAGCAAGCGATTAAGCTTGAAGACAAATAATTTTAAATTCTATGGCATTATTCGGCTTAATCAAAACAAAAGATAAACGGAAAGATGGTTCAAGCGCTCAAGTCTTGCCGGTGTTACCGGCTGAGATCTATGAAGCGGCGACACTTGAGATGCAAGACATCATCGCGCCGTCAGCGCTTAAAGTTGAGCCAAAAGCGCTCAACTTGGGCGACAAAATCGCGCGGACTTTTTTTGTGATTTCGTATCCGCGTTTTCTCACCGACAACTGGTTTTCTCCTATCATCAACCTCGATAAGATTTTTGATGTATCGATTTTCATTCATCCGATCGAGACGGCCAAGCTTCTGCGACAATTTCAGAAAAAAGTTGCCGAAGTCCAGAGCCAAATCAATGCTCGTGAAGCAAAAGGGCTTGTGCGCGATCCGATGCTCGATACTGCGTACCGCGATCTTGAAGGGCTCCGCGATTCGCTCCAACAAGCCCAAGAAAAAATGTTTGATGTTGGACTCTATATTACGATTTACGCCGACAATGAAAATGAGCTCTTTAAAATCGAAAACGAAATCAAATCCATCCTCGAAGCCAAGCTCGTATATCTCAAACCAGCACTTTTCCAGCAAGAAGAAGGTTTTAAAAGTGTAATCCCAGTCGGCACCGACCTTCTCGGAGTGCACCAAAAGCTCAACTCTGAACCCCTTTCTTCACTTTTTCCCTTTGTATCATTCGACCTTACCTCCGACAAAGGTATCCTCTATGGCGTCAACCGACACAATTCAAGCTTAGTGATTTTCGATCGCTTCTCGCTTGAGAACTACAACTCCATCACCTTTGCCAAGTCCGGTTCCGGTAAGTCATACGCTACTAAGCTTGAAATCATTCGCACACTTATGTTTGATACTGAAGTGATCGTGATAGATCCGGAGCGAGAATATGAATATTTAGCTGAAGCTATCGGCGGACGTTATTTTAATATTTCTCTCTCTTCCGAAAACCATATCAATCCATTTGATCTCGCGATTCCGCGCGAAGACGAAACTGCAGCTGACGTGCTCCGCTCCAATACCATCAATTTAGTCGGCCTTTTCCGCATCATGTTGGGAGGTCTCACACCCGAAGAAGATGCACTGGTTGATCGTGCTATTACAGAAACCTATGCGATCAAGGATATTACTGCTACATCTGATTTTTCTAACATCGAACCGCCGCTACTTTCAGATTTTGAACTCGTGCTCTCTGGTATGGAAGGTACTGAATCTATCTTATCTCGGCTTTCTAAATACACCCATGGTTCATGGAGTGGATTTATCAATCGTCCGAGCAATGTCGATATCAATAGAAAGTTTGTGGTCTTTTCCGTGCGCGACATGGAAGACGAACTCAAACCAGTCGCTATGTACATCGTCACTCATTTTATCTGGAACTCAGTTCGTAAAGTTTTGAAAAAGCGTCTGCTGGTCGTGGATGAAGCCTGGTGGATGATGAAGTCCGAAGATACTGCAAGCTTTCTCTACTCGATCGCCAAACGCGGCCGTAAATATTATCTTGGACTTGCCACCATCACCCAAGACGTCGGAGACTTTATGAAAAGCCCCTACGGTATCCCGATCGTCACCAACTCCTCAATTCAAATACTATTGAAACAATCTCCTTCGACAATAGACATCCTCCAGAAAACATTCAACCTCACTGACGAAGAAAAGTATCTTCTTTTGGAGTCGGCTGTAGGGGAGGGCATATTCTTCGCCGGACTTAAGCACGTAGCAATTAAAACAATCGCCTCATATACAGAAGACCAGATCATCACCTCTGATCCTTCACAGGTTTTGGCTATCAAGAAAGCCAAAGCAGACCTGATCAATGCGGAAGCGGGGCAGAGATCAAATTCACAAAATTAGAAAGCAAAATTCTCACTTCTTAATTCTTCTTGAATGGCATATAATATAAGCACATGAAGAAGTTTGTATTGTTATTTATAGTAGCTTGTCTATTAAGCTTTGCGACAAGCGCGCATGCGCAAATCGTCGGAAGTGACATTTCAGTCGCGACATCTCCGGCTATTCCTGGACCGCTTGAAAACGTCCGAATTACTCTCTCTTCATTTTCTACTGATCTTAATCGGGCGACGATTACCTGGTACGTCGACGAGGCGGTAAAGCTCTCTGGCACTGGAAAGACGGAGTTTAGCGTAACTTCAGGTGGAGTCGGCACTACTACCGTAGTATCAGCGACCATTGATCTTCGTGATGGGACTGTGATCGAAAAGCGGATTGTGCTTGCGCCATCTGAAGTAGATATACTCTATGAAGCTCCGGACTCATATGTGCCACCGTTTTATCGCGGGAAAGCTCTTCCCGCTAAAGAAGCAAGTATTAAAGTAACTGCCATGCCAAATATGAGAATAAATGGCGCGACAGCTCGGCCAGAAGATTTGGTATACACCTGGGAAAACAATTACGATCCGGCCCAAGAAGAGTCAGGCTACGGCAAACAATCTTACACCTTTCGATCAAGCTATTTGCATCAAGTGGAAACAGTCAGTGCCGGAGTTTCTAGTCTCTCAGGTGGATCTGCATCTGAAGGACAAATAACCATCGTCCCGACCAATCCTGAAATAGTGCTCTACCAAAACAATCTCGCTGAAGGTACACTCTATAATCGTGCGCTAGGAAATGGTTTCATTTTTTCCGGTTCTGAAGTAGGAGTTCTGGTCGCACCGTATTTCTTCTCTCCTAAAAATCCCACCAATACTCAGCTGAAATACTCATGGGTACTCAATGATCAAAAGATAGAGACGCCGGCTACAAAAAACCTCCTCGTACTTCGCAAAAAGCCCGAAGATGAGGGTCTGGCAAAAATATCAGTCGGTGTTGAAAATGTCATAAAGCTTTTCCAAGAAGCCGGGGTAAATATAACGATAACTCTCGCAAAATAATGAGAATTACTATAAAAACAATGCTCTTTTTTCTTGCTGTATTGATCGGTGGTGGAATTTTTATTGCCACCCCAAGTCAAGCATTTGCAATTGATATTGAAGAGATTACTCCTCGTGGGGAATTCGCACAAACCGGGGACACTTATGCAATCACACTGTACTTCAATGCATACGATCTCAAAACAAATACAACAATAAATGCCGATCTTCTTACCCAAGAAATACAATCAAGTGGCACAACAAACCAAAAAATATGCTGCCAAGCGAAAGGTTCCCCAAATCCCGTACCCGCCACAACTACATCAAAACCAAGCAGTAAATTTAGTGTAACATTTGAAGATCTTCAACCAGGAATGAAATTCGACATTGAGTTTTTGCGTAGTGATGGCAGTAAATACGGCGTAGGTGATGGTCTGACACATATAATACCACCATTAATAACACCTGGGGAAGATAATGCGGATTATACGCTTTCAGCAAATGATTTTAGTAATATTTTTGCTTGTGATGACGATATAGACAATGATAGTGATACAAAGGTGGACTTTAAAGAAGATGGGTCTGGTGATCCCAACTGTGAAAGCCCGTCTGACCCTAGCGAATCTGCTTGTGAAGAAGGCGAGGGAGGATACTGCCTTTTAGCTCCACTCCCTGGCATTGGCGACGGAAATGGTCGTGTAGATATAACAAGTGGGATTGGAAGCTATTTGCTTGGCATTATTCGCTTCATCATCGCGCTTTGTGGAGTGCTGGCAGTCTTTATGATCGTCGTTGCTGGTATCCAGTACATGTCGACCGATGCGGTCTCCGGCAAAGAAGGTGCGAAAGAAAAAATCTCGCACTCCATCTTCGGCCTCATCATCGCCCTTGGTGCTTATATTATATTAAACACAATCAACCCGCAGTTGGTGAATTTCGATACAACTATTGCAGAACAAGTAATAACGATTGAAGATCCTACCGAATTTACTTCGGGTGGAGGAACATTTACTGGTGGGACAGCAGCTGCAAACGTAAACACAAATATCGATACGTATGATGCATTATTAAAATCATCATGTAGTAAATACGGCGTGGATTGTACGCTCGCTAAAGCTCATATGTATGCTGAGTCCGCTGGTGACCCAAATGCACAAAGTAATTTCGTAATCAAAAATAAAGACGGCTCACAAACAACGGGGCATGCATACGGACTAATGCAGCTTACTGAACCAACATTCAAGAGTCTTGGGTATGACGTATCTAAAATCAAAGACCCAGCAACCAATATTGATGCGGGCGTAAAGTACATGAAGCAATTGGTGTCGACTGCGTGTGGTGGAAAAAGTTCAAATACAGTATGCACCACTTCAAACGTTATATATCGTATTGCTGCATATAATGGCGGACCGGGAGCAAATAAAGTAAGTACAAGTTGCCCTGGACAAACATACTGGCAATGCACTCTTAATAAGGGCTATGCGGAGACAAGGAATTATGTGACAAAAGTACAAACCAACCAACAAAAACTTACTGCAAATAATTGGGGGTGTAATCCCACAACTTCTACTAACCCGTACTCGACAAATAATATTCTCAGTGGAGGAAGTGGAACTTCTTCTATGACCCCAAATATTACCAATATCACCACCACTTCAGCTACCTTAAGCGGCACATTAACTGGAACATATGAAAATGGTGTGGGAGTAGGATATAAATTACAAAAATTACCAATCCCTCCACTGGCCACCGGAATCATATCGCCATTAACACCGAATACTTTAGGTGTATATTCCGTTCCCCTCACACCACTAACTGCGGGAACATATAAAGTCGAAATTGTTTATAAAGCCTCAACTTCGAGTCAAGAACAAATTTTAGGAACCAAATCATTCACAGTTCCAAGTTCTTCATCATCAGGAAGTTCAACTTCATTATCTGGAACATCCGAGGGTATTACTGTTACCCTGTCTGACATCACAACCTCTGCAGTAAAAATTACAGTTTCCAGCACCCTTTATAAAAGCGATCACCTTTACACAGGAGTATATGAAGGCGAGCAATTAGCGAAAGCAGCAAATCTCTTTCTTGATGCAAGTGGCAATATTAATACTATCTTTACCGGGCTGAAATCAAAAACAAAATACACAGTAAAAATAAAACATGATGGAGACTTTATAAACGGCACCTGGCCATCGTTTACTACCCCATAAATATGTCACGCCGCTCCTACATCATTATTATCGTCCTCGTCATTCTCCTCATTGTGGGAGCAGTGGGATATTTGTTCTACGCCGCCAAAAAAAAAGCCGCCCTTGAAGGTCGGCCAGCTCCAACACTCGCTGAATTTTTCCCATTCTTAGGTTCTAACACTTTCCCAAGTGGCACGACCCCTGACGGCACTACACCTCCGCCGGATGATACCATATTGCAAGATCCCGACACCCAACTTCGCCCACGGCTTTTACAGATAACAGCTCGTTCAATTGCCGGAGCAACATCATTGCTTGCAACCAGAAATATCATGTTGCCGGTATTTGATAGCGAACTTGAAACTTTTACCACAGAAGAAACGCCCACAATGCCAGTATCAACTGGAACAGAAGAGGTCGCCTCGGCGCGCTTTGTGGAGCGGGGGACAGGCCATATTTACGAAAGCTTCCTCGACACAGCAGTTGAATCACGTGTTTCAAATACAACTATTCCTCGCATTGAAGAAGCTTTCTTTGGCGCAGGTGGCAACAGCGTGATTTTGCGCTACGCTAAAGAAGACAATCAGACAATTGAAACCTATGCTGGCGTGCTCTCGGGAGCGATTACGAGCGCGGATAGTAGTGGTGTCAGTACCTTAAAAGAGCTCACGGGCACGTTTCTGCCGCAAAACATTTTAGACCTTGTCGTATCTCCAGACGGCACAAAAATCTTTTACAATTTAAAAACTGAAGGAGGTGTTGTCGGTACTATGGCCAACGTCGACGGTAGTGGCAAAAAACAAGTTTTCATGTCTCCATTTTCAGAATGGCTGATGTCATGGCCTGCGCAAAACATACTTTCAGCCACAACAAAAGCTTCCGGCCTGGCATCAGGGTATACGTATTCTGTAGATCCCCTAAGTGGCCTTTTCACAAAAATCATCGGACCAATTTCCGGGCTTACTACCAATTTCAATCCAGGAGGCTCTCTCTTCCTCTATGGCGTGAGTAAACAAACGAGCAACCAATTGGCTCTCTACGATGTAAAAAATCAATCTTCGACGACCCTCGGACTCAGTACGTTGCCTGAAAAATGTACCTGGAACACTACGGGGACAGTTGTGTATTGCGGAGTACCAGAAAATACCCCCGCTGGACTCTACCCCGACATTTGGTACAAAGGTGTCGTAAGTTTCACTGATTCGATTTGGAAAATCGATATCGCTTCACGTGCCAGTAACATCTTAATCAATCCTCTCGCAGCCCTTGGACACGATCTTGACGTCGTCGATCCTTTCATAGACACCACAGGACGCTACCTTATCTTCACAAATAAAAAAGACTCCACACTGTGGAGATACGATCTCGGATTATAGAGTACGCGCAGAAAATTGGAGTGTTATATACTCGTTTGTTCGGCAAACCGTATGACGACTCTTCGATCACGTCCTTCGCCTGTCGATTCAGTCAGCACATCTTTCGTATTCGCAAGAAATTCATGCACAATACGGCGTTCATACGCACTCATTGGATCAAGCTCGACGCTTGATTTGAAAAATCGCGCACGCTCAGCCATCATATGCGCGATGGTTTTTATATTTTCTACTCGCTTTTTCTGGTAGCCGTTGATATCAATCGTTACACGGACGAGTTCGCCTTCGCCAGTCTCTTTTTCAATCATTTTATTAATAAGGTGATTGATGGCAAGAAATCCTTCACTCCCAGGACCGACTAAAAGGCCTGCATTATCAATCATGGTAGAGACCCAGAGATCTTTAGTCTCCGTATGCTCTTCGAGGCTTATTTCCTTTGGAGGGAATGTCGCCAGAGTAAGAAATTCTTCTATATTTTTTTGAATGCGGTTGGTATCCATTGTGGTGTAAGCTTCTTTCTCTAAACCCCGTTATTTTGAGGTAGGAGTAGCTACTATAACATCTTTTGTCATTCGTTCAATCCTGCGGCGGATAAGGAGCTCCTGGATGATTGTAGTGATATTATTGACTGTCCAATAGAGCGCCACTGCGGCAGAGAGGCGATACGAGGCAAAGATGATAAAAAGTGGCAAAAGATACTTCATTTGAAGTTGCATTGTCCGTGCCATATCAGCCTTAAACCCACCTTCTTCGCTTTTAGCTGAACTCTTAGGAATAACTGGCGAGAAATGAACTTGCAAAAACTGAGTAATACCTGCCAAGAGCGCCAAAATAATATTTTTAGCTTCAAGATCAAAGAGACCTAAGAATTTATAGTGAATAACTTCTGGATACTGCACGAATGAATACAGTGCCACTTCAGTACTGGCAAAACCATGGAAAAATACTAAATAGAGTGCAATCAAAATAGGAAGCTGGATGAGAATGAGGAGGCAACTTGAAAACGGATTAACCTTATTGATTTTATAGAGCGCAAATGTTTGTTTAGCTTGTTCTTCTTTTGAAGCGCCACTTGCTTTGATTTTTGATATTTCTCCCTCTAGGCCTTTGAGCTTTATTTGGCCCACAATAGACTTCCGAGTGACTGGAAACAGAATAATTTTAACGATAATAGTAAGGATAATGATCGCAACGCCTACGTCATGGAAGGGGACTTCAGAAACTAGAAAAATAAGCCCATTATAGAGTGGCTGGTAAAAAACAAGGGTCCAAGCAGACACAAGAAGATGAATCATTGCTAGAGTATAGCGTAAAATGGCCTAAAAACAAGCTAAAATGCTCTTATCGTAGAGACTAAACTATGGAACAGGATCAAAATGTTCATTCTGCCATGGATGGCACCGCATGAGACGTAAAAAAGTTAACCAAGACCCTCTTCTCGCTCCATAGCGGCCGATAGCTCCTATGCCATACTCAGAACATGTGGGATAAAAGGTACAAACCTTTAGGTTAGGAAAAAGAAATTTTATAAACCCATGATCAGGAGAGAGAGTCTTTTGGTATAGTTTTATGGCAAAAATAAGAATGTGCTTCATTTTTTTACCTGGCTTAGAAGCGTGTGTATTTCTTTCTTAAGTAAAGCGTAGGGAAGAGTTTCCACCCCTTTATTAAAAAAGAAAATTATTTTAAGGCCACGAAGGAGTTTTTGGTCGAAACTCGAAACTGCATGGTAGCCGCGACGTCGGAGTGTATTTCTCTCAACTGCACTTTTGACAACTTTTTTAGAAATGACAAAAGAAACCTTCTTCAGTGGGTCAGTGGTTTGTCGGTATGTAACGCTCATATGCTCGGCTCTTGCTCGAGCGGCATGGGAGACAAGCTCGCTAAAACTTTTCCTTGTGAAGCGCTCTTTTTTGGGAAGCATACCCAAAACTCCTTATACTGTAAGCTTTTTTCGGCCTTTTTGACGACGGCGGGTTATAACTTTTTTCCCAGCTTTAGTACTTGTACGAACAAGAAACCCGTGGGTTGTTTTGCGCTTTCGTTTTTTGGGCTTATAGGTAAATGACATGGGGACAGTATAGGGTAAAAAGTGGAAACGAGCAAGTGTTTCAATCAAAAAATCGAAATTAACCAGTTTTTAAAGAAAGGGACCAACATTCTTATCTGTGGCATATATGGAAGACGGCTTATGGGTGTGAATCATCAGCAACCAACCAACAACCTAACAATAAAGGAGGCTTTCTGTTGGAAAATTCTTAATCTCGTTCGTGGTGATAAAATGTACCTTTATCCCCAGGTTACCAACAGAGTAATTAAGATCTAAAAAACTTTACCTTTTTGATTTCCATACTATACTGTACTCTGCCATGATCGATACAAAAAATATTTGGGACAGCTGCCTAGTAGAAATTGAAGCGGAAGTTTCAAAACCCAATTTCAGTACATGGTTTAAGAATACTTCTATTTTAAAGGAAGATGCTGGCACGGTGTACATCGGGGTACCAAATGAATTTGTTAAGGATTGGCTTTTTAATAAATACCATAAGCTTATTTTGCGTGTGCTGCGTGGTGCATACGAAGATATCCGCAATGCGGAATACATTATTGCCCGCAATGAAGCCAAACAGAAACATGCTGATACGAGCGAGGAAACAAAACCACTCGTCAACAAAGAACTCCCATTGCAAGATCTTTATATAAACAAAGACGACAATCTCAACCCTCGATACACCTTCGACAACTTTATTGTCGGCCCGTTCAATGAATTGGCGTACGCAGCCGGTGGCGCTATAATTGCAAAACCTGGCACGTCATATAACCCATTTTTCATTCATGGTGGTACTGGGCTCGGTAAAACCCACCTCATTCAAGGAATCGGTAATACTATCAAAAAGCAGTACCCAGAGAAAAAAGTTCACTATATGACACTTGAAAAATTCGCTTCGGATTTAGTGTCTTCACTTCAACAAAACAAAGCGAGTTCATTTAAAGAAAAATATCGCAAATACGATGTACTCATTATTGACGATATCCAATTTGTGGGGAAGATGGAAAAAACTCAAGAAGAGCTCTTCCATACTTTTAATACTTTCTACGAAAATAACCATCAAATTATCTTTTCCTCAGATAAGCATCCAAATTTTATTCCTGGCCTCGAAGAACGACTCTTATCTCGATTTGCGCAGGGTATGATCGTCGACATTAATGAGCCAGACTATGAGTCTCGGCTCGCTATATTGAAAGTAAAAGCGAAAAGCAGCGGCGCTGATATTCCCCTTGAAATCATTGAGTATGTAGCCTCTTCTGTCCAAGGAAACATTCGAGAACTCGAAGGAAGCTTAAACGCCATAGTGTGCCAAACCCAGCTAAAAAACAAACATTTAGGCCTTGCTGAGGTGAAAAAACTTCTCAAAAACAATATTAAGCCAAAGAAAAATATCTCTGTAAAAGATGTTGTAAAAGTAGTGGCAGATTTTTACAACATCGAAGAGCTCACTATCTATGATAAGACCCGTCGGAAGGAGATAGTGAAAGCTCGTCAGATGGTTATGTATATTCTTCGAGAAGATTTTAATGTTTCATATCCTCTCATTGGACAAAAACTAGGCGGTAAAGATCACACAACAGTTATTCATTCATGTTTGAAAATTAAAAACGACCTTAAGCGCGATCCGAGCCTTGTACAAGAAATAGATCAGTTGCGAGTATTATTTAAATAGCCCCGGAAAACCTGTGTATAGATACGTGGATAACACACGCATTACCCGAGATTAAAATTGCAAATTTTGTGAATAAAAAAATAAAAATAAATAAAAGGTTTTTATTTCACATATTATCAACATTTCAGAAAAAATTCTCTTTATAAAAAATCCTTACACACCAACACAAAAACCCCTTTCCTCTGTTTCCCCACTCTTAATAATAGTAATAAGTATTTATATATGAAAATAGAATGCTCACTGGATAAAATAAAAACAGCAATCACTCAGACAAACTATATTGCAAATAAAAATCTCTCACTTCCAATTCTGAGCTCTATTCTTCTTATTGCGAGCGGTCGGTCATTGAAACTCCGTTCCACAAACCTAAGTCTTGGAATTGAGATTGAAATACCTGCCAAGGTTGAAAAAGAAGGGGTTATTGCAGTTGAAGGGAGCGTCCTCCTTAATACAATTTCTAATATTTTCGGTGACCCAACTGTTTTTCTCGAAGGCGAAATTAATCTCAATATTATTACTAAAAAAATTAACCTCACTATAAAGGGCCAGCCGTACGAGGATTTTCCTACAATCCCTATTGTGTCAGGAGAAAAATATACAATTCCAGCCAAGAAGTTTATTGAAGGAATACGATCAGTGTACTATAGTGCCGCACTTTCAGATATTAAACCAGAAATTTCAAGCGTCTATTTATATAGCGAAAATTCTGATTTTGTTTTTGTTGCGACCGACTCATTTCGTCTTGCAGAAAAACGTTTAAAAATAAAAACAAACGCTGATTTTCAACCTGTTATTATACCTATAAAAAATATTGTTGAGATAATGAAAATCCTCGACGGTGTTAGTGAAGATATTGTACTTATTGCGAGTAAGAATCAAATTTCTATTTCGCATAATACTGTATATATTACATCTCGGGTGATTGATGGGACTTTTCCCAACTACCAACTTATTATCCCAAAAGAAATCAAAACTGAAGCGATTATGCTTCGACAAGAACTCGCAAGTGCCTTGAAACTTTCAAGTATTTTTTCTGACAAATTAAACCAAATTACTCTTACGGTCGCACCAAAAGAAAAAAAGTTTGAGTTACAAGCCGAAAATAATGATATTGGGAGAACAGTCAGTACGTTTGATGCGACTCTTTCAGGAGAAACAATTTCTGTTGGTTTAAACCACCGGTATGTGAGCGATTTCTTTCAATCGATTACCGACGACAGTGTTGTTATTTCATTTGCGGGCGCAGGAAAGCCGATGCTGCTGCGGGGGGTTGGTGATAAATCATTTCTCTATCTCGTGATGCCGATGAATCGGTAACTATGGCGATTAAAAAGCTCTTTGATTTTTTAAAAAAGTTTGACGATCTCCTTGCTACTTCAACGTATGATTCGAGTGCTGTGGTTGAAGCGATTCGAGAGATCACTGGAGTTGTGATCGAATCTTCTTTGGTACAGATTAAGGCTGGAATTATTTATTTGTCGCTTCGTGGTGTTGAAAAAAGCGAAATACTCATCCGTCGAGCAGACATCCTTGCACGAGCGAATGATAAAACAAAAAAAACTTTTAAAGATATTCGCTAGTGGGAAATTGAAAGAGGAATCTATTTAATTTTTAGAGTTACTGTTTCCTGTCCTGAGTTGTATACACTGTCGTAGAGAATGACGCGGATATCGTTCGTGGATCCAAGTTCCGAGGTGTCGCTTGGGGTAAATGAAAAAGTAAGCCCTGGCGCCTGGGTTGATCCAAGGAATTTATTGTTTAAAAAGATGTCTGCCTTTTTAAGGGGATAATTGCTCTCACCACTAATCTGGAGTGTGATAGTTTCGTCCGCATCATACGAATTTTTCTCATTAATACCATCAATTTCTGGGATTGGTTGATTGTCTTTGGTGTGGATATCGTCATATTCGTCTGGTTGGACGCCAACCATTGCTCCATACTGGCTCTGGTTCTTACTCCACCAATTTTGTACTGCCGTCTCCCAGTGAATATACGCAGGATCGTTGGCAGGATTCTCGGGTATTGGTCCGCGTGGATCGTTTTTATCTACCCAATGAAGTATTGAGTGAACATTTGGAGAGACTTTATCTACGCGCGTCTCAATAGGGGTGAGATCAGTCGCGAGTTTGCCAGAGATACTGTCGATTGTAAAATTGGCTCCGCCTTGCCAAATACCACGAAGTACTGGCTTCAAAGTCTCAGGATCGTCCAGGGTGGGTTTTTCAAAATTTTCCGACGGCAGTTCAGCTAGAGTCGCTTCCATAAAATCATGCCAAAATGGAGCACTAGAAACACCTTTTTTCATCGCAGTATTGTCGTTTTTACCCACCCACGCTCCTGCTACAAAAGAGGGTGTATATCCAATAATCCACGAATCTTTAAAATCGTTCGTTGTTCCAGTTTTAACAGCGACTTGTCGGCCAGGGAAATATAATTTTGAATTGGCACCAAATGTCGGAGTTCGTGCTTCGTTGTCAGATAAGATATCACTGATTTGAAGTGCGACGTTTTCTGGGAGCACTGAAAGTGAAGAATCAGTAAATGCTTCCAGTTCTTTCCCGTCCGATGTGGAGATAGAAAGAATACCAGTGTATGGATGGCGAGTGCCACCAGTTGCGAATGATCCGTACGCTCCGACCATTTCCACTAATCGCACTTCACCGCCTCCTAAGACCAGAGAGAGTCCGTATCTACTCCGATCTACCAAGGTCGTGATGCCCATATCCTTCGCTGTTTTGATTGAATCATCTATTCCTGCTAAGTAGAGCGTCTCTACAGCCGGAACGTTCATAGAGCGTCCTAGGGCCTCACGAATTGTCATTGGACCGTGATAGAGACCATCATAGTTTTGTGGCATATAACACGCATCAGCGCTCACTCCAGGATTGGGAAATCCATATGAATCACATAAAGTAGAAAATTCTGTTGGGACATCGAAGAGAACAGTTTCAGGCGTGTATCCTTTTTTAAATGCAGTTGAATACACGAATGGTTTAAATGAGGATCCTGGCTGGCGCTGCGCAAGTGTGACATTGAAATTGCCGTCAATTTCCTCATCAAAATAATCTCGCGAGCCAACCATGACGAGAATCTGTCCTGTTTTTGGATCCATCGCAAGTAGGCCTGCATTCTCATCCGTCATAGTGCCTTTTTTATCACCCTTCATATAATCGAAAATGATTTTCTCTGCTCGTTCTTGAAGTTTATAGTCCAGTGTTGTAATAACCTTGAGTCCACCGGATTCCACCATGTCGGCGCCATATTTTTCTTCAAGATATTGTTTGATGAAAAAAACAAAATGAGGTGCCTTGATACCGCCGGCTTCACTCGGTAAAAATGTCACGACTTCAGCTAAGGCAGCGGTGTATTCTTCCTCGGTAATAAAGCCAAGTTCTTTCATTCGAAAGAGCACTGTATTTTTACGATCTTCGAGCTTGTCACGGTTGGTGCCGTATGGTGAGAAAAAAGTCGGCGCTTTGGGAATAGCAGCCAGATAGCTTGCTTGAGCGAGCGAAAGATCAGCCGGATCAATACCAAAGAAGTTTTTTGATGCTTCCTCGATGCCGTAATGGTTGCCGCCATAGGGGATGTCATTTAAATAGAGAGCGAGAATTTCTTCTTTACTCATAATGGTTTCCATTTTAAGTGCCAACACCCATTCTTTTATTTTTCTCGTAATAGTCCGATCGCTTGTTAAAAGCGTATTTTTTACGACTTGCTGGGTGATCGTTGAACCGCCCTGTCCTCCCAAAAGATCGCCGTTTAAGAGATTGGTAAATACTGCCCGCATAATCGCTTTTACCCGAATACCATGGTGTTGGTAAAACTCTGAGTCTTCAATGGCAACCGTAGCGTTTTTGATATAGATACCCATTGAATCAAATGGAATAACAGTGCGTTTGACTTCGTCGTGAAGATCATAGAGTACGACCTCGCCGGTGCGGTCGTAAATCTTGGTGGAGTTCGCAACCTTTCGGGCATCAAATGATTCAAGGTCGGGGAGTTTTAATGTTGAGATCCAGATAAGCGTAATGCCAAAAATAATAGCGCCGAGTCCCAAAAGCGCTAGGATGATATTACGAACAATATGTTTTTTTGATATGTGATGTTTTGCGTGCATGTGGAAATTCTACCATAGAGCCGGGTCTGATGTAGGGCACTTATACAGACTGGGAGCTTTCGAGGACAAAAAAAATGATTTATGTTAGAGTACTTCACATGAAGACGAATGAGAACGAGATCGATGACATACTGACCCGTGCGGTGGGCAATTTTACCGATCCCGACGGAACATTTAAAGAAAAGCTTCTCGGCAAAGTTCGCGGAACGTATACCAAAGATATTATTATCAAACTCGGTGCTGATCCCAACCGCCCTGATATCCATTTGGGGCATGCTGTTATTTTGCGTAAACTTCGTGCCCTTCAGGATATTGGTTGTAAGATAGTTTTTATTGTTGGTGATTATACTGCTCGGATCGGCGATCCGACTGGTAAAAATAAAGCTCGTCCTGAAATAGAACAAGCTGAGGTGGACGCCAACGCGGCGACTTATGTGGCCCAAGTAGCAAAAATTCTCCGTACCGATCCTCTACATTTTTCTTGGATTCGAAACTCAGATTGGTTTACTAACATTACTGATCTCAATTTACCAGACGATTATAAGGTAAGCATGGATGTTACCGATAAAGGAAAAACCACCAAAGTACCTCTCGCTCCGAATTCGTTTGTCGGCAAGGCGATCGTGTTTGAACAGAGCCGGATGCAGGTGCGCGATCTGAAGCTCAAAGATAAGATCTCCGTTATCACCCTTACAGGATTTTTATGGGCATTGAAACATCTTACCCATGCGCGGCTTATTGAGCGCGATATGTTTCAAGATCGCCTCAAAAGCGGAGGGGAACTCTATATGCATGAGATGATGTACCCAGTCTTGCAAGGTATTGATTCTGTCGTGCTCAATCATATCTACGGCGCTTGTGACTTAGAGGTTGGTGGTACTGATCAGACATTCAATATGTTGATGGGACGCGACATGATGAAGCTCCATCATCAGGCGCCGCAAGCAGTGCTTTCGTTTGAACTCCTTGAAGGTCTTGATGGAAAAGAAAAAATGTCCAAGAGTTTAGATAATTACATCGGTATTACTGATGTTCCGGCAGACATGTACGGTAAGGTAATGTCGATTCCGGACGCATGTATTGTCCGGTACTTTGAGCTTGCGACGCCGCTTCCGCTCTCTGAGATCGCCATCATTTCTGAATCTTTACTTCATGCATCAGTAAACCCTCGTGATATAAAGATGAAACTCGCGCGTATTATCGTGGCGATCTACCACGGTGAAGCTGCCGCAGTAGCTGCCGAAGAAGATTTTGTGACGAAGTTTCAAAAAAAAGAAATCCCTGAAAACATGGCTGAATATACCGTAGCGGAAGGTATAATGCTGTCAGATTTTCTCCTAGAAAAAAAACTTGTTGAGTCAAAGTCAGATTTTAGCCGACTGGTTGACCAAGGAGCGATAAAAATCCTACAGGACGAAGGAGAAAAGGAAAAATCTATCACCGATCTCAAAACAAAAATAGAAAAGCCGGTCGTGATTCGTATCGGCAAGCATCGGTTTGTAAAAATTATTTTAGAATAAAAAACTGCCCGAAATTTCGGGCAGTTTTTTATATCAATTCTTCTTCCTCCTCTTCAGCGTGAGCGAAGCCTCCATCGTCCATGTCGTCAAAGACACTCGCGTCATCAGCGAGACCATCATCGAGCTCAGCAAGCTTGTCAATATCTATTTCACCTTCGGGTTCAAGTTTGTCGTCGTAATCCATGTAAAATTTTTATATTAATAATTATGATCTTAAAGATAAGTTCTTTTTAGATTTGCTATTAGCGACGTAGAGCGAGTGACGCAAAAAATATTTTTTCATGTCCGGGCCGAGGAGCTAATATAAATGCGAATACCGCTTTATATTTTTATCAAAATCATTTCGAGTGTGCAAGAGGGAACAGACAAAACTGTGGATAACTGCTCAAATAAAAATCCAATTATTCGTTATTTAAACCGTTCTCGTGCAAAACACGTGAGTCCGATCGCAATCGCATCAAGCTCGTCGTCGAGCAAGGCACCGTCTCGTACAACGACGAGCTTTTTTGCCATCTTGATTACTTCTTCTTTTGTCGCACGCCCGTGTCCTGCAACTGCAATTTTTATTTCAAGCGGCGTGTATTCAAATATTGCCAAACCAGCCTTAGCGGCTTCATACACCATTACTCCGCGTGCTTCGGCGACGTTCATGGCAGTTTTTTGGTTAACCGAAAGGTATAGTTTCTCGATCGCCAGTGCTTGTGGTGTGAAAGTTTTTATGATGTCTTCGATTTTTTCTCCAAGTAGTGCTAAACGTTCACCAAATGTCAGTTTTGCAGATGTTTTAAAACATTCAGAATAAAGCACGATTTCTTTGCTATTTATTTTTTCAACAATAGCGATGCCGAGGCGCTCGTATCCAGGGTCGATAGCAAGGATTTTCATTGCTCTAGTATAAAGTATTACGTATGAAGTATAAAGTATTAAAATTTACACCCAATATTTTTATTCCGCATTCGTAAACACGTCTTGTACTTCTTCGTTTTCCTCGAGCTCATCGATCAATGCTTCAAGTGCCGGCGAGTTGTCTTCGGGGATAGATACCATAGTTACTGGCTTCCACGTCATTCCCTCCGGTGTATTTTCTTTTGCAAATGCCCAGGTAACCGAACCGATCGCTCCCAAACTTGCCCCATGTTTGCTTAAGATAAACTTTATTTCTTGTGCCGCCTTATTGCGGTTGTCTGTCAGGGCTTCGATGATAATACCAACACCTGCGGGTCCATACGCTTCATAGACTATTGTTTCAAGATCTCGTACGTCGGTCGCTTTGGCGATAGCACGATCGATGGTATCCACGGGCATATTAATAGCACGGGCTTTTTCTATTGCGGCTTTCACTGCGGCACTGTTTTTGTCACCTTTGGCGAGCTTTACTTGGGTGGAGATCAAGCGCGAAAGTTTGCCAAACATTTGGCTTTTCTTGGCGTCGGAAGCGCCCTTCTGTCTCTTTATTTGTGACCATTTATTATGACCGGACATGGCGCAGTAAGTAGTTAATAGTAAGTAAAAAATTACAAGAGCTTTTCTTGTTTTGGTTCGATAAAATCAAACCCAAGATGTTCATATGCAGCTTTTGTGGCGGTGCGACCGCGGGGAGTGCGTTCAAGAAGACCTCGTTGAATTAAGTAGGGTTCAACGACTTCTTCAATTGTTGCCTCTTCTTCTGATGTGGCAGCAGCGATCGTGCCAAGGCCCACTGGTCCGCCGCGGAATTTTTCGATAATCACACGCAGGATGCCTCGGTCGGTTTCCGAAAGCCCGAGCTCGTCGATACCAAGCAAGGAGAGCGCTAAGAAAACAGTTTTTTTATCTAAGTCTTTTTTATTGACTTGAGCATAGTCGCGCGCGCGTTTTAGAAAATAGTTGGCGGTGCGCGGAGTGAACCGTGAACGAAGAGCGATTTCTTTGATGCCGTCTTCATCGATGGCAATACCTAAAATGTGCGCTGAACGCTTAATTATTTTTTCTATCTCCGCTTGGTTGTAGTATTCAAGACGAAAAGTGCCGCCTGAAAAGCGTGATCGAAGTGGTGCAGAGAGAAGAGCGATCCGGGTCGTAGCTGCGATCAGGGTAAATTGCGGTAGATCAAGCTGGATCGTGCGCGCAGACGGACCTTTGCCGATAATAATATCGAGGACGCCGCTTTCCATCGCGGGGTAGAGAACTTCCTCGATCATTTTATTTAAACGATGAACTTCATCTATAAATAAAATATCGCCAGGGGAGAGATTGGTGAGTATGGAGGCCAAGTCCCCGACTTTTTCTATCGCCGGGCCTGAGGTGACTTTGAGCTGGCGGCCAGTTTCTTTGGCGATCAAATGAGCGAGGGTTGTTTTGCCCAGCCCTGGTGGTCCATGGAAGAGAATATGTTCAGCTGGCTCGTTTCGAAGCGCTGCCGCTCCTAAAAGTATGCGGATATTTTCTTTTATTGGATCCTGGCCAATATATTCATCCCAATTTCCTGGTCGTAAGGTTTGATCGATAAATACGTCATCAGGCGTGCCAGCTATTGGGTTTTTTGAGGGTGTGCTTGACATTATATTTTAAATATGCTATATTTGCTTTGTGGCTCAATTATACACAACTTATACACAGAGTATATCACTGTTTTGTTGGGCACTGTAAAGAGGTCTTTGTTATAGTAATGAAGCGCTAGAGAGGACATAAATCTCTAAGCAATCAGGCCAATGGCCTCTAGAGTTTTGCAAAGGACGTTCTGGTTTCTATTATTAGACTACTGGGTCCATCCTTTAAGAATCTTTTACTTGTGTTCCGGATGGTATGCAAGGATTGTTTAGAGATTTATGTTCTTTTTGTTTTTGGGGATAATAAAAAAATACGTGAGTGGAGAATAGAATTCTCTGTTCACGTATTTTTTTATTTACTTCTCATAAAGATCTACGACACTTTTCACTTCTGAAAGAGAGGTGGATCCTGCGAGGATTTTTATGATACCGTCTTCGCGCATATCGAGGAGTCCTTGTGCTGCTGCTATTTTTTTTATTTCACGGTCACTTGGGTTGACGGTAATTATTTTTTCTATTTCCGCATCAGTTTGAATCGCTTCAAATATTCCCATACGTCCACTGTAGCCAGTGTTGTTGCATGTCGCGCATCCTGGCGCTTCATAGATCACAATTTTTTGATCGGGAGTGACGTTATATGAAGAAAGATCTTTACCAAGGGCGACGGCATTTTGGAGAATTGTTCGGATGAGTGTTTCGTCTTCAGGCGATGGTTCTCGTGCGCTCTTGCATGATGCGCAGAGTTTGCGGACCAGACGCTGGGCGATAGAGAGTGATAATGCTGAGACTAAAATTTTTGGATTGACATCAAGATCAATGAGGCGAGGAATCACTCCCGCAGCATCGTTGGTGTGAAGTGTTGAAAATACCAAGTGGCCAGTGAGCGCTGACTCGATTGCAGTCTTGGCAGTTTCCGAATCACGGATTTCTCCCACCATAATGACGTCTGGATCTTGTCGGAGCGCTGAGCGGAGACCTTCGAGAAATGTATAGCCTTTCTCTGTTTGAGTCTGCGTGAGACCAGGCAAATGATATTCGATCGGGTCTTCAATGGTGATAATCTTAATTTCAGCAGAATAGATATGCTGTAAAAACGCATATAATGTAGTGGTTTTTCCCGAGCCAGTCGGACCAGTGAGGAGAATCAAGCCGTTTGGCTTAGAGATCTCTCTTTTAATGACAGTAAATAATTTCGGATCAATACCCATATCTTCGAGCTTCACTCGGATAGATTTTGGATTGAGAAGCCGCATGACGATAGACTCGCCGTAAGCTCCGGGGATAAGTGAGGTACGGATATTTATTTCTTCGCCGCCGATAAAAATACTATAGCGGCCGTCCTGGGCTTTGTCGTGAATGGTGATCTTAAGACCAGAGAGGAGCTTGATACGAGAGTTGAGAAGTTTAAAAATATCCAAATCAAAAAACATTACGTCTTGAAGCACGCCGTCGAGACGGTAGCGCAAACGCGTGCGGCTCTCTTCGGGCTCGATGTGGATGTCAGATGCATTGATGGCGATAGCACCGGCCAGCACGATTTCAAGGAGGCGCGAGATTTTGTGCGTCTTGTGTCCTTGCATGGATTCTTCAACAATTCGTGGCACGTCGCCGATGTGAGACACCTTGCCGGCAGTTTCCGCCAAGGTGTCGTTGGAAATATCAAGACCACCGGTACGCGACTCGGAAGCGAATGAAAGTTCTTTGTAGCGACTCCACGCTTTTTCGAGTGAGGCTTCGGAGGCCATGTAGACGATAGGATCAAATCCCTCGCTTTTTATTTTCTCCAGAAAAACATCCAACCCTTCGTGGATTGGGGAGCGGACGGCGATGTTGAGTTTTTTGCCGACGATTTGGAACGGTGCTACTTCAAGCTGCCTGGCTTCAGGCTCGGTGATGAAGCGGAGTGCTTCGTTTTCTATGGTCGTGGTGAGGAGATTGATGTAGGGAATGTCGTACTTGGCTTGGGCAAGTATCTGCACAAGCTCCTCTTCCTCTTTTTTATGCAAATCATCAATGCGTTTGTCGTCTTTGGCTTCATCAAAATCAAGTGGCATAGGAATAGTATAGCGTACTTGCCACTCAAAGGCTCTAGGAAACACCCATTGACAAATAAGGCCAAAGGTGATATAATGAGTAAGAATCGGGTAAATTCCGTTTTAGGTTGTGTAAAAAGGTATGTGGGATTTTGTCTTAAAATCTAACCTTTTTTCACAATCTAAAACCCCTTTTTACCATGAAAAGTCTGTTCCTTGTTATCGCAATTTTAGGATTTACCCTTACCCTTACGCTTACTTCTGTTGTTTCTGCGAAAGCAGAAAAAAAGCATGATAACTACAATGTAGGAATCATGCCGGATTCCTCAGCCCAGTTGGCTGAGGATTACAATAATGGCAGAAGAGATACACTTTATGTTGCACCAGAATTCTGGCGTGATATGAAGGTGTCTTTAGCAGACATTTACCCTAACCTTTCAGAGGATGAACTGGTGGAACTTTTCCGTCAATCTCATCTTCGCTATCGCCGTTATTATAAAGGACAAAAAAACGGCATGATGCTTCATAAGACTGGAGTTTATGATCCCCAGTTGTATGTAAGTGATGGATGGGCATGGTTTGCAATTTATGACGATCCCACGTATGGGGAAGTCATATTATGTAAGTGGCCTTGCCTCAACCCGCAGGAGCGGTCATATGTGGAATTGCCACAACCTGCTCCGCCTGATGATGATTATGTTCCTGAGTCGACTGTGTTGAACGACACTGTTCGACATACAACATACGTAGAAAATGTAGTTTACAAAACTACATACGTGAATGTTCAGGAACCGATCTATAAATCAACGGGCGAGTTTTATTTCAGTGCTGGTGTTAGTGCCCAGATGGGGTACTATCCACCACCGCCGCCACCAATGTGTTATCCACCAATGATGCCACCACCGCCACCAATGTGTTGCGGAGGAGGAAATACAACAATTTTTGTTGATAACTCGGTAACGAATATCAATAATACTGTTGTGAACAATCCACCGCCGGTTGTTGTGGAGGGCCCAGTACCGACCCCAAGTCATGATGACGAGGGTCCAGTACCAACCCCAAGTCACGCAGATGTTGTGGGCCCAGTACCGACTCCGAGTCATGGAGAAGGTCTGGCTACTACTGCTGATGGGACCGAAGGTCCTGCTCAAACAGATAGTGACAATGAAGGTGGAAAAAGTTCAGGAGGTGGAACGGAGGAAGGCGAACTAACAGCTGCTGAACAAGCAGCGTTTACAAGCAACACTCCGGTAAATGCTAACCCCAAAACATTTGCGACTCAGGTAACTGAAGAGCAGACAAATGGGATGGCATTAAATGCAGAGCATCAGACAACATTCGTTGGGAGTGGGAAAAAACCCGTAGGTTCGAATAGTGAATTGGCCTCAAATACTAATTCATCAGAAGGTAAAGGGATTAAAAACCTCGTACCAACGAAACCGACCCAGGAAATACCACAACAGGTCACTGCAAATCAGAATTTGAATTTACCGGCAAACAATTTGTCGCCGGTGAAGGAAAATGTGAAACCAATTTCGCAGTCTGTGAAAACGAACGTTGTGGCAGGAGGAGTAAAATCTCACACTTCCGACCAGCTAAATGCTTCAAAAGTACCAGTGAGGAATATTCAAAAAACTCCTAGCACGAGTTCGATGAGTATTAATCAAAATTCTGGACGCCCAAATGTCCAAAATGGTGCAATTGCAGCCAGTTCAGTAAGGCCGAACAATTCCCTAAGCATTGGAAACAATGCGCAAGGAAATACGCGACCAACTGCACAGCAGTATTCTGGAGGTCTGAGCTTGCAGAACAGACCCGGTCAGCAATCAGGGTTACAAACTTTGCAAACTGCAAATGTAGGCAATCGGCCGACTCAATTCAATTCACAGGCCGCGAGTCGTCCAACAGTTCAGCAAGGTCGTCAGACCATGCCGAACCGTGCGGTTGCAACATCGGTTAACAATCGTCCAGGTGCCTCAGCAATGAGGGCTCCAGCGATGAGAAGTCGGTAAATCCTATTACGTAGAAGAAAAAGTGGTGCTTCTACGAATTAAAACCCACTAAAGTTCGATAAATAAATTATTTTTTGTGCGAGCATTCATAAAAGAATGCTCCACACTATTAAGTTTTGAATCTCAAATGATGAGATTAAAAATTTAAACTGTGTGTAAAATAATAGTCGGTCGTATTGACAAATAATATTAAGTATGATACTATGCAAAACATGAAACGAATACAGAAAATTTTAATAGGTTCCCTTTTCGCCCTAGCTTTTGTCGCTTTTGCGCCATATGCGAGTGCTGCTTCTTCTTTTGATCCCATTACTAACGATTGTACGCATACTACACAGATTGGTAATCACACGACACAAGAAGGTGTGAATGTCTCTGGATACAACAATGCATGCTGGGCAACCTCAGTAAGTGCGGCTCCTGGACAAACAGTGAATGTCCGCATTTATTACCACAATACTGGCACTACAACAGCCAACAGCACAATTGTTAAACTCAATCAACCCTTCGGGACTAGTGGCTCATTCTCATTTACGGGTTCTGTCTCTTCTGTATCCGGTGGATATAAAAGTGACAGTGCATCAGTAAATCTAACACAAGCACAAACGCTAACATTTGGTTCTGTTAAATTTTATCCCGATCAAACTCAGACAGGTACGACACTTTCAAATGGAGCAAACATTTTTACTTCAGCAGGACTCAACATTGGAAATATTGAACCAGGATGGGCTCATCAAGGAGCAATTGTCGTGAGTTTTATTGTCGGATCAACTCCAACTACGATCTATGCTTGTAACGATGCTATCGACAATGATGGTGATGGTCTCAATAATTTTCCTTCTGATCCAGGTTGTACCTCAGCTACCGATAACGATGAATACAATGCACCGCAAACTTTTTGTACCGCAACACTCTTTGCCAGTCCGAATTCTGTCTCATACGGTGGCACGACCACTCTTACTTGGAGTACTTCTGGTGCCACTTCGGTTTCAATCACTGGTGGACCAGTACAATCATACAATTCAACTGCAACTTCAGGATCCGTTGCAACGCTTCCTATCTACAGTACGACTACCTACACACTTGTTGCCAACTGTAATGGCACCAGTCAGCCTGCGACGGTAACCGTAAGTGTTGGCAGCCAGCAAACATGTTCAATCGATTCTTTTGAAGCCGATGACGATAGTATTGCTGAAGGTGATACAACTGAACTAAGTTGGAATACCACTGGTGGTACCTCGATCTCACTTTCCGGTGACACTGATGGTAGTATTGATTCCAACGATTTCGATGGATCCATTGATACTGATGAACTTGATAACGACGAAACATACACACTGACACTTTACTGCGCCAACGGCCAGACTGATACTGATACGGTAGAAGTGGAAATTGACGAAGATGATAGCTGTACAGTAGATGATTTCTACGCATCGCCTTCTTCAGTCACGTCTGGTGGATTTACAACGCTTCACTATAAAACAACCGATGCAGATGATGTTTCAGTTTTCGGCGGCTTCTATAATAAAACCAATCTCTCAGATGACGGTTCAGTTTCTATCGGACCAATTTACGCAAGCACGACCTTTACGATCGAAGCTTCATGTAACGGGGACTCTGATACTGATACGACATTTGTATCAGTCAATATTCCTCAGGTGCCAGTGATCCCAGTTGCTCAACTTTCAGTTCTTACAACCGCAGCAACAAGCATTACTCAGTCTTCAGCTCGCTTAAACGGTCTCGTGGTGACGACAGGCGGCGCAAGCGTGACTGGCTACTTCGAATACGGTACTACTCAAAATCTCGGCCAGCGTACAGCGGATCAGATCGTTGGCGCGGTAAATAGCACCAACTTCTGGAACTCTATCGCAACGACTGGTAACACAACATATTACTACCGTGCAGTCGGTACCAACGCCTACGGCGCTGTAGCCCGCGGAGATATTGTGTCTTTCACAACACCAGCTACCGTGACCAACACTCAGCAAGTAGTTTATGTAAATACTTCTTCAGGTACTGGTAACGGATCACCACTCATCGCTCTTACGATCGAAGATCGCTTCAATACATTCACATCGTTTGGAAATGGTACAGCGACTCTCACGGCCAATCCGATCGTTTCTATGGCAACTCCAGGCGATACGATTGACTATGTGGTGACCTACAAAAACGTCAGTGGACGAAATCTCTACAACACGATTGTGACTGTGGTCTTCCCGAAAAATTTGATATTCCTGCAAGCAAGCGCTGGCGGATACAGTGAACGTGATCGCACGCTCTCGCTTCCAGTTGGGACACTTACACCAAATCAAGAAGGTACGATTTTCATCCAAGCAAAACTTTCTGTTATTGCTAAAGCCGGAGAAACACTTGTTACGACCGCAACCGCAGTCTTCACAACAAGCCAAGCAGTCAACGCTCCGCAAAACGATGCGATTGCCTATGCACTGCTCCAAGTTTCTCGAAACGGTTTCTTGGCTGGGCTTGCACTCTTCGGTGGCGACTTCTTCCCAAACACACTTATTGGATGGATTATTCTTCTTCTCATCATCGCACTTTTGATCGCACTTGCTCGACGTCTCTATCGCCGAACAATGCCGCCGATGATTCACACTCGGACGACTTACAATCCTCCAAGTGGTACGCCAATGGGACATGCGTAAAAGTAGAGAACAATAAATTACAAAATAAAGTAACACAAAACCGGTCATGGCCGGTTTTGTGTTATAGTGCTCGCATGAAAAAAGTGTTTCAAGTGAGTGAGCTTCCAGATATTGCAGAGGCGATCCTCAAAGATCTTAAGACGAGCAATGATCAGGCTACAGTGATAGGGCTCTATGGCGACTTAGGTGCTGGTAAGACCACACTCACACAAGAAATTGCCCGGCAATTGGGCATCACCCAAAATGTCATTTCACCGACATATGTGATTATGAAAAGTTACGCGCTGCCTGCTACAAAGTATGATTTTAAGAAACTTATTCATATTGATGCATATCGCTTGAAAGATGCGCGCGAGCTTGAAGTCTTGGGGTGGCAAGAAATAATTTCTGATCCTAAAAATCTTATTCTGGTCGAATGGCCAGAGCGAGTAGAAAAGAGCATACCTGAAGACCACCATAAAATTTATCTGGCGCACGAGGAGGCTGAAACACGATCAATACAAATTAAATAATTGTATTTTTTTGCCTAATGGTTTTGGGGTCGGTCATTTTGAAGCTTCAAAATTCCCTTCGTTGTCGCCCCGTCGGGCTCCAAATACCCCAAAACCATTAGGCTGAGCCTAGATTTTCCCAACTCGTAACTCGTAATTAAGAACTCGTAATTATCTTCCCTGCGCTATACTATCTATATGAAAGCTACTACGAAGAATAAAAAACCATCATCAGCCAAACCAAAGCGGATCATTCTCCTTGATTCCCATGCCATCATTCATCGGGCCTACCATGCACTGCCTGATTTTTCCTCGTCTAAAGGTGAGCCAACTGGGGCGCTGTATGGCCTCTCTACCATGCTTATGCGCATCATTGCCGATCTTTCGCCTGACTATATTGCCGCTGCGTATGATCTGCCAGAAAAGACTTTTCGCCATGAAGCATATGACGCCTACAAAGCCGGCCGAGCCAAGACTGACGATGCATTGGTGGATCAACTTATCAATTCTCGTAAAATTTTTGAAGCCTTCAATATTCCGTGCTACGACGCGCCTGGGTTTGAAGCAGATGATGTCCTCGGCACAATTGTGGAAATGTTGAAAGATGATCCGTCAGTGGAAATTGTTATTGCCTCAGGCGATATGGATACACTTCAGCTGGTAAACGGAAAAAAAGTTCAAGTTTTTACGCTCAAAAAAGGCATCAACGATACGATTCTCTACGACGAAGCGGCGGTCTTGGCGCGTTTCGGTTTTCCGCCAAAACTTTTACCGGACTATAAAGGACTTCGTGGCGATCCATCGGACAATATTATCGGCATTAAAGGTGTCGGAGAGAAAACAGCCACTGACCTCATCGTATCTTTCGGTACAATTGAAAATATGTACAAAGTATTGGCAAAAAATCCTGAAGCCTTCCTAAAAGCTGGTATCAAGGAGCGTATTATCGAGCTTCTGAAAGAAGGTGAAGAAGAAGCACTGTTTTCAAAGACTCTCGCTCTCATCAGACGGGATGCACCGATTGATTTTGTGCTACCGCAAAAAACATTTCGCGACTCGATCGATATACCAAAAATTGAGACTCTCTTTCGTGAGCTTGAATTTCGTAGTCTGACTGCTCGTGCCAAAGCATTGTTTGGACAGCCGAGCGATGATACGAACGATATGGAAGAAAAAGCCGAAGTAGCTGAAATCGATCCGGAAGAACTGATGCGGCTCGGCATCGCTCTTTGGCTTCTCAATTCTGAAATCACTCATGTCACCAGCGAAGATGTTGTGCATTTTGAAGGCGCACAGAGCTTGGAAGAAGCCAGGGAAAAAATCCTGGCAGCTATTACTGCAAAAAATCTCACCTATGTGTACGAATCAATTGAGCTTCCGATTGTACCGGTCATAAAAAGTATGGAAGAGCGCGGCATTAAAATCGATACAAAGTATTTTACGAAGCTCTCGAAGGACTACCATGCCGAACTCACTTCCTATGAAAAGAAAATCTGGAAGCATGCCGGTAGGGAATTCAATATCAATTCCCCAAAACAGCTCGGTGAAATACTCTTCGATGAGCTCAAGCTCTCAGGTGGCAGTGGCGTGCGCATGAAGAAAACAGAAGGTGGTGCTCGTTCGACTCGCGAGAGCGAGCTTGCCAAGCTCTCCCATGCGCATCCGATCGTGGAACAGATACTCCGTTACCGTGAGCTCCAAAAACTCCTCTCGACCTACATTGATACGATTCCAGCTTTGGCAGATAAGAGCGAGCACTTGCATGCTAAGTTCATTCAAGCCGGCACTACGACTGGTCGCTTTTCTTCCGCTGATCCAAATCTTCAAAATATTCCTATCAAAACCGAACTCGGTAAAAATATCCGAAACGGATTTGTAGCAGATACTGGTCATCAGCTTGTCTCGTTTGACTACTCGCAAATCGAGCTTCGTATCGCCGCGCTCATGTCGCAAGACGAATATTTACTCAAAGTATTTCAAGATGGAAAAGACGTCCATGCGGCGGTAGCCGCCAAAGTGTTTGGAGTACCAGAAAAAGAGGTGACTCATGAAATGCGTCGCCGAGCCAAGGTCATCAACTTCGGCATTCTCTACGGCATGGGTGTGTCGGCACTCCGAGAAAATCTCGGTACCGACCGCAAAGAAGCACAGGAATTTTATGACAATTATTTTGCAGAGTTTCCTTCTATTGCTGGGTATCTCGATGGTATAAAAAAAGATGCCCTTCGCCTTGGTTATACTGAGACCCTCTTTGGCCGCAGGCGGTATTTCCCGGCCTTGAAGTCCAAACTGCCCTTTATGCGCGCCATGGCTGAGCGTATGGCCATGAATGCGCCACTTCAGGGCACAGCAGCCGACTGTATTAAAATAGCGATCCGTGATGCGCACGAAGCCCTTATTAAGGAAAAGCTCACTCATAAAGCACACCTTATCCTGCAGGTTCACGACGAACTCGTTTATGAAATAGAAAACAGTGCTGTAGAGAAAGCTACGAAAATCATTGAAAGTGCCATGCAATCTGTCATACCAAAAGAATTTTTAGACAAAAGAAAACCTGTGCCACTTGAAGTACACGTGGCACAAGGGAAGAATTGGGGGGAGTTGAAATAGCGTTAAAAAGCGCTTCCGTACGGAAGCGCTTTTTGAATGATTAGTTCGAAGTTAACTTCAAATTTAAAAATATCCTTCGGTATTCCCCGTAGGTCGCAATTACTGAGACAGTACATTGCTAGCGCAAGCAGAAATTTTTTCATAGGGAATCTTTTCGGGGAGTATACACCTTTTATTGCGAAGACTGCTACCAGCGCTCGGTCGCCTAGATTTTTTGGGCGGGAGTGTTAGAATGCAGCATATGACCACCCTCACTCATTCAAAAGTCCCTGAGCGCTCTCTTGTGCATTTTGTGCTTGCTCATTCATATTTTATCTACTTCTTCGGCCTTATTGCTGGTTTGATTGTTGGTCACTATTTTCCGTATTCTATAGGAGGGCCATTCGTAGATACGGCCGGGATTATTTTTCTTATTGCTGGACCGGCGCTTATTCTCTGGGCGCAAAACACGTCTCGCAAAACCGCATCCCTACGTCATGCGCATCGTGGCAGTGAAACGCTTTGTCGTGATCATTTTTGTGTTGGCCCGTACGTCATCACTCGCGCGCCGACCAACTGGGGACTCTTTATTATGATACTCGGTCTCGGACTTATCCTCCACTCACTCGTGATTGTTGGTATGACGCTCTTGTCTTTTATGGTGTCACGGTTTGTTTTTGTGTCCCGACAGGAAGCGATACTTGAAGCCAGATACGGATCTGTGTACACAGAATACAAGAGCCACGTCGGCCGCTAGTATGATCTACTTTTTTTCAGGGGGAGATAGAGAAAAACGTGCGCGCGATGTTTCTAAACTCTGTACAACACTCGCCGAACAATATCCCAACCAACTTCTCCTATCTCGGAACGATTCAGATCTCGAACTCGAAGAACTTGAAGGATTCCTTGAAGGTCAGAGCTTGTTTCAAGAGACTCTTGTCGTGGTCTTAAGCGGTACGCTTGCAGGCGTATCAGTACGTACTTTTCTTGAGAAAGACGTAGCGCGTTTTGCAAATTCCGTACATCATTTTATTTTTGTTGACGAAGAAATTCCAGTAGATAGTGTGGAAGCGCTACAGCTACACGCAAAAATTTTTACTATTTCGCAGCTCCCCAAAAAATTAGCAGCTCCCTATAATCCTTTTGCGCTCTCTGATGCTTTTGGTAAACGAGATAAAAAAGGAGCATGGCTTCTGTATCGAGAAGCGCTTTCTCATGGATCCGATCCAAGGGAAATCCACGGCATGTTGTTTTGGATTGTGAAGGCAATGATTTTAGCGAAGCCGGACGATGTTTCCGCTGATGCATCGGGACTTAGTCCATTTGTATTTAAAAAAGCCAAGGTTTTTGCACGTAATTTTTCCCTGTCCGAACTGACCGCACTTTCTGGCGCCTTGGTTGCCACGCTCCATGAGGGTATGCGCCAAGGGACTGATCTTGAAGCAGATCTTGAAACGTTTATATTGAAATCGCTTTAAGAAGTTAAAATTTTCAAGAAATATAGGTCTCAAAGATAAATCTTTGAGACCTATATTTCGACTTCGACTCGGATGTTGTGTGTGAGAATACTCATCCACACGATCCTCCCTTGTCGAAATAAAAAAGGCCTTGAGAGCGATATTCAACTCGTGTTGACTATCATTCTCAAGGCCTTTGTTTGCCTACTGCTCCATGGAGTGGAGCATAAATTAAAGAACATTACGAAAGATGTGTTGCTGATAAATAGAAATGTATATCAGCAGATCCTTCTATTCGCGAAACGCTTTGCTCTAAAAGATATTCCCTATGTGGGATTTACATGAAAGTGTTCGTGATTTATATTCGTATTTATTGTACCTTCTTTTTTGGTCTATGCGAAGTTTGATGTGGGGAAAACTTTTTTGAGCGTTATACTATAAAGGTTTTTCTTTCTCTCGCTAAAAAAGAAAATAGCACAATCAAGGCAAAAACAGCGAGCGCCATGAAGGGGATAGTCACAAAACCAAATTCATACACATAACGTACCGTGCACGAGACTTCGGCGCTACAGGGGAGCGGAGAGAACCCAATATACATAATTATCGTATTGTAGAGAGCCACGATTGCTCCAGCAATAGAAAAAAATATAAGGAAGGGCGTGAGTATTGTATTCTTTTTTACGAGTATCCAAGCCGAAAGAATAAGAATGACAACAAATGTGATTCGTACAATCCAGCAGAGAAGGCAGGGTGGGTAGCCGATGATGTTTGAGTAAATAAGGGAGAGAAACAAGCTTGATGCAGAGAGTATGGCGATCCCTCGGATGGCGTTTCGCTTGAGAAAACGAAGCGTTGGCGTATTTTTGGCAATACATATTTGAATCAATACGTAGAGTGCTGTGGCTAGGATCGCCAAAGACCCTATTGCAGCAATTTTGTTGAAAATAATGGTAAAAGACTCCATATTATTCTACTTCAGGTGCTGGTAGTGGGCAGCTTGATTTTATCGAGAGTTCCTCAAGCGATAGTTCGCCCGAGTTTACGGTGCCATCAGCAAACACCCATGTTGGGTAGCTTTTAATGCCATTTTCTTTACAGATATCGGTTTGGCTGCGTCCGTCTGGCGTAGAACATTCTATATAGAGACCAATCGTTTCAAGTTCTTGCCGTGACAGATTTAAGGCTTTTTCCTGCTCGTGACAGTGTGGGCACCAAAAGGCACCATAAAACTTCACGCCAGTATCCTTCAAACATGAGGCAAAGGTAGTATCTGCCGGGTTGGTCTTAACGCTACTGGCAATGATCCGCATGCCAATAATGACACCTGCAACGATCAGGATTAATACGACAAGGGTAACAATTTTATTCTTTTCCATAAACTAACAATAAACCAAATTCATTGCTTTGTCTATCCGAATATGATATTTTTGAGCTACTATTCTATTATAGTATCCGGTATAAGATAGAAGTTTAAAAACAACTAGTAAACATCCGCCCGTAGCTGTTCTTGCCTACCGGCAGGCAGGTTGGTAGGTATACAACTCGAAGTATAGAATTAGTGTTTGAAAAGTAAGTATAAGACATCCGCCCGTAGCTCAGTTGGTAGAGCAGCTCCCTTTTAAGGAGAGGGTCGTAGGTTCGATTCCTACCGGGCGGACAAAATACACGAAGCGGATTTTGGCGCCTCGAACGAGTGAACTGCTTCACTCGCGTGCAGAAATCGAAAGGAGTTTCGTTGTCGGACTTTAGTCCGAGCGAAACTCACCCGCGACGGTAGTCGAGATTCCTACCGGGCGGACCAGTATAAGTATAAATTGAAGCGCAATAAAGTTTTGGGTGCTACAATATCGCCATGAATTCTTTCGGTATCATGTACGCTCTCGTTGCCCTTGTCTCTTGGGGCTTTGGAGATTTTTTTATCCAGCGGACGTCTCGTGACTTTGGCATCTGGCCGAGTCTCTTTTGTATCACTGGCGCTGGTAGCATCGTGCTTTTACCGTTTGTGTTTGGAGAAATCCCATTGATGGTATTTTTCTGGCCATTTCTTTTTCTTGTTGCAGCTCTCACGCTCGTCGTAGCACTTTTAGAATTTAAGGCGCTCCAGATTGGTAAGCTTACGGTGATCGAGCCGATTTTGTCATTTGAGCTTCCCCTTACGGTGCTTCTCGGTATTACTCTACTTGGAGAACATTTGACGTGGTATCAAGGCGGCCTCATTGCACTTGTTTTCCTTGGAATTCTCTTGGTGGCGTATAGCGGTAAAATAAAAGCGCATCATTTTTGGGAGCATGGTGCCATCCTTGCCCTTATGGCTACCGTTGTTATGGCGTTCGTCAATTTTACGACTGGCCTCGCCAGTCGCAGCGTGGGACCTGTGGCTACTATCTGGTTTGTACATACAGTGATCGCTGTATGCTGTATTTTATATTTTACCTACTCACGAAGCTGGTGGAGTTTTTTTCACCACATACGAAAACATCCCGCAGAGAGTGTGGCAGTAGCACTTTTTGATAATTGCGCCTGGCTTGCCTACAGCTTTGCTGTCATACTTATTCCGATTTCTCTCGCCATTACGATTTCAGAATCGTATATTATTCTCGCTGTGATGTTAGGTGTTGTATTCAACCATGAACGTCTCAAAAAATATCAATGGATCGGTATCATCCTCACTTTAAGTGCAGTGTTAGTACTTTCATTCATATCATAATCTATGATTTCTATTCTTATTCTTCACAATATTAGAAGTACGTACAATGTCGGCGCGATTTTTCGCTCAGCAGATGCTGCGGGAGTATCTAAAATATATCTCTCTGGCTACACGCCTTCGCCGCTTGATCAGTATGGTCGGCCACGAAAAGATATTGCCAAAACTGCGCTTGGGGCGGAGAAGACCGTCGCGTGGGAGAGTGTGCATTCAACCGTGAGACTTATTTCAAAATTAAAAAAAGGAGGTATAAAGATCTACGCTCTTGAGCAAGATAAAAAATCAGTAGACTACAAAAAAGCCAAACCCAAAAAAAGTTGTGCGCTCATACTTGGTGAAGAAGTGCATGGCATTCCGGGAAGTATTTTGAAACACTGTGATGAAATAATAGAAATCCCCATGCAAGGGAAACTCCTGCGTAATCGTGAGAAAAATAATATTGGAAAAGAGTCGCTCAATGTTTCGGTAGCGGCAGGGATAGCGCTCTTTCGGCTCCTTGGGCTCTAATATTTAGAATCAGGCCCGTAGACCTCTCCGCTATCAAGTGGAGCGGGCGGTTTTATGAAAGGACCATGGGTGGCTTCATAATGTGCTGGGCCGCCAGAGTAATACCAAATAATCCATAAAACTGCCAAAATGCCTAGGACTGAAAGCGCGAACATACAGCCGCTTCCAAGTCCGCCTCCACCACCATGTCCTCCACCTGCGTGTGCTGCCATAAAAATAGTAAATTAAATTAGTAGTAAATTATTTTAATAGTCGTTGATGTACCGAGCAGTAATGTGCGCTCCGGCCGCCGACGATCTTCCTTAGTATAACACCTTTACATCTTGGCTTTCCACAGCTTTTATCTGTTCGTTGATAGGCATTGTGGTGCGCGCTAAACTTTCCGCGTTTACCGTCTATGTCGCGATAGTCGCTTGTGGAGTCGCCGCCGAAATCAATACCTTTTTTGAGTACTGCTTTCATGTTTGTATACAGCACGCGGAGTTTCGCACCAGGAATATTTTTCACCCGCTCTTCTGGATGAATGCCTGTAAGCCACAGCATTTCATCTGAATAAATATTACCAATGCCAGCGATGATAGATTGGTCCATCAAGACTTCTTTTATTTTACCGTTTGGTTTTTTCTTGAGACGAGCTATGAATTGCGGAAGTGTGAAACTCTTTTCTAGCGGCTCAGGCCCAAAATGTCCAAGATGAATGCTTGTATCCATGTCACTCACATCAAGCAATGTTACCTTGGCGAACTTGCGCGCATCAGAAAGGACGAGATGCTTGCCGTTGCTGAGCGTGAATACTACGTGTAGAAATTTATTGTAGGGATCCCACAGTGCCTGATTTTTCTCTTTCTTGCTTGGTGCCCAATTCGTAATTCGTAATTTACCATTCGTAATTTCATGTTTGCTGTACTCGCCAAACATTAAATGCCCGGTCATTTTCATATGAATGAGAATGACTTTACCGCCCGAGAGATAGATGAGGATATTTTTTGCTCGACGCTTGGCATCGATGATCTTTTTGCCAATAATTTCTTTTTTAAACTTCGCAAAGAATTTTTTATCTTTAAGTGATTGTGAAAGGTGAGGGGAAGTAAATTCTCCAATAGCCAAATCAGTCCAGACATCGCGAAAGGTAAGACCAATCACGGTTTTTTTAAGACCATCGACTGTTGTTTGGACTTCAGGAAGTTCGGGCATAATAAAATTTCCTACTAACTATTTTCTATTTACTACCCAAGATTTTGAGTGCCTCTTTGATTCGGGCATTTGTGCCCTCGATTGTTACAGGCACTTCTTTAAGCGCATCGCGAGCTTCGTTTTGCGAGTAGCCCAAAGATTGAAGAGCAAGGACGACATCGCTCTCCGCGCGAAGCGTGCCGTGAGATTCTTTGGTTTCAGCATGGGCATGGAGTTTGTCGCGAAGTTCTAGCACTATTTTCTCGGCTGTTTTTTTACCGATGCCTGAGACCTTGGTGAGGTAGGCAGTGTCGCCAGTGCCGATCGCACGTTTGAGCGTATCGGTGCTCGCGACAGCGAGAATACCGAGCGCACCTTTTGGTCCGATGCCAGAGACGGAAATCAGCATGGTAAAAAAATCATGCTCTTCAAGTGTCGAGAAGCCGTAGAGATCTAAGGCATCTTCGCGCACGGCAAGATAGGTCCAAAGCGAGCCCACCTCACCAAGAGAGAGCGAAGCCAAAGTATCTGCTGTGAGCGACACTTTATATCCTACCCCTGAAGCTTCAATGATGGCGTATTTGTCTGTGAGGTGGGCAACAAGCCCGGATATTTTTCCAATCATGGAAGTAAGTATGATGTATAAAGTAGTAAGTATCAAGTACGCTCTATAATTTGTGGTTTTTCAATCTCTGTGGTACTATGCCCTACGTTATCGTACTTATAGATAATCCTTTATACATTATATTTAATATACATATCAGCCATGCCAATCACCTCATCAGCCAAAAAGGCCCTCCGCGGGAGCGTCAAAAAACAAGTTTATAACGAAAGCCGCAAGCGCGCGTATCGTGAAATGATCAAGAAGATCGAGCGCCTCGTCAAAGACGGTAAAAAAGACGAAGCTCTCAAGCTTTTGGGTGCTGCTCAAAGTGCTATCGACAAAGGTACAAAATCCAAGGTTTTGAAGCAAAATACTGCTTCTCGAAAAAAAGCCCGTTTGGCCCGTATCGTAAAATAAAGGCTCCTCCGCCCGCCGATTTTGCCGTCGCATAATTTCGTACTCGAAATTTGCTCCTTCTCAGTCCGTCGACTTGCGAAAGACGGCAAAATCGGCGGACTTTGTCGCTGCTGTTGATTGCACAATTTTGTCATATTATGGCTATTGGTGCGTCAGTATAAGGGTATGATTACTCTTATACTTATAACCATGTTTGTAATGTTTGTAGCCCGGCTTGCCCTCTAGGCAGGTAGTTTGTCTTGGCTACTTTTTGAAGACGCGGTATACTTGTGCACATGCAGGATATTTCTTGGAAACAAACAGTACTCCTCCTTGCGGTCGGCGCTGTTTTCGGAGCGCTTTTTATGCATACGATTGGTCACCAGAGTATTGCTGCTTCTGTGATTGATGATCATAATCATAACGAAGGAGTAGAATTAGAAATACATCATTAATCCTTTACTACTAACTATTTACTACTTGCTCTATGGCACTACTTAATTTTTACGGCACTGAGTGCCCACATTGCATCGAAATGCACAAACTCACTGACCGCCTCGAAGCGGAAGCGGGTATTGCTATTGAAAAACTAGAAGTCTGGCACAACGAAGAAAATATGAAAAAACTCGAAGCGATCGACAACGGTGAGCTTTGTGGAGGTGTGCCATTTTTTTACAATACTGAAAACAAAAAATTCATCTGCGGCGAAGCCGACTACGAAGAACTCAAAGCCTGGGCAACAGATTCAGTTAAAAGTTAGAAATTACAAATTACGAATTGGGAGCTGCGCTTTTTTGTGTATTAGATGCAGGATAAAATTTTCTCATTGCGGTTCGGCTAGTCAGTAATAATTATCCCTTCAGTGAAATTACTCCGAGTCCTCATTTCGAAAATTTTATCCTGTAGTCAACTCGTAATTCGTAATTAACAACTCTTAACTTTTATATGACTCAAGCCCAAGCGCTTACTATTTTAAAAACAGGAGCCAACGTATTTCTGACGGGGGAGCCAGGGGCTGGCAAGTCGCATACCGTGAACGCGTATGTGGCATATTTGCGCGAGCATAGTATTGAGCCAGCTATTACCGCCTCTACTGGTATTGCCGCGACCCACATCGGCGGTATGACAATTCATTCCTGGAGCGGTATTGGTATTAAGACGACACTTACAAAATACGATCTCGACAAGATTGCGAGCAGTGAATACGTAGCAAAGCGAGTCAGTCGCACTCAGGTTCTTATTATTGATGAAGTTTCTATGCTCGCACCATCGATGCTTTCGATGATTGATCAAGTGCTAAAGGAAATACGGCAAAACGATGCGCCGTTTGGCGGCATGCAAGTGATACTCGTCGGCGATTTCTTCCAACTGCCGCCAATTCAGAAAATCAATTATGGAAGCGAAGATCAAACTATGTTTGATGACGAACAGGTGGCGATATTTGCCTATGAGTCGCCAGAGTGGGCAGCACTTCGGCCGATTGTGTGCTATCTCACCGAGCAATATCGCCAAGATGACAAACATTTTCTCTCCGTGCTCCAAGCCTTGCGCGCGGGTGAGATTGGCGAGGTGCATATGGAACACATTCTGTCGCGCCAGATCGCTCCCACCCAAGCACCCCCCGATATTACTCGTCTTTTTTCGCACAATGCTGATGTTGATAGTTTAAATACCAATGCGCTCAGCAAGCTCACCAGTCGACAAAAAACATATGAAATGTCTTCGCGTGGTCCGGACGCGCTGGTGGCCACTCTTGCTCGAGGGTGTCTTTCTCCAGAAACTTTAACGCTTAAGATCGGCGCAAGCGTGATGTTTACCAAAAATAATCCACTTATGCATTTTGCAAACGGCACGCTCGGTACCGTGGAGGATTTTGATACCGATACCGGTGCCCCGATCATTCGCACTAAAAGTGGCCACAAAGTCATCGCTGAGTCGATGGAGTGGAGTGTGCAGGAAAACGGTGTAGTACGGGCAAGCATCAGCCAGATCCCGCTACGCTTGGCCTGGGCGATCACGGTCCACAAAAGCCAAGGCATGAGCTTGGATGCAGCGGTAATGGATCTCTCGCAGGTATTTGAGTACGGCCAGGGCTACGTAGCACTCTCCCGTGTTAGGCGACTTTCCGGACTCTATCTTCTCGGGATCAATCAGAAAGCATTGGCTGTGCATCCAGCAATCTTGGAAGAAGATGCCAGCTTTCGTGCTCGCTCTGAAGAAGCTCGGCTCGCATTTTCAAAATTACCTGCTACGGATTTACAAAAAATGTATGACAACTTTGTTCGCGCCTGTGGTGGCACACTGCAAGCCGTAAAAAGCAAAAAAAGTGAAAGAGCTCGTACTGGCAAAAAACTTTCGACTTACGATGTGACGCTTGGGTTATGGAAAGAAGGCATGACGGTTGCCCTCATCGCTCGTGAGCGGGGGGTGCAGAGCCGGACGATATTTGATCATATTGAAAAACTTTTTAAACAAGGAGCGATCGATCGCACCGAGCTTTTACGGCTTTTGACTCCCAAAATCTCAAAAGGTCTGGCAGAAATCCACCGGGCATTTAAGGCAGCTGGTACTGATAAGCTCACGCCCGTGTATGAAAAACTCGGCAGCGCCTTTACCTTTGACGAAATCCGCATTGCGCGGATGCTGATGGAGTAAAAAATAATCTAAATTATATCCAACAATCAAGAATGAAAGAGACTAAGAACTTCCGGGAGGCTTTTCTTCGGGAAGATAAAAATAATTTCAGTGTGTGTGGTAATTGTTTCAGCGAGGGGGATACGTTTTCTTGCTATCCTTCGAATTAAAGAGTACGTAATATTCGGCATTGGATAATATTTTGGATCGAGTGAAATCCCAAGCGAAGCAAGCCCAGGTTCAATCATGCGAGGGCTTTCTTTAAAATGTTTTAAAATGGTGTCTTTAATCTTGTCTGAACAAATAACTGTCACTTCAGAAGTAGAAAGGGTTATAGCAAGAAAATCATCTCCCGTTGTCTTAAGTTTTTCATACAAAGAAGAAAGCTGTGAGAGTATCAGGGGTGTTTTATTGAACACAATCTCGGAAAGAGGGGACTTGGTCGTAATATTATTTATTTTTATATCCTGAATAAGTGGATGTACTTTTTTTAGTTCCTTTTGTACACGAGAAAGTGCCACCACTATTCCTGGAATGTGGACATCCTTTTTTGATCTATCTTCAACTTCTTTTCGAATTTTTTTCGCATATGCGGAAAGATTCATATAGCCCTGTGCGAGAGCATAGAGACCTTCTTCTTCGGCATAAACGATATCTCGTACAACGTCCTGTATTTTGATCATATTCAATAATCTATCATTTATAACAAAAAGATACAAATATGTTTGATTTGATAAAAAATTTAACAATGTGTCTCCACGCCTCCATAATCAAAGTGTTCTTTCACAAAAAAATAAATTACTATGGAAACTCAAACTTTTTCACTACGGCAGAGGTTGTCTAGGTTCCTTCCGTATTTCACCAATGTTGAAATACTTGATTTTAATTTGCAGGAAACTTCTCTTGTGGAAACAAGTCAGGCTTTTGCAAATTACTTAGGGGTAAAACGATGTTTTTTAAAACTTGAGACGGAGCTTCCGACCGGGACCATGAAGGACCGTATCACCGAGCTTATGTTTTCACGTTTTAAATATGAAAATATTTCTGAATATGCCCATGCTTCTACGGGTAATACTGCGGCATCGCTCGCATGGGGAATGGAACAGTACGAGCATCCATTTACTGCGCATCTTTTCATCGCATCTAAGCAGCTGGCATATCACAATTTTGAGAAACCAAGTCGAATGCGGGTATCTGTCCTCGAGGAAGCAACCTATGACGAATCAGTGCGGTATGCTAATTGGTATACCAAACATGTTCTTAAAGATGAACGTGAGCTTGGTGGGGCTACTAGTAGTTTTCGTCACGATGCGAGCAAGATTTCATATCTTGAAGCTTTCGCACAGCTTTGTTCTTTGCGCATACCGATTGATGCTGTTTGCCAATCGATCTCGGCAGGCGTTGGTATTATTGGAGCTGATAAGGCAGTACGTGATGCATTGCAACTTCGGTGGCTTAAGGTGTATCCACGTATGATTGTTGCTCAACCTAAATACGCAAATCCGATCGTGGTCTCTTACCAAAATGGAGTTTTTGATTATAATCAAAAATTTTCTATAAAAAGCCCAAAACAGTCGTTGGCTTGGCCAATACGCCGCGGAGATGCAAGCGGTACGTATCACCTTGTGAGAGATATTTTGAGTAAAAGCCAAGGACTTGCACTTGATGCCACAGAGGCAGCGATTTTCGACGCAAAACACATGCTACACAAGCTTGAGGGAATTGATGCCGGGTACGCTTCTTCGGTCGTACTTGCTGGACTTCACGATCGATTGAAGATTGATCGACTTAGAGAGAAAAATATCCTGGTTATGATTACTGGCAAAGACCGTTTGAGAGATACGGTTGTTGAAGTAGATAATTCCATTCCCAAAGAAGAGTGGAAATTAGTTTTATAGTAAGTAATGCCGTAAATCGTCTTGGTATTCCAGGACGATTTTTTTATTATCTTCCCACTCCAGGAATGTCTTATTGAATAAATAAATGGTGACCCCGGTAGGAATCGAACCTACATTTTAACTTCCGCAAAGTCATGTCCTATCCATTGAACGACGGGGCCAGTGCACCGCACTATACTGCATTTTAGACTCGAAGTAAACCTGTCTGAAACCAAAAAAGAGTGAAACTATTCACTCGAGTAATCTTTTCAATAAAAGTTTGATCGAGTCATTTACAACCCCAAATACTCGATCATGCGATCGGAGGCGTGTTCGCTCAGTTCTTTTTCTAGAATGTAAACGAGGAGGATATCACGCAGTCGCTCAGGATCAAATTCTTCAGGCAAGGGGAAGGAAATGATTGGGAGAACAGCTCGGCTGGTTTCGATCAGGAGCCGCGAGCCATCATCGTGAGTGTGCACAGCGAAACCTTTCAATGAATTGTAGGTGTATAAAAAATTGCGTACTCTAATACCTTTTTTATTTATTTCAAAACGTACCATTTCAGGTTTGCGGATCGCATAAAATCCGATCGTGACGGCGGCGAGGACAATAAAAACTGCAAAAAGAAAATTGCCATTGATCGCTGAAACAATACTGACGCAGGCAGCAATAATGCCAAGTGCCCAAAACCAGTCTGGGTTTTTTTGTCGATGTGTATATTCTTCCGCTTCCCATGCGATGACGTCATCCATTCCTACTATTGTACTATATTCGTACTTAATAAATAAACAAAAAAGCCCGGTTAGGGGCTTTTTTGTAAGGGATTACAATTTTATTGTTTAAATGCAGCTTCGAGTGTTTCTTCGGCAGCGGCGATTTGTGAACGGAATGTCGCTTCAGCGCTTGCGACACTCGCTTTCAGGGTTTTGTTTAAGGCAATGATCTGACTTCTCCAGACTTTTGGGTCGCCACGTTCTGAAACAAAAGTAGTATGAGCTTTTTTAAGACCTTTCATAAAGGTGTCATGAGCTGCGATGTCTTCCACACCAGCTTTGCAGTCTGTCGTCGCGTTTGCCACGAGTGCGTCGAGAGTGTATCTGAAGTTCTTAGCGGCAGAAGCTATGATCGGGCTACGCTTTTCAAGGATATCTTTTACGCTTTTCACAAAGTTTTCTTCGGCATTGTTGGTTGCTTCTCGTCGTGCTTGAATTGCGCCATCAGACATACTGACAAAATCAGCAACTGCGTTTTCTTGAATATCTGTTGTAGCTTGGGCCTTGAGTTTTTCGTATTGCTCAAGACGTTTTGCATCCAGGGAGCGATGCGATTCGTCGCGCCGCTCAGATTTTTCATTAATATTTTTTTCAAAACGGCTCAAGCGCTCCGATCCAACTATCCCGAGTTTGGTGTTGATAGATACGACGCGCTCACGTATCGGGGATGCTGGGTTTAAAATATTTTCACAGAAGTTCCCGCGAGTTCGTATTACTTCTGCAAGACTCAGGGAAGGTAAGGCAAAGATGCTGAACAGTACGATGACGCCGATTGCCACTGTCGCTTTATTTTTTATAGGATTAAGTCTCATAGATTTAATAGTGAATCAATATCGCCATCTTCCGACCCATCTTGGTTTGCAAAATTAAGACCAGTTTCGTTTAAGTCAGCGAGCGCTAGACTCGTCTCGCGGGCTTCGGTTTCAGAGAGTTCATTCATTGATTGGAGTTGTGCTGTTATGCCGCTTCGGCTCCCTATTTTTGGCCCACCAATAAGGAGTATTGCTACAAAGGCCACTGCAGCGAGGCTACTGTACCGAAAGAGCGGAGTTGCTTGTTTGATTTGTTTCGGGATCATCTGAGCTCCATTCCAAAATGTATTCCATTCAAGCGGTTGCGTACCATACATGAAAGCAGGTTCGATAGGAGTGCTTGCGTTTGTTTTAGATATGGACATCAGCACACGCCTAAAAGCTGCTTCGCTTGGAGCGACACGAGACCCGCTGTGTTTTAGCGAGTGTATGACTGCCTCTTCTTCTTTTGTGTAGTGTTCTTCCATTATATTTTTATTACATATTAAAAACGCACATCCCCGTCGAGAATTTTTCGCAAGGCTTTAATGGCTCGCGATTGGATCTGCCTGACAGCATCTTCTCGCTTGCCGATTGCCTGTGCAATCTCTTTGGTTTCAAGTTCATTTATAAATTTTAAAATGATCACTTCTTGCTGCTCTTTTGTCAGCTGACTGATTGCTTGTTTCAAGCGGTCGGTCTCTTCACTGATCGCCCGGGCTTCGTCGGGGCGTACATCATCGTCGGCAATATCTATCATAGCTTCTTCACCGCTATGATTGCGGTAACTTTGTTTGCGATAGTGATCGATGATCGCATTTCGGGCAACTGTGAAGAAAAATGCGCGTGGGGCAGTCGTTTCGCCCTGCATGTCGCTCAGTGTTGCATAGACTTTGAGAAAAACTGTCTGGGCAAGATCTTCCGCTTCTTCTTTGCTCTTTACTCGGAAATAAATGAATCGATAAATCGGTGTATAGTACTCTTTATATAAAAGGGCAAAAGCATCTTGATCGCCTGCGCGGGCCTGATCGAGCAAGAGTATTGTTTCCTCGTTCGATTGTTGTTGTCCGATCATAGTAACGTACAGTATACCTTTTTGTGACGATAATACTACTGTTTTTAGAAGGAGGAAAGTGTTGAATAACCCTTTGTACAGAAGGGTAGGAATAGAAAGCCAGGGCGTGCTACACTTGCCATTATATGTTGAATGCTGGCCAAAAACTTTGGAATGTTCAGAGAAAGCAAAAAACAGGGCTCTGTATCGGACTTGATCCGCATTTTGAAGCCGAGGGAGTTTTGAACAAGGAATTTTACACACAGTATGTCAGTGGGCGACGTGCTCTGCTTGAAACATATTTCCAAACTCTCGCGAAAGTGGGCGAAAGTATACATAGTCCGGTTGGTGCAGATGCACCATATTTCCTCGCTGGCCTCACGGCCTATTTTCTCGATATTATTGAAGTGGCTTGGGATGCAGGTATCCGGGTATACAAACCCCAGATTGCATTTTACGAACGTTTCGCGCCATTCGGCACGACAGTCCTTGAAATACTCTGTCGTGACCTTCATGTGCGAAGTGAAAAATCTGGCGAAGATATATTTCTTATTCTCGACGCCAAGCGAGGCGACATCGAAAGCACTCAATATCCATATTATGCGAGCTATCTTTCTCGTTCGAACGAGGAAGTGTTTCCTGGGGTCGCTGGACGCTTTGGTTTTGACACTATGACCGTGACGACTTGGATGGGCACTGATGTACTGACACCGGGACTGCCATTTTTCAAAAACGGCCGCGGAGCAATCGTGGTGACGCGAAGCTCCAATCCCTCAGGTACGACCATCCAAGACGTATACATAGAAGAAAACACGGGTGTGGAACTTTCGGAAAAACAAAAAAGTTTTGCGGTAAGTGGTGAGGAGATAAAAAAAATAGAGGGTATTATCGGCCGAAAGCCTACAGCTCACGAATTCATGCTGTATCAGACCGAAGAATTTAGTAAGAAAAATGATTTAAATACTGATGGTATCTCGCCGATTTTTTCTGTGATGGGCTCCACTGTGAAAATGACTGACACCTTCCGCAAAATTCGCCCGCACGGTATCGCACTCGTGCCAGGATTTGGTGCTCAAGGCGGAAGTTTTGAAAATGTCATGCCGCTTCATATCTCGAGCGGTCCGCTCGCTGGACACATCGGCATCCTCTCATCGTCGCGCGATTTTAATTATCCATGGATGGAAAAGGCGGGCGGGGCAGGGGATCCAAAAAACTTAGCCTTCGAAATGTCTCGTGCGGTCGCCGCCTTCCGCGCTCAAGAAAAAGAAGCGTATCTAAAAGCTGGGCTACTATATCCGTTCTCATAATATTGAAATAAAAAAGAGCCTTTCCAAAAATCGGAAAGGCTCGGGATTGTTGTAGTCCAGATAAGTTACTGAACCATAAATTCTTCTACTGTCACATTGTCGCCAGTGATATGGCGTAAGAAATAAGTACCGGCAGGAAATGCATCACAATTAATTTGAATTTGCGATTGTCTTGCAGGAATTTCTCCTACTGAAAAAAGATCACCGGTTACGTTAAAAAGCTGATACGTGCCTTCTTTTGTATTGGCAAATGAGATAGTCACAACATCGGTTGCAGGATTAGGATAAATGTTTAGCTCATCTAAAACTGCGATCTCATTCGCATTTGTTCCGAAACCTTCTTCAAGATAAGTTATCCATCCATCATATCCTCCAAAACCGTCCGGAAGATTATTTGCCCAACCTGCTGTTGCATATTTTTTATTACCAGTAGAAGCGACTGCAGCAAAAGCCCTGTCTCCTGAAGTTCCAAATGAGCTTACCCACTTAAGAGCTCCTGATTGATCAACTTTTGAGATGAGAGCATCGTGCCCATCAATTGTACTGATTGCTCCAACACTGATTATTGCTTCATTGGGCCCTAAGCACATAGCCATGAGACTATCATTTCCCTCTGTTTCATTTATGATTTCCCATTCTTGTGTAGTGCAATCCGATGAAAGATTCATATTCCACAAATCAGATCCTCCATTATCACCCCTGTTACCACCATGGACTATGTTGCTATTTCCTAATGTGACGGAACACGACAATAAATCATCGCCTCCACTACCTGATACTATGGCATAAAAGGAATTACCGGTACCGCCAGTATAGACGAGCGCACCATCCTTCCCTCCGAGAGCATACCCCTCGAAGATATTATCATTGGAAGTAGTAGTTCCGCCAATAATGTAGTTATCGCCCGTGTGTACAACATAGGTGGCAATATCATCTTCTGACCCACCATAGACTGCTTTCCATTTGATTGTTGCGACGTCATTACTCATAGATACTCCGAGCATGTCATACTTGCCATTGTTACCAGTAGCATCTTCATCAGTTGATTCGGTACTTGCAACAACAGCGATGTCACCATCATCTTCTTCTGTTAGATTGGCGCCAAAATCATCATCAGCACCACCAATACATTTTTGGCCAAGAAGTGCTCCAGTGTTTTGGTCGATTACAACTACCCAGCAATCAAAATTTTCGTCGGCAGTAGCGCCTCCATATTTACCTGATATATCACCTTCTTTTGAAGAAGTGGATCCCACTGCAATGATTTTACCAGAGGAATGTACGATAACTTTACTAAACCAATCCGGTTTTTTCCCACCGAATAACACATTCATAGTCACATTTCCTACTGAGTCGGTTATTACCAACCACGCATCGGAATTGTCAGTTCCTCCATGCTTGTTTGCTGCACCGGCATCATTAGAAAATATTGCTCCAACCTGCACATGTCCACCGTCCGGGGTTTTTGCCATATCGTAGAAACGGTCATCAAGAGATCCGCCAATGGCCTTACTTGAAGTTATTGTAACCTGTGCCATTGTAGGCACAGTAAAAAGTAATACTGCGAGACAAAGTGTTGCCATAGCAGGTAATCGGAAAAGTTTTTTCATTGTTTAACGATTTTTTTGTTTTAAAATAGCTTCCGCCTATGAGAAAATGCCCACAGAACGCGAAACTTCGTTTGAGTTATACAGTATATTTCTCTGTAAGTCAATTGTTTCACATTTGACAAATTATAAGCGTATGATATAACGACGCCATGAAAAATATATTTTTGGGGAGCTTTTTCGTAACCTTTTTAATAACCTTTGTTTTTATAAGCCCAATTTCTGCTTCAGCCGAGCGGGTGATAGGTGGCGAAGTTGATCCTGGCTCTACTACATCTTCCGATGAAGATTCTTCCGGTTCTGGCGAGGAGGGTTTCGCTCCATGTTCTATTCTTTATTTCAAAGCTACACCAGCTGCTGTTGCTTCAGGTGGAGCCTCTAACCTTAAATGGTCGACGACAGGTTGCATGTCACATGCCGTTATCCAAGCTTCTACGGTTTTAATTTCCTCACCTTCTCCGACTGGCTCAGTTGGAACTGGCCCACTTACTTCGACTAAAACATATGTTCTCACTGCAGTCGGAGATACTAATACTGCTACTGCAACTGCCACAGTGACTGTGGGTACTCCTTCAGCTTGCATGATCAACTCCTTTAATGCGACACCACCATCTATTCCTTACAACACTGCCTCTACGCTCTCTTGGAGTACGACCAACTGCACAACCATCTCTATTTCGCCCGCTATTGGTACTGTGCCTCAGAACGGTTCCATATCATCGGGTAATCTTACACTCACGACAGTTTTTACACTGACTGCTTCAAACGCTACTAACACTACCTCAGCCATCAAGATTATTACCGTGGTTCCGCCACCACAATGCACGATCAATTTTTTTAATGCTACTCCACAAATAATCGCGTATGGACAAACAACGACACTTAATTGGAAGACGACCAATTGCGAAGCTGGATCCATCGATCAAGGTGTTGGCTCAATCACGCCGACTATAGCGCAAGGATCGTTTACGACGCTGCCACTCACTCAAACAATGCTGTATAAATTGACAGCAATCGGAACGGCGAATACGACATTTGCAACAACGACAGTCAACGTGGCGCCGCCGGCCTGTACATCGAATACCTGGACACAGAAGGCGGATTTTGGAGGCGTTGGTCGCCATGAAGCAGTGGGTTTTTCAATTAATAATAAAGGATATGTAGGAACAGGGTATGCATATACGAGTGGAAACAATAAGTTCTATAAAGATTTTTGGGAATACGATCAAATAGTAAATACTTGGACTCAGAAAGCAGATCTCACTGGAACGTCTCGCATGGCAGCTGTTGGTTTCAATATTGGGGACAAAGGATATGTCGGAACCGGCATAAACTGGACCACTGGCCCTTTTGATGATATGTGGGAATATAATCCAACACTTAGTGCCTGGACTCAAAAATCGAGCGCTAATGTTGTTGGCTGGCATCAAAGTGTGGCTTTCACTCTTAATTCTAAAGTATATATTGGAACTGGACATAACCTCACGAATGGCCCAATTAACAATTTTTTCTGGGAATATGATCCAGGGACAGACACCTGGACCCAGAAAGCTGATTTTCCAGGAACTGGCCGCAGTGGGGCGACTGGTTTCGCAATAAATGGAAAAGGATATTTGGGAACGGGAGAAGATGATGTGGGCAAAAAGAAAGATTTCTGGGAATATGATCCTGCCACAAACACTTGGACTCAGAAAGCTGACTTTGGAGGAGTAGCCCGAGAAGGCGCTGTGGGCTTCGCTATTGGTAGCAAAGGATATGTAGGAACAGGGAATACAGGGAGTGGATATAAAAAAGATTTCTGGGAATATGATCCTGCCACAAACACTTGGACTCAGAAAGCTGACTTTGCTGGGGCTGCTCGTAATAATGCTATCGGATTCAGTATTAGCAGTAGAGGGTATATAGGAACAGGTATTGCTGGCTCAAATAATTATAAAAAGGATTTCTGGGAGTATTGTCAGTAACAATTTTAATGTAAAAACAAAACCACCCTCGGTATTTCTCCGAAGGGTGGTTTTGTTTTTTGAGAACTATTTTTTTACAAAGTTTTTACCTTTGCCGATTTTAGTGTTTACTGGGATTCCTTTTTTGCAGAGTTCACAATCGGCCGCATCAAAAGCGGGGATATCAAGTATGCCGAGTGCGGAGAATGGCGCGCCGATCGTGGACTCGTTGATGTCGACTGGATCGCGATTGGTCATAACAGAAACCCCGATGATATTTCCACCAGCGGCTTTGATCGTATCGACGACTTTTTTTACCGAGCCGCCGGTCATAGTCGTGTCTTCTACAATGAGAACATTTTTTCCGACGATATATTGGTCATATCCGCGAGTCAGTATTTGTCCACCATCAGGAGTTTTCTCCGTGTAGACCGAGAGCACTTCTTTGCCTTTTGTTTTAGAAAGATGATAGGCCGTCCATTGGGCAAGTATTATTCCGCCAAGCGCCGGGCCGACAACGACGTCGATGTCTTTGTCAGCGAAACGCTCGCCCAACATTTTGCCGACTTTGGAAGTTTCTTCGGTGTGTAGATACAGGTAATCTTTATTGATATAAAATGAGCCATGCTTGCCTGATGTATAGACGAAGTGATCGTCCGAGAGGAGAGCGCCAGTACGTTTGAGGATGTCGAGAATAGTTTCTTCGGCCATGTGTGTATAATACCATTATTATGAAGTTGCGCGGAATAGAATTTGGCAGTGTCTTCGGCGCCTCGGGCGTGATGGGATTTTTCGGCGAAGGCTATCCGTACCACAAAATTTTTCGCTTTATTCCTGGATTTTCTTTTGACGGGGTCACATTTGTTGGCAAAACTACTACTGCGCTTCCCTGGGCTGGCAATATGCCCCTTGGCAAAGATAGGCTCACGCCGCGAGACTTTAAGCCCGACTGTATTTCTGTGCGGCCCTTCTCTGGAGTGGCACTCAACGCGGTGGGACTCTCTGGGCCGGGCATTGATTTTTTACTTTTTACGGGCCGCTGGCAGAAGCGCACTGACAATTTCTTTCTTTCCTTCATGTCAGTTGGAGACACCAAAGAAGCGCGTCTCAATGAGCTACAAGGATTTTGCGAAAAATTAAAAAAAGCATTGCCGGATTTTCACGGACACATCGGCCTTCAGCTCAATTTTTCTTGTCCCAATACCGGCCATGGGCAAGAACTATTACTCGACGAAGTCACTGATGCGCTTATTATTGCTCGCGATCTTGGCATACCACTTATTCCAAAATTTTCTGCATTAATTGCGCTCCCATATGCAAAAAAGATAGCTGAGCATCCAGATTGCGATGCACTGTGTGTGAGTAATACGATTGGGTGGGCTGATATAAAGGAGTCAGATCGTAAAAAAATGTTTGGGTCTAGCGTTTCTCCACTCGCTCGCTACGGCGGCGGCGGAATTTCAGGCAACTATCTTTTACCGATTGTTGTGGATTGGATCAGGGAGGCGCGAAAAGAAGGGATAACAATACCAATTATTGCCAGTGGCGGAGTAATGTCAAAAGTCGCTGTAAAAAAATTGAAAGATGCCGGTGCTGATGCGATTTCAGTCGGTTCAGTGACGTTTTTACGACCATGGCGCTTAAAAGAGATAGCACACGCCGGGCACCTACTTTTTGGCTAAGTGTGGTATAGTCCCACAGGTTATTCGTTTAATTCACAGTATATATGAACAAAAAACACATTTTTATTGTTTCTTTTTTCCTCGTCCTCACTTTACTTGGTGGACAATTTACCTATGCCAAAGAAGGAAAAAAGTCTACAAATTCCACCTCTACCTCCTCATTCTCGCAAGCAGTCTCCCATGCTATCAAAACCGGCATTAGTAGTATTGAAGGACTCTTTGGAAGCCGTAAAGGTGTGAGTTTGAAAATGGGCGCGCGATACCTTGATCAAATATTTGATGCTGAAGAGATCGTTGTGACGTCAAATATCGAGTATGGAAGCGCGATCAATAAAGCCGGAGATACTGAAGCACTTATGCTTGATGTCTATACGCCACCTGCGTCCGATGCAGAAACATCTCGCCCTCTTGCGATCATTATTCATGGCGGAGGATTTTCCGGTGGCGACAAAAATTCAGAAAAAATTGTTGAATGGTCTAAGGAATGGTTTGCAGAGCGCGGCTATGTAGCTGCTTCGATCAACTATCGTCTGCGAAATGGAGAAGAAAATATTGCGATGAAAGAATCCATGTCAGACGCGCAAGCTGCGGTGAAATATATGCGCGCACATGCGGACGAATACGGTATCGATCCCAATAAAATTATTACTATGGGTGCCTCAGCTGGTGCGATTACTTCACTTATGGTTGGGGCTTCTTCTGAGATCAGTCCTGAAATGCTGGAAGCAAGCTACGAACAAGTCAAAGCAAATTTTTCAAATGAAGGCGAGGCTCAATGGGTATGTATGGCTGTATCGACTTCGGGTGCTATTGATGATGGATATCGCGCAAAACATCTCGATGAATTTGATTCGCCGAGCGTAGATTTTCATGGTGAGCTCGATACGACCGTGCCGTATCCTGACGCAGTGCAAACTATTGAGGCGATGCAGGGGCTTGGAATTTTCGCGGAGCTCTATAGCTATCCCGACAAAGCTCATGGTGTGGATCAAAAAGATGTAGAAGAGAAAATTTTTCCAATTCTCTATGAGCATGTTGTGGAGGGTGATTGTCCGGCAAGCAACATGAGCGTCTCACCTATCGATGTTGAAGACGAGACAGAAGAAGAGGAAGATAATTCTTCAGGTGGGGGAAATACGAGTAGTAGTGGAGGTGGCGGTAGTAGTGGTGGAAGCAAAAATACACCATCAGATATCGTGCTCCCGCCTGCTCCTATCGAAAATCCTACGCAAGCATTAGTTTTAAGCGGAGGTTCTTGCTCGCCGTATCTTTCAGGGTTTGTGCAATATGGTGATCCTCGAAACACGACGGAGGATATGAAAAAACTTGAGCTCTTTTTAAACACCCAAGGCGAGACACTTGCGGTGGACGGCTTTTACGGGCCACTTGATCGCGAGGCCGTAAATCGCTTTCAACTAAAACATGCATCTACGGTGCTTACCGTCTGGGGACTCACCGAGCCAACCGGAGGGGTATATCGCACCACCTATCGGCAAATCAATGAAATGATGTGCCCGACATTTGTGCCGCCGACATGTCCTGCATTTACTGAAATAAATTCTGTCGTAAACAATACCAACACAGCTGAGGTGTATCATGCCAAACTTATTTTAAAAAGTTTGGGATATGATGTCGGCCTCGTAAACTCAGTGTTTGATGCGCCACTTCAAAATGCGTTGATTGCATTTCAACAAACATTCCACGAGATCATGCTTGATCCCTTGGGACTTACGACGAGCTACGGCAATAAGGGTACGCTTACCAACAAGGTCTTCAACGAACTTGTGGGATGCACAGCATCTGCGCTCTAAAATATTTTTTGAGAAAAACTAGGCGATATCTTTTTTGCTGTAAACGGCAGTTTTCGCCAGCATGTCATGGAAAGCTTGGCGATTTTTGCCAAGGACGAAGAAGCAGCCGATGAAAATGACAAAACCCAAGATTCCGCCGACGGTGGAGATAAACTTGATGCTTAAAAGTGTCGCTATGATAAGACAGAGGAAAGAAATATTTTTTACAAGTGTGCGCTTCCAGAGTGCAGCGTTGTTTGCTTGTGTACCGCTCTGATCTTTAATCTGAATTTTTACAATCATTTTGCCGATCGATGCACCACGGGAGCCTTCCAAGAAAATATTTATTAATTGGAAGATCCATACACCGACAGCCATACTGCCTTCTAAGCCACCGATGGCTTCTCCTTCTGTGAAAGAATCAAAAGAGCTGCCTACTAACGATCCTAAAATATAGCCAATAACAATAGCGATAAATGCGTCGAGCAAGGCAGCCCAAAAACGCTTTCCAAAACCAATGCGCATTTTGCCAGTGGTCATACTTGGCGCTGTTGTAGACTCAGGCACAGAATTTGTTGATGTATCCATAGTTAAAATAGTTAGCTCTTAATATAGAAAGCATAGCATGCTCTGGCGTCTGTCAAAATCTAAAGTGTGCATAAAAAAAAGAAGCTGCCAGGGAGCAGCTTCAGGGCTTATATTTGAAACTAATATTTTATATAGATATGGTATGAAGGATCAAGCCAAGTATTGTTTATGTATTGAATGGCTTCTTCAAATGTCATATCTTTGAAAAGTTCATTCCAAGATTTTCGGCACTTTGTATTTTTTTTGGAATTTTGTCCGCCCTTGGCATGTACTTCTGTACCATTGATGAAAGTGCAGACTAAATTTATATGTGATGGCTTATAATGCATAATAAGTTCATCGGTAATTTGATATGCATTCATATTTCCAAACAGCGTATGCCAATACTTATGATGTTTTGGTATTACATAGGAAATATTCCCGCTATTACTTTTACCTCCAAGTGAACGAGGACGCCTATGGTGTTCCTCGGTTTCTATGATGTTTTTAACTGCCATGAGATATCGTTTTGCTCATTCTGTTCCTTTGTTCAGAAAATTGCAAATTAAGAGAAAATGTTTGAAAAAAAGAGGGAAATAAGGTAAGGTAGAGGGGTTCTATTGAAGCCTAGGGAGTATAGAGATCTAGCTACAATATTAATGATGGAGGAATGGCTGAGTGGTTGAAGGCACCTGTCTTGAAAACAGGAGACCCTTTACGGGGTCCGTGAGTTCGAATCTCACTTCCTCCGCCTTCGCCACGACGTAGCTTTAGCGAAGTTGGGTTTCGCCAAAGTTACACCGTGGCTTCGGCGTGACGCAGTCCGCTTGAAGATTGCTAATAAAAGTTTCTCTGCGATCGGGATTATGTATTACGTATATAGTTTAAAATGCAAAGATGGATTCTATGTTGGCTGCACTAACGATTTAAAGGAGAGAATCGAACGACACCAAAATGGTAACGTTCCAGCAACTGCTCTACGTTTGCCAGTAAAGCTCGATTTCTATATTGCTTTTTCAGATAAATATAAAGCGTTTGAATTTGAAAAATATTTGAAATCGGGATCTGGAAGAGCATTCATTAAAAAACATTTTCTATAATTTATCGCTGAAACTTGGCATTAAATTCATTATGCAAAAAAATTACAAACACCTAGGAACTATTGCCGTGTTTTTCGTGGCTGTGCTGCTGATATCAAACGTGGCTTCGACCAAGATCGTAGACTTCGGACCATTGACCTTTGATGCCGGTACGCTTCTTTTCCCGCTCTCATATATTTTTGGTGACATTTTGACGGAAGTCTATGGCTACAAGCAAAGCCGCAAAGTGATCTGGCTTGGATTTTTCTGCGCACTCTTGATGTCGATTGTATTCATCGTGGTTGGCAAGCTTCCGGCCGCGCCTGATTGGAACAATCAAGCAGCATATGATGCGATCTTGGGCCTTACTCCACGTATTGTGCTCGCGAGCCTCATTGCATACCTAGCTGGAGAATTTTCCAATTCATTCATCCTCGCGAAAATGAAAATTTGGATGGATGGAAAGCGGCTCTGGATGCGTACAATCGGCTCGACCTTGGTCGGCGAAGGGATCGACAGTACTCTTTTTATTCTGATCGCATTTCTTGGCGTTTTGCCAGGCGGGCTACTCCTTACTCTTATTATTTCAAACTATATTTTTAAAACTCTTGTTGAAGTTGTTCTTACCCCGGTGACATATAAAGTCATTGGCTATTTGAAAAAGTCAGAAGGGGAAGACTATTACGATCGCGGGACTAACTGGAATCCGTTTGCGGCTAAATAAAATTTCGCACCCCTTGTTTCCTCTAGGTATGCTAAGCTAAATCCATGCGATATTTAGGTATTGATTTTGGCATCAAACGGATCAAACTTGCGCTTGAAAGTAGACTGATTATATGACATTCTATAAAAACTATGGGTACTGAAAATTTTAGCCCTCCAAATCTTCAAGAGAATAAAGAAACCGAGCTTTCCACTATTCTTCTTGAAGTAAAAAACGAATCAATACAAGCACCACCAGGTTACAAACGTCTTGTAAAGAATGTGCTCAAAAAGGCACTTTTTACAACGTTATCGGCGGCTGTTTTAAGTATCGGCGTAGAAGTTGCTAAACGTCAGGTAGCTGAACGAGAGTATGAAAAAGCAAAAAATTTACTGAAGGAATATGCTATTGAAAATAACACAGCTTCATATCAAGAAAAATATACGCGGGTTGCGGAAATGCTCGGTGAGTCTAATATCAGTTTTCTGCAGACACCTGGAGAATTTGAAAATAATATAGAAAGAAACCAGGGTATTACAAACAATGATATAGAAACTACTCATTTCTCTCAACATAATCTGAAAGAAGCGGCTATGTTTGGAATTTTTATACCAATAAAAGCCCCAGGATATCTTTTTGTGAATATTTACGCAGAGGAATATAAGAATACGCAAAAAGAAATAGAAAATCTGAAAGACACCAGACGCTCAAACGAATATGAGGAGCTTAATTCCATCCTTGATATATCAGACGACGTTGACTCAACTTCAATAAACGAAGAAAATAAGTTAGTTTTTGAAAACTACCGTTTTGAAGGACCTCGATATGACACGCTTACTATACCGCAACTACAAAAAATCATAGAGCAAACATATCCAAAGGGATGGTTTTCAACAGAAGTAGAGAAAATGATTCTTACAAACGATACTACAGGCAGTGCAATGAATTCTGCATACAACATTACGGGAAGCGAAGCGGCACATTTCAATTCAGCGTCCAAGGAGATTCTTCTTCGAAACTACGAGTTACAAGATCCAAATTTCGCTTTTGAAGCAATTTCTCATGAATCAGGACATGCGAATGATTGGGAGACAGTAGAAGGACTTACTCCTATTGAACGACTCGACCTGCTATTTGAAGTAAGTAATCGCGTCTATGCCCCAAACCGTTTTCAGAGTGCGTATGTAGATCTTATTAAAAATGATGATAAGCAAATTGAACTTTATACCAAAACAAAAGAATATTGGGCTGAGATATGTGGAGAGTATCTGGCGTTTGGGAAGAAAAATCTAGCACCGAAAGATGTAGAACTTGTAGAATTTCTAATTAAGAAAAAAGATCCAACATTTAACATAGATTCTGCTATCGAAAAAAGAATTGAAGTAATGCAAAGTGAAGTATATAAAAAACCTAAACTTGCACCCGAACAGGCACAGGAACTATCAGAACTTGTAAATATGGAAGCGGTAGACAAGCAGTACGATTCGCTTTTTTGGGCGATTATTTTATCTGGTCAGGATGAGCTCGATTCTGTAGCGCAGAAGCACGGGTATAGAAATATCTTAGATCTCTTGAACTCTGCGGACGATACGAGTAAAAACATGGATGATTTAGTCTTGGATAACAACGAAGTCTATAGAGAATTTGCAAAGATCTGTGCTCTCGGTAAGCAAAGTTCAGAAAAAGAACGGATTGCTTTGGAAGCATATAATAAGCGCTGGAGTACCTCTTTAAGGATAATCGATATTAATCAATTATATTCGGACGAAAGAAGTAAGCAAGCGAGCGATATCAGGTTCTCCATGTACAGTTACTAAATGCAAATTTTTGAAATAAAAAGGCCAGATACAATCGCGTTTAAATTTAGCACTGAAACAGAAGTGTGGCATCTATCTGCGGCCGAAGTTGCCATAGAAGAGAGGTTAAGAAAATTTTGTGTTGATTTGTGTAAATTTGCAGATATTAGAAAAAAAGATGACAATAATCCAGATTTTACAGAAAGGGAAGTCTTGATTTTAATAAAATTTTTCCGGTCTCGAGGATTTGTTATCGATAAACGAGACGCAAAACTTGAAAACGATCTTAAAGAAGCCCTTTCAATTCTTGACCCAAATAATCATGAAGCTTTAGAGTCCCTTGAGTATCTTTCGTACAATCAGCAGTATGAGCTCGCCCAAAAACTCAATCAAGTATTTGGATAAAATTACGCTGACTTTGGGTATGGTACACTCTGCATATGCGATATTTAGGCATTGATTATGGCACCAAACGTGTCGGCCTGGCCCTTTCAGACGAAAGTGGGACTATTGTGCGTACCCTTACGGTACTTAAAAACGACTCAAAACTGATTGAAGAAATTGAGAAAATCATAGCCACAGAAGGTGTAGAAGCTATGGTCGTGGGCAATTCCGGAGAAAATAAAGTGCAAACCGATATCAATGAATTCATCGGGCAGATTTCTTTGGTGACGATGCTTCCTGTTGAACAGGTAACCGAAGCATTCACATCATTTGAAGCACATGGCCGACAGGGGAAAGAAGGGAAGAATGCTCGCCAGGGAAAAGCTCCAACAAAACCTACCAACCTCGACGCTCGCGCGGCGGCGATTATACTCGAGCGATTTTTGGAAAGGAAAAATAAAAATAGTAAGTAGAAATGCATACGGAAACTAAAAATTGCCAAAACTGTAAACAAGATTTCACGATCGAGCCAGACGATTTTTCGTTTTATGAAAAGATGGGAGTACCGGCGCCTTCGTGGTGTCCCGAATGCCGTCTCGTCCGGCGGTTGATCTGGCGGAATGAACGAGCGCTCTATAAAGTATCCTGTGCGCTTTGTAATAAAAATACTTTTTCTATGTATGCTGCTGATAAAGGTTTTACCGTCTATTGTCCAGAGTGCTATCGCAGTGATAGATGGGACCCGCTTTCCTATGGTCGGGAGTATGATTTTTCACGGCCTTTCTTTACTCAGTGGCATGATTTGTTTGTGGCGACTCCCAAGCAAGGCGTGCATCAGAGCAATGCACAAAATGCTGATTTTTCGAATTATAGTCATGATTCAAAAGATGTGTATCTTTCGTATTCGACAGTCTATGGATCAGAATACATATATTATTCAAAAAATAGCGATACCAGTCGCTATCTTGTGGACTGTGAAGATATGACGAATTCTGAATACTGTCATGGTTGTATTGTTGGTAATAAAAATTACCGGGTTACTTTTAGTCATTATTGCCGCGAGTGTATTGGCTGCCACTTTGTATATGATTGTACGAATTGTCAGGATTGTATTCTTTCGACCAACCTTCGCAATAAGCGCTACGTGATTGAAAACATCCAATATACCAAGGAAACCTACGAAACAAAGAAAAAAGAACTTGCGCTTTTTACACGAGAAGGGCAGAGGAGAGCGATAGAAAAATACAAAGCTTTGGAGCGAAACGCGATTCATAAATGGAGTCGTATTCTCAATTCTCCCAATTCGTCCGGTAATGATATTCGTGATTCAAAAAATATTTACTCTGGCTTTACTGTTGTGGAGTGCGAAGATTGTAAATATATTTTTCGAGCGCCTAAATGCCGTGATTGTTTTGATGCGACACATATCGGCACAACCGAGCTTATCTACGAATACACTGGTGGTGGCGCACAGAATAGTCGCATGATTAGGCTCTCAATCGATTCGATCGGAGCAGTGGATGATATGTGGTACTCGCACTTAAGCGCGCAAGGCAAAAACTATTTTGGCTGCGCAAGTCTCCGCGGTGCTGAATATTGTATTCTCAACCAACAATACGAAAAAGAAGAATACTACACGCTAGTGGAGAAAATAAAAAAGCATATGGATGCTATGCCGTATATAGATGCCTCTGGTCGCATATACACGTTTGGAGAATTTTTCCCGCCCGAATTTTCTCCGTATGCATACAATGAAACTGTCGTTCAAGAATATTTTCCTCTTACTGAACAGCACGCTCTCGAAAGAGGATTTTCTTGGCGGCAGAAAGAGCAAAAATTACATGAGCCAAGTATTAGCACGGACGATATTCCGAATAGTATTTTAGATATCGATACCAGTATTACAAAAGAAACGATTGCTTGTGACCACGGTGGTACATGTGAGCATCTATGCACCAAAGCATTTCGGGTTATTCCTGAGGAAGTTTTATTTTACAAAGATCTCGGTCTCCCAATTCCAAGCCTCTGTCCCAATTGCCGGCACAGCGAGCGTGAAGCGAGTCGAAATCCGATGCGACTTTGGCATAGGCATTGTATGTGTGACAATAAAAATCATCAGCATCAAGGTGTGTGTCCAAACGAATTTGAAACAAGTTACGCGCCAGAGCGACCAGAGAAGCTCTATTGCGAGCAGTGTTACCAGCAGGAGGTACTATAGAACAATAAATAGTAAGTAGGGAAAAGAATGCAGACCGAAACAAAAAATTGTCAGAATTGTAAGCAAAACTTCCCGATTGAGTTGGAAGATTTTGCATTTTATGAAAAAATCAAAGTCCCGCCACCGACCTTTTGTCCCGGGTGTCGCATGCTCCGCAGGCTTGCTTCTATTAACCATCGATCACTGTATAAACGAAATTGTGATAAATGTGGTGAAAGTGTAGCCTCGATGTATCATCCGAATTCTCCATTCATTGTCTATTGTACAAAGTGTTATTTCAGCGATGATTGGGACCCCATGTCATACGGCAGGGAGTACGATTTCTCCAAACCATTCTTTCCGCAGTTTTATGATTTTATGAAAAGTGTGCCGCAGCTCCACATTGAGCACACTAATAATAACGGCGAAGGAATTACTTTTTCAAATTATATTTACCGAAGTAGCCGGATCTATCTTTCGTACGGTATTGTTCGAAGCGAGGATATTTTGTATTCCTGGGGAGGAGAAAATGGCAACAGGATGTGTATCGACTGCCTCAATTTTTCCGAGAATGAGAATTGCTATGACGTCGTGGATTCGATTGGGAATTATGCCTCAGCGTTTTTGACTCGATCGCATCAATGTATCGATTCAGCCTATTTATTTGATAGTGTGAATTGCACCAATTGTTTTATGTCTGCAAATCTCCGTAATCGAAGTTACGTATTCAGAAATGAACAATTGTCGGCAGATGAATATAAAAAGCGGATGAAGGAATACCGAGCTGGATCCTATCAACTGCAGACAAAACTCCTGGAAGAATATCTTCGTCTCATGAAAGATGCAATCCATCGCTTTGCGGTAATCATCCAGTCTGAAAATTGCACTGGGGATTTTATTTCCAATTCCAAAAATGTGCGTTCGTCGTTTTCTGTGCAAGATTCGGAGAATATAAAATTCGTAAATATTACGACTAACCATGTTGTGGACTCATACGACCTTTCTATGGCTGGCCGAGTGGAGAATTCTTATGAGCTTACTGTGACTGGCCGTGGAAACCAGCATTCACTTTTCTCTTACAATATCGGCCATACGGAAGACGTAGAGTATTGCGATGGATGTAATTATGTCAAAAAATGTTTTGGATGTGTGAACCTCAAGCAGAAGGAATTTTGTATTTTTAATACTCAATATTCTGAAAGTGAATACGAGCGTTTGCGAACAGAAATAATAGATCAGATGAAAACACTGCCGTACGTCGACGAGAAAAGGCGAGTGTATACCTATGGGGAATATTTCCCGATAAATTTTTCTCGATTTACATATAATGAGACTGCTGCATTTGAATTTAATCCACTTACAAAAGACGAAATTGAAGCAGCAGGATTCCGAACTCTTCCAGAAGAAAAGAAAGCCCATGTTTACACAATAGAATCTGAAGAAATTCCCGATTCAATTTCTAATGTGACGAGTGATATTCTAAACCACACACTTCCATGCGCTCACAAAGCTTTGTGTAATGAAATTTGCACAAATGCTTTCCGTATTACTCAGAATGAACTTGATATGTACCGGAAGCTCGGCATTGCATTGCCGCATACGTGTCCAAATTGTCGATACTTCACACGCATGAAAAGCCGAACCTTACCTTGGAAACTCTGGCACCGCGCATGTACCTGTACCAATAAAGAACACAATCATGGAGATAAATGTGCAAATGAATTCGAGACAAGTTATGCGCCAGACCGATCTGAAAAAGTGTATTGCGAGAGTTGCTATCAAAAAGAAGTGTTGTAGAAGGCTTGAGAGCATACTTGATACTTCATAGGTTATACTCCATACTGAGGTTATGGGGTATATTCCGTACGACGAATTTAAGAAACTTGATATTCGCATCGGCACAATCAAAGCTGTGGAGCCAGTCGAAGGGACAGATAAACTGCTCCGGTGTTTGGTAGATACGGGGGACACAGGGGAAGACGGCAGCGCTACGTTGCGACAGATCATTTCAGGTATCCGAGAATACTATCCGGAGTACGAGTCGCTTGTTGGCAAACAGGTCCTCTATATTGTGAACCTTGAACCTCGAACGATCCGCGGTATCGAGTCTCATGGCATGCTGATGGCAGTGGATGGCGTGGACGGTAACCCGGTGTTTCTTGTTCCAGAAGTCTCGGTTAATCCCGGAAGCAAGGTACGATAATTTATTTTTTACAATATACTTTTGGGGTCGGTCATTTTCTTGGTAGAAAATTCCCTTCATTGTCGCGCCGTCGCGCTCCAAATACCCCAAAAATATATTGCATGATGTCTATAAAAAGCAATGAATTTTGATCTCCATACAATTGTCGATCCGAAACTTCTCATTCAAACGCTGGGGTATGCCGGGCTATTTTTTGCTGTGTTCTCCGAAAACGCTCTCTTTTTTGGAGTGATTTTCCCAGGTGATTCACTGCTCTTTACTGCTGGATTTCTCTCAGCTCAAGGCTATCTTAATTTCCCAGTTATTTTGATTGGTTGTTTTGTTTGCGCAGTCGTCGGGGATAGTGTGGGATACTACATTGGTAAAAAGCTTGGACCTAAGATTTTCACCAAAGAGGATTCTTTCTTTTTCCATAAAAAGCATGTTTTGCGAGCTGAAAAATTCTTAGAAGCCCATGGCGGCAAGACAATTATTTTGGCACGATTTATTCCCTATGTGCGAACATTTGCGCCGATGCTCGCCGGTGTCGGCAATATGCCATATAAAAGCTTTCTTTTTTTCAATATTATCGGTGGTTTTATTTGGTCAGTCGGATTTTTGAGCGCCGGATATTTTCTTTCCAAACTCATTCCCGGCTTTGATAAATATATGGTGTGGGTAGTGGCAGGAATCTTCGTAGTATCTTTTATTCCGGTCTTTGTTGGTCTTGCGAAAGCCTGGTTTGGCCGCAATACATAAGCACTGCCATTTCCGTGGCGCCGACTCCCTGCTATAATACTGGTAGTGTCTTCTCATCTTATTACAAAACTTTTTCCAGCGCCGCATTTTCTCGACATGGCGTCGGTGGGCTTGGATATTTCAGATCAATCAGTAAAATTTGCCGAACTTATCCGTGGTCCGGGGAGTATTTCGCTTGGCCGTTTTGGTGAAGAGCCGATACCTGCCGGTATCGTTTCGCAAGGTCGTATTGTTGATCCGGAAAAATTGAAAGCAATACTCCTTATACTCAAGAAAAAATACCGCTTCAATTTTTTGCGCGTGGCGCTCCCGGAAGAGCAGATTTATCTTTTTCGACTTCGAGTTCCAGAGGTTGACGAGAAAGATCTCCGCAATACCATTGAGCTTTCACTTGAAGAGCATGTGCCCATGCCTGCCTTGGACACTATTTTTGACTATAAGGTTTTAAATCGGCAAGGAGAGGACTATGATGTCCAGGTTGTCGCTACCTCTACGGAAATTGTTGAAAGCTACCTTGATATTTTTCGCTCTTCGTCGCTTGCGCCACTCTCCTTTGAGCTCGAAGCGCAAGCAGTGGCGCGAAGCGTGGTTGATTTTGCCGATACAGGTACATATTTGATAGTGGATTTTGGTCGTACACGCACCGGTATCTCTATTGTTACGTCTGGAACGGTGCAGTTTACGTCGACGGTCGATGTTGGAGGACTTACGCTGAATGAATTGATTATGAAGGGGTTCAATATTTCCTTCGACCAGGCAGATGTACTGAAGCGCGAATACGGGCTTCGTCGCAATGTCCCAGAGCATGATCTGTTTTCGGTTGTTGTAAATGGTATCTCGATATTGCGAGACGAGATCAATCGTCACTTTGTGTATTGGCATACGCATCCAGATGAATCAGGGAAGCCACGGCCGGAAATAACAAAAATTTTGCTGTGCGGCGGCGATGCCAATCTGATCGGCCTGCCAGATTATTTGGCGATGAGTATGCGCGTATCTGTCGAACTCGCAAATCCCTGGATCAACATTTATAAAAAAAGCGGCGAAATTCCCGACATTACATTTGCCCGTTCGCTTTCGTATGCCACAGCGCTCGGCTTAGCACTGGGAGATTTTGAATATGATTAACCTTCTTCCTGAAGACGAAAAAAAACAGATTCACCGCGAATACATGGCGCGCTTCATGATCGCGACACTCGGCCTTTTGGCCGCTACTGGAGTGGTGCTCATCGGCTCCTATATACCTTCGTATTTTTTGCGAGATGTGAAGGTGGCCGCGCTCACTATGGAAAAGGAAAAATTGAATACGAGTCAAGGCGTAAAAATAGACACTGACATGGCGGCGATTATTGCCGATATCAACAAACGCTTGGCGCTTTTCCCTGATCCAAAATTACCGACCATCCGCGTGACTGAAGATATTGTGTTGCCGCTCCTCTCCGCTAAAAGTTCTTCGATTACAATCCGTGAGGTAGGATATATCAATATGAAAAAAGCTGAAATTGGCGTGTCGGTCGGTGGTGTCGCTTCGACTCGTTCTGCGCTTGTGGAGTTTCAGCGATCGCTTGAAGGGCTACCACACTTCAAGTCGGTCACACTTCCGGTATCGGATTTTATTCGTGATAAAGATATTGAATTCAACCTCGAAATACGAGTCACGCCATAATATGCTTAAAAAAACTAAAATTGGGATTTTAATAGCAATCACAATAGTACTCATCGTATATGGAGCGTTTGGGTATTTGTTGTATCGGCTTCACAGTCTAAATATTGCTGGTACTGCGCTTGCAAAAGAAGTCACAACACTTTCGCAGAAAGAAAAAGATACAGAAAAACTCAAAGATACGATCAGTACGACAGAGGAAAAGCGCCTTCTGCTCGATTCGTATTTTGTCAGTCATGATACTGTGGCGACATTTCTTGATGCGCTCGAACAGTTGGGCACGGTCGCCGGCGTAGATTTCACGATCGCGAGCGTCAATGAAAAAATACAGGATAAAAATCCAATCCTTTCTATTCAAGTAAACGCGAAAGGCACATTTCAACAAGTGTACAACCTGGTTTCACTGCTTGAAGTCGCACCGTATGAGTTTCAGTTTGAAACCGTCAACCTCACCGCTGGCGGCGACTCTGATTCCGATAGTGCGACGGGCGCAGTGCTTGAAACTCCATGGGAAGCCCGGATTGTTTTTAATTTACTCACGTTTATTCCTTAGATATGAAAAAATTAAATTTAAAAAAATTTTTCACGTTAAAAAAATCTACGTCGCGATACAAAAAAATATCGCCCCATGTGTACTGGAGTATGCTCTTGGCTGTCTTTTTAGCAGTGAATTTTGGCATCGTGCTGTTTGGGGTGTATTTATATTATCAAGCAGGCAATGAAACTTTTAGTGAAGACAGTACTGATGTAGCAGGAGGCATCAAATTGAATGAAGAAAAACTTCGTACGATTCTTGATAAGTACAGCGGCAAGGCGAGCCAAAAGCAAGAATTGATCATTGTTCCTAAAACTGTCGTTGACCCTTCTATCTAAACTCTGCTATAGTCAGAACGCTTCTTGCCCTTGTAGTTCAATGGATAGAACTGCGGACTTCTAAGCCGTCGATGTAGGTTCGATTCCTACCAGGGGCACATACATAAAAAACACTCACGTAGTGTTTTTTATGTATGTGCCCCTCAGTACGTGAACTGCTTCACGTACGTGTAGGAATCGAACAGCGGAATCTTATTTTTCTAGCAAGAAAAATAGATGAGCGGTGCCCAGACCAATACGAGCGACGGCGAGTGTTGAGTCGAGGGAGATAAGCGTATTCGCGATCCTACCAGGGGCACATAAAAACACCGGTGCAGATCAAGTAACATTGTCATGCTTTCCGTCATTTTCTTTAAAAGTTTTGTTTGTGCGCGGTGAGGGACTTGAACCCCCGACCTTTCCGGTGTAAACGGATTGCTCTACCAACTGAGCTAACCGCGCATGTACTTATTTACCTTTTAAATTCCGCGTAGCATTGCCTTTGATTGATACCTACCAACCTGCTTGCGCAGGCAAGAACAGCTAACCACGCGTTCCTGTACTCTAACCGAAAAGCTAGGAAAAGACAATATTGGGCTATCTGGTCCTCTCGTGAATAAAACAGAAGATAGTGATAGAATCAGAGCGTTATGGACTACAAAACATTTGCCATAGGTCTTGCGAGAGAAGCGGGCACTATCATGCGCACCAACTTTGCGCTTGGTATGAAAAAAGAGTGGAAAGAAGACCATTCGCCAGTCACCGAGACCGACATGGCGATTGACGCTATTGTCCGGGCAGCGATTGCCAAAGAATATCCAGATCACGGTTTGCTGTGCGAAGAAGGAGATGGCGTATGTACCAATCCTGACAGCGAATATATTTGGATTTGCGATCCTTTGGATGGCACCCACAATTTTTCGCATGGCCTTCCGACCTTTACTTTCATGTTGGCACTCGTGCAAAATGGTACAACTATCGTCGGATTGATTTATGATCCAATGCTTGATCGGATGTGGTATGCGGAAAAAGGTAAAGGTGCTTTTTTAAACGATGCGCCAATATATGTGTCTGATGCCAAAGAGGTAAAACGCACCGTTATCGGTATGGGAAAAATGACAAGTGTCATGAACCTCAATCCTGTATTTGAAGAACTTAAAAAAAATAACGTACGACTCATTACAGGACTTTCGATTGGGTACATGGGCGCGCTGGTCGCTTCCGGAGAATTCGCAGCGACGATTTTCGGTGGCAAAGATCCGCACGATACAACAGCGATACAAATACTCGTCGAAGAAGCTGGTGGGAAAGCCACGGATCTCTTTGGGGGCAATACACGGTATGATAGAGATGTGGCTGGGCAGCTGGCGACAAATGGCCATCTCCATGAAGAATTATTACAAATAATAAACTCGCAAAAATAATATGGATTGGGAAAAAGAAATAAGTTTTTCAAGTGAAAAAAATAAAACAGTAAAGCTCGAAAAAGAATATGAGTATGTAGCAAATGCACTTAAAAATTTGGAAGAAAACTACTCACTTTCTCGCCAAGAGCCATCGAATTTTGAATCAGATCAACCCGGGTATAGTGCCCATGATATATTGCTTGACCAGGAACAGCTTGAGGGTAAAAGAAAAAAATACAATGAGCTTTCCTCGGAGAAGAAGATCTCAAAGCTAAAAGCAGACTTTCTTGAGCGTCTTATTATTGTTGGGGCCTCTAAATATGAATGGTTTGGTAAATCTGCACAAGCATTTCTTTCCTCGGAATACGATGATGAGATTAATCATATTGATGGCCTTGTAACATTCAATCCACCAGAACATGTGACTACGTTTAGGACGCTGGGTTTTGATTTTGACGCTACGTTTACCACAGATATTGATAATATTTTTGTAAAAGTACATGCACTGAAAAATGATTTAGATAATTATCGTTTACCACGTGTCAAATACATGCGAGATTCAGTAAGCGAACGGAATGGAGTTGAGTTGCCTAAAGTAGTACTTGGTTGTGACAATCAATCGCTTGATCAATTGATTGAGAAAATTTCTAAAGGGGATTTTGATGAGATTGAGAAAAGCACTGCCCGAGATAAAATATTATTACAAGCAGAATCACAACTCAGAGCTTTTAAGGAACGTTACGGAAAGCGATCAGCATATTACTTACGGCAAAAGAATTTAATTACTGACAAGGAAAGTGAACAGTATAAGGAATTGGATCTTGAACATAGAAAATTCTCACGCGTTTTCGATATGCACTCGCAAATACTTGGATTTATTCAATTGTCGATGAGAGAGCAAGGAATTCGCGCCCCGGAAGATTTTATGTCAGACGCAGTTCATGAAAAAATAATCTATGCCGCAAGCCAAATCAACAAATCTAAATAATGTGCTCAGCGTTCTCCTCGAAAATTCTGATCTAATCGTCATCAACAAACCTGCAGGTATTTCAGTGCATGGAGACGGAAAATCGACCGAAAAAACTATTGCCGACTGGATACTCGAAACGTATCCAGAAATCAAAGATGTAGGGGAACTAAAATTACAAGTTACAAGTGACATGTTACAAGTAATGCGGCCGGGGATTGTCCATCGGCTCGACAAGGATACTTCAGGCTGCCTTATTGTTGCCAAGACTCAAACCTCATACGACTATTTGAAAAGTCAGTTTCAATCTCATGCCATACAAAAAGAGTATCATGCATTTTGCTATGGATGGCTCAAAGAAGACAGTGGGACGATTGATATACCGATCGCGAGGAGTACGAGCGATATACGCAAATGGACTGCAGGACGAGGCAAACGGGGCGTTGAGCGCGAAGCGCTCACTGAATACGAGGTAATACGCCGCTTTGGAGAAGGCGAGTATCAAGGAGTAGGAAGTACGGAAGTGGGTACGTACAGTTATGTCAAAGCTTGGCCGAAGACCGGACGCACGCACCAGATCCGAGTACATTTGCAGTACCTCAACCATCCGATTGTCTCCGATACGCTTTATGCGAGCAACCGTGAACCTGCCTTAGGCTTTACCCGCCAAGCCCTCCATGCTCGGAGTATCGTCTGGCAAGCAATGGAAGGTGGGGAGATACGGGTAGAAGCGCCATTTCCAGAGGATTTTTTGCATGCCATAGCCCTTGCAGAAAAAGGTGTTTCATGATAAAGTCTTCGGACGTATGACTACCGTATTTACCCCGACAAATAAAGAAGAACGAGCCAAACTTGATTTTTCATCAGGTGATACTGTGCGCGTAACCGTGAAAATTCCAGAAGACAAAGGCAAATTTCGCCTCCAGGCTTTTGAAGGACTCGTACTTGCACGAAAACACGGCAAAGAGACTGGTGCGACCTTTACGGTCCGTAAAGTGGCAAGCGGTGTTGGTGTGGAGCGTATTTTTCCCCTCTACTCCCCAATGATCCAAAAAATCGAAGTTACCAAACGTTCTGGCGCTCGCCGCAGCAAGCTCTACTATGTTCGCGAAAAGGCTGTGCGCGACATCCGACGCAAAATGAAACAAACGACTGTTGTTGCTGAAATGGAAGAGAAGAAAGAAGAGGAAGGAGCAGACGAAAAGGGAGAATAAAAGAAAATTTTAATTTTTAAATATCTAAGTCAAAATTTTGAAAGAGTCTCGCCGACCATGTCGGCGAGGCTCTTTCTTTATTGATAAAAGAGCTGGTTTATGTATAATGCTTCTACTGCAGAAATGCATGCGCAGGTGGCGAAATTGGTAGACGCACTACCTTGAGGTGGTAGCGCCCGCAAGGGCTTGGAAGTTCAAATCTTCTCCTGCGCACAACATAATAAATCATAGTGTCGAGTCTCTGCTATTTCTTGCAATATCAATGCTTTTCCCGCATAATCGTTTTATATGGTTATTGGTAGTCTAAATCACAATGTGACGGAACACATGATCGTTAGCTGTGGCATTTTACTCATCGTATTTGCTTGGTTTTTGTACAACCGCGTGCAAGTACTTGCTGGTGGTCTAGAAAGTGGAAAAAATAATACAGTCGCTGCTCTCCTGTCGCCTGAAAACATCGTAGCGCAATAAAAATATGGAACTTAAAGATAAAAAATGTAAATCATGCGAGGATAAAAATATGAAGCCGCTGTCACGAGAAGAGGCAGAAGGATTTATCGTAGAAGTCCCGAGTTGGTCGCTCGACACAGGTGCCAAGAAGATTTCCAAAGATTATGAATTTATGGATTTTGTGAAAGCGATGGCATTTGTCGATGAAGTCGCTGATGTGGCAGAGGGGGAAGGGCATCATCCTGATATTTTTATTTCATACAACAAAGTCCATCTCGACCTCTCCACTCATTCAATCGGCGGACTTTCTGAAAACGATTTTATTGTCGCAGCTAAAATAGACGGCCTCTGGCGTACTTCCTAATATGCATATAGCCGACGTCATTATCTTAATAGCAGGGGGATGCGGTTTTTCTATTGCTGCTTACATTCACTACAAAAAAAGCAAAAAGAAACCACTCATCTGTCCCATGCGTTCAAAATGCACGGAAGTGTTGAGCTCGGATTTTTCCCGATTTTTCGGTGTTCCTGTGGAGTATTTAGGCTTGGCCTACTACTCTTTAGTAATACTCATTCACGTCGGATTTGTTATATTCCCCGCTGTTGTTACTTCTACTACTATCTTTGTTTCGCTTGTCCTCTCCACGATTGCATTTCTGTTCTCGATGTATCTGATCTCTATCCAAGCGTTTGTACTTAAAGAATGGTGTACATGGTGCTTAGCTTCGGCATTTCTCTCCACAATTATCTTTACTTTTACCCTCATAAGCTCACCGTATGCGCCGATCGTACTTTTGGCTGCGCATACTCGTATTTTCACCATTGTCCATTTGTTTGGCATGGCACTTGGCATTGGCGCTGCGACATTTACTGACATATTCTTTTTCCGTTTTCTCAAAGATTTCAAGATCTCTGAAGAGGAAGCAAGTACGCTCAAAGTTTTCTCTGAAGTTATATGGTTTGCGCTTGGTATTTTGGTACTCTCAGGACTCGGACTCTTCTTCCCGAAATCCGAAACGCTTCTGGCCTCCGGGAAGTTTTTGGTGAAAATGATCGGCATCCTGGTGCTTATCACCAACGGATTTCTCCTCAATCTTATCGTCCAGCCGCGTCTTGCCAAGATCACGTTTGGCGCAACCCACGATCATCACGAAGGCGAACTTCACCGTTTGCGCAAATTTTCTTTCGCCCTTGGCGCGATCTCGATCACTTCGTGGTATTTCATTTTTGTTTTGGGAGCGCTCCGTGGGGTGATCGTGCCATTTTTGCCACTCTTGTTTGGGTATATTGGACTTCTGGCGCTGGCGATCTTAGGTAGTCAGGTGTTTGATTATGTTTTCTCTCGCCAGAAACAAGACGAGCAGCTATAAGTCTGATTGAATAAAAGGCTCAAATCTGTTATAACTGTAGCGCCGCATGTTCCACTGCGGCGCTCGAAAGCTGCCCATATGGGCGACATGGTGCCTATGGTGTAACGGTTAACACTGAGGTTTGTGGAACCTTCGATTCGGGTTCGATTCCCGATAGGCACCCCTATTGAATACCCGCATTTGCGGGTTTTTCATATGGTGCCTAAGGAAGCAAACTGCTTTGCTTCCGTTCGGGAATCAAACAGCGGAGTCTTATTTTTTCAGTAGGAAAAATAGACGAGCTGGTGCCCAGACCGAGTTGAGCGGCGGCGAAACTCGAGTCGAGGGAGATATCCCGAGGTCGAAAAGCTTTTCATTATTCGCATATGCGAATTGAAAAGGTATACTGTTCCTGTGATTGAGTACAATCACCTACTGGGTAAGGAAAGATTACCCCGATAGGCACCCCATATTTTGTGACTTTAATGAAACAGTCATTCCAAATCAAATCCTGGAGTAATCTCTTTTTCCTAGTTCCACTTGTTATCTCACTCAAGCACCATATTTACTGGTACGCCATCGTCATCGGTTTGGTTTTTATAGTCTCCTCAATCTTTCATTTGAGAAATGAGAAAAATTTTGCATATGCGGATGTTGTTGGTGCATATGTTCTTATGATCGCCAACTTACTTCTTTTATTTAAAGGTGATTGGGTTTTCCCGTATGGTATCGGTGCGTTCATCTCTGCGGTGATTGCTCTTTGGTTTTTCTATCGGCAAAATAAGCATGGTTACAATTTCAACCACGGAATGTGGCATATATTTTCAGCCGCGACTTCGTTTTTAAGTGTGGTAGCTTATATAATTATGTTTTCTTAAGTTAAAAGATGTATGTCTGCGGGCCTTTTTTGCCTACACATTTTGCTCCAAGTCGTGATCCGATTTTCATTCCTTCAATAATATTTTTTCCAGCGAGAAGTGCATGCACAAGCCCCGCGCGATAGGCATCTCCGGCACCAGTTGGATCAATAACATGTGAAGTTTTTGGAGCGGATATATGTTCCGCGGCGTCTTTTGTATAAAGCGTACTGCCATTTCCTCCTTCGGTCACAATAAAATACTTGAGCTTCAGGCCCCAGAGCATTTCATGTGTGATGCCCAATTTTGTTTTCATAAAGTGCGCTTCGCTGTCGTTCATGATAAGAATGTCTGCACTTCGGATAGCGCGTGTGAGAAGTACCCTGGTGAAATCGATTGCGAGCATTTGTCCGGGGTCAATGATAATGAGTGCATCTTTCGGTCCTTTTTTTTTAAACTCCTCCGCCCATTTTGCAATACTTAAAGCTGTACCAGGAGAGAATATTGCTACTTTTATTTTCTTCCAGTCAGCGGCCTTAAGAAATTTGGACAAGGGCAAAGTGTTGACGTGCGCGTGGTAACAGCCCGGCTCAAAAACACCTATTTGTTCACCGCGAGTGTCGGTAAATCCGAAGAAAGAAGATGTCTGTCCTTTCGGGTCAACGAGAATACGACTTTGGCATCCAAACATTTCTAAATGTTTTTGATACTCTTTAGAGTCAAGCCCAGCGGCTGAGACAATAAATGAAGGCGACCGAAGAAGACCAAGACCGTAACAGATATTTCCTGCACTACCGCCAAAGTAGGTCTCTTTTTTTGATGCGGTAAACATTAGGTTTTGTTTTCCTGGTTTCCCGTTGGTGACAATGATCTGATCGGCAATACTGCTCGTCCCCTCGAAAAGAGTATCGACAACCAAAGAGCCCGAGACGAGCGCCGCCGCGGGGGAACTTTGTTTTTTTAGGCCATGTGTGTTCCTTCGTTCCACGTTTCTAGATATTTTTTTTGTTCACTGGTAAGAGTATCAATATTCATCGTAAGCGCCTTGAGCTTGAGCGTTGCTATCTTTTGATCAAGTGCTTGAGGAAGAACATAGACGTTTGGCGAAAGCGTTTTTTGATGTTGGAGGAGATACTCCAACCCATAGGCCTGGTTTGCAAAGCTCATATCCATGACGCTTGCAGGATGACCTTCGGCGCTACCGAGATTGACCAAGCGTCCTTCCGCCAAAAGATAGATTTTCTTCCTTCCGAGATCATATTCGAGTGTGTTTGGACGGACTTCAGTTACTTTTTTAGAAAGTTTTTTAAGTGCTGGAATATTTATTTCAATATCAAAGTGGCCGGAGTTGGCGACGACACAACGATCTTTCATGGCAAGGAAATGTGCCTTGTCGAGCACGTGTTTGTTGCCAGTGACGGTGCAGATAAAGTCCGCTTCGCGCACTGCACGTGCCATTGGTGCAACTTCAAACCCATCCATCACTGCTTCGAGCGCTTTGACTGCATCGATTTCTGTCACTAGGACTCGCGCACCCATACCGCGTGCGCGGGACGCAAGTCCTTTGCCGCACCAGCCGTAGCCAGCCACGACGAATGTTGAGCCAGCGATGAGCTTGTTGGTCGCACGGATAAATCCGTCGAGTGTGGACTGTCCGGTACCGTAACGATTGTCGAACATGTGTTTTGTTTTTGATTCGTTGACGCCGATCACTGGGAAAGCAAGGCGACCCTCTTTTTCAAGAGCGCGCAGACGGATCACGCCAGTAGTCGTCTCTTCGGTACTACCGATTATTTCTGGTATTTGCGCACGTCTTTTTTCATGAAGTTCGGAGACAAGATCTGCGCCGTCATCCATTACGATAGCCGGATGAGTATCGAGTACGGCTTTAATATGTGATCCATATGTTTTAGCATCCTCTCCTTTTTTAGCAAAAACAGATACACCAAAATCATGAACAAGCGATGCTGCTACATCGTCTTGGGTTGAAAGGGGATTTGAAGCAGCCAAGGCAATCTCGGCACCGCCGGCTTTCAAAGCGAGACACAGATTGGCAGTTTCCGCAGTGACATGGAGGCAGGCCGCAATGCGGATGCCTTTAAAAGGTTTTCTTTTGCTAAAATCCTGCTCGATGATCTTGAGCACTGGCATATCTAGCCCTGCCCAAAGAATTTTAGCTTTTCCTGCTGCCGCGAGTTTTTTATCCTTAATATCTGAAGCAATCATTCTAGTACTATACACAAAATGTTGTTTTCTCCCAATGGCGGTGGGAATCAGTAATTGTGCAGCGCTGATTTTTGTAACCTTTTATTCCTTCCTTGGTATATATACAATAGGAGCATGGAAGAATTAGAAGCTGTTATTTCAAAAGCTACGCATGACGAGAGCGCATTTCGGGAGCTTTACGATGCAACAGTGGAGCGTGTGTTCCGGTATCTTTTAGTGCGCACTAAAAGTAGGGCAGCAAGCGCCGATATTTCGCAAAATGTGTACATTGCTCTTTGGAAGGCGCTTCCAGGATTTCGGTATCAAAATATGGAATCGTTTTGGGGATTTCTTTTTACAATTGTACGGCGTGAGCTCATTCGAGCCAAGCACAAGCGTGCCATAGAAGATATTTCACTCGACGAAGTCTTTGACATTGCTGCTCCGACAGAAGATCATGAAGATTATCGGAAACTTCTGGAAGCAACGTCCACACTTCCAGAAAAAGAATCGCTCGTCATCTCGCTCCGATATTTTTCAGATGAAAGTTTTGCTGGTATCGCCGCCATGCTTTCAATCACCGAAAACTATGCTAAAGTTTTACACCATCGAGCGATTGAAAAGTTGCGTGCAGTAAAAAAATACTATGTCTAACATTGAAGAAGAATTAAAAAATATTCGCCTCAAGAAGATCACGAGTGAAGAACGCGCGTATGTGTGGTATGGTTTTCATGAGCAAAACCAAAGAGTATCACGTCGACCATTATTAGCATTTTTTAGATTTACACCTATGACAACACTATTCATTATTTTAGTTTTACTTTTCGGCGGCGGCGGAATCGTCGCTGCTTCCAATGACGCTCGCCCCGGCGATACGCTTTTCTCTGTTGATCTGGCGGCTGAGCGCGCGCGACTCCTCCTCTCTGATGATTCTGGTAAGCATGATTTGGCGATTAAATTTGCCAAAGAGCGCTTGCGTGAGATAGAGGATTTACAAAAAGAAAATACAGCCACAACCGTAGCTTCTTCTGGGGCTGAGCTTGGTGGGCGTGCGGTGACTGAAATCGAAGCTGATGTTTTCACGAACGAGACGATTGTGAAAATAGAAGCAGGTGATCAGAAATTTGGTTTTATTACGAACGCTGATACTCGAGCAGAAATTGTGACGGCAATCGCCGAACATTTTGATATTCCAATAGCGACAGTTGAGACTTTGCTTGTCTTGGAAATCGAAGACCGTGCGAGTCGACCAGACGATATAGATTTTTCTACGACGACTTCAAGTAGTGTGATTGTCGATACCGATGATCTTATGAGCGCTGAAGCCGGGTTTCTGCAAACGATTGCAGCGCTCGAAGGGAATAGTAGTAGTGATTCAGTAGAATTTACTGATGCACTTAAGGCACTCCTTGTGTCACTTCAAAGTGGTGAAAAAATAAAAGTTGAGTTTGCAGATGGCGAAATAGAGATCGAAAATGAAGATGGAGTTTTGAAAGTCGAATTTGAAAGTGAAGATGGAAGCGGAGATGATTCAAGTACTACTTCAAGTAGTGGCGATGATAATTCCGGAAGTTCAAATTCCGGTTCTGGCTCTGATGATACTACTTCAAACAGTGATGATGACGATAATAATAATTCTGACAGTTCGAATTCTGGCGGCAATGATGACGACGATAATTCCGGGAGTGGAAGTTCTGGGAGTGATGGAGACGATGATCATTCAACATCAAGTGATGATGACGACAACAATAGTGGGAGCAGTAGTTCTGGAAGTAGTGACGACGATGATAATTCCGGCAGCGGAAGTTCTAGTGGAGGGGGAAGTGATGATAATAGTGGCAGTAGCCATTCTGACGATGACGACGAAGACAATAGTGGCTCAGGAGGGAATTAAAGATATACATACAATTAAAATCCCGCTCTCTGCGGGATTTTAATTGTATGTTTTTATTATTCTGTCGCTAGAACATTCCAGAGTGCAGGATCTTCGGTGCCATCAATGCGGAAGATGGAGATACCCTTAAGACCGAGTTCGCGAGCGAGTGCTATTTTTTGTCGGATTGCTTCGGCATCACTCCACCAGAGTGTATTGAAGGAGATAGTTTGTCCAGTAGTGTTGGCATACGACAAGGCTTTTTGAGCAAAGATGTCTCCTGGAAGCGTACTAGCTGGCGCTGGGTATGAGGTGCCGACGACGAGTGGGGTGGACTCACCTTTATATGAAAACGAAAGTTCGCCAGCCTTGTTTCGCATTGATGTCATGCCAAGCGAGCTTGCAAACTCTGATGCATATGGTGCGGATACTGACCAGAGTTTTTTGTAGTCGGCAAAACGGTTGGGGGAGACGGTGACTTCATATTCAAATCCATAGGTCGGCACGCCGAGCATTATTTTTTCTTTAGGAATTGTTTCGGCAGCGAGAGTTACGACTTTACGCACCCACTCGACATCGGCAATCGGAATATATGGCGTGCCGGACTTGGCATCATTCAAACGAAAGTCTGCGCGACCTTGATCGTAGGCAAGTAAGATGACGCGGTCACAATGTTCGCCGATTGCTTCATAATCGTTGGCGTATTCAATAGTAGCCGGGACGACTTGGTAGAGCGACTCCGGTGGGGTGCGGGCTTCAATCGAACAGACCAGTATTTTTTTTGAACCGAGCTCATCCTTGAGCTCTTCTAAAAAAAGAGAAAAATCATCCTTCGTCGCGGCGAGCTTACCCTCGTAGTCTATATCGACGCCGTCGTAGTGGCCGTCAGTCACCATGTCGTCGATGGCTTCGATATGATCTTCGCGGAGATTGCGGTCAGATAAAATACGCTCGATATTTATGCCGTCGTTCCAGGTGATAGTGGGGATTACAGCTACATCTTTGTTGTCGGCAGTATCGATCAAATCGTCCCAAGTCGTAGTGCTTTCAAGTTTCGCTAGATCATTAAGGGTCCCATCAGTCTCTACGCTATAGCCAAATGGGAAAATCATATTGAGGGTGTCGATATTTTTTTCGGCTACGGCTGCGCCCTCCACACTTTTCCAATAGGGGATCCAGCCGGCTACTTCAAAATCATTTTGGATGCTGGCCAATGCTGAAAACGGCGTTGCTATTGCTGCCATGATTGTAAGGGAGAAGAGTATTGAAATGTACTGTGTGTTTTTTATCATATCTTTATACTAAAACAAACGGATTGGATTGCAATATGTGACGTCTCTCTATTATATAGACAGTCGAAAACACTTTTTCTTACAAACTATCGGTTTAAAAAAGGAAATTAAAAACTGCTATACTCACAGTATGAATATCGAGCGACCAAAGTCTAAACAGCCGATACCGGAACATGCCACGCGGGTTTTTGAAGGTGTAATCTTCGATGTCTATCAATGGCAGCAGGACATGTACGATGGCAGCAAAAAGATGTTTGAGAAAATAAAGCGACTCGATACGGTCATCGTCTTTCCAGTACTCGATGACGGGAGGATCTTACTGACTGAGCAAGAACAGCCGGGCATGGAGCCATTTTGTGGTGCAACTGGTGGGCGAGTGGAGCGGGGAGAAGATGTGCTGGCTGCGGCTGCGCGCGAGCTTCGCGAAGAGAGCGGATATGAGGCTTCAGAATTTATCCTCTGGGATGCAAGGCAACCGGCGACGAAGATTGATTGGGCAGTGTATACATTTATCGCCAAAGGACTTATGAAAGTAGGGGAGCCAGCACCGGATGCTGGAGAAAAAATCAGGGAGAAGATCGTAACACTCGACGAGCTTATTGAACTATCGCGGCAAGAACGTTTCGCTGAAAAAGAAATTGTTATGCGGCTCATGGAAGCCAAAATTGATCCTGAAAAAAGAAAAGAGCTTGAGGAATTATTTGCGCTAAGAAAATGATATTTTTTTATGATTAAAGCTGCAATTTTTGATGCTGATGGAGTGCTTATTGTAAATAATAAAAAGTTTAGTAGAAAATTCTCGACTGAGTACAAAATTCCAATGGAAAAGGTCGCACCTTTTTTCCTGGGACCATTTGCTGACTGTATTTTGGGAAAGGCTGATTTAAAGGAAAGCATTCTTCCATACCTTTCTGAATGGGGTTGGGCGGAAGGACCGGACCGCTTTTTAGAATATTGGTTTACTTCTGAACACAATGTAAGTGAAGAACTTTTATTGTATATCGAGGACCTTCGAAAGAACGGTATTATCACAGCTCTCGCTACCAATCAAGAAAAATATCGGGCAGAATATCTCCTCGAGAAAATGGGATTTGCAGAAAATTTCGATCGGTACTACTTTTCGGCACATCTTGGTCACAAAAAGCCAAGTATTGAGTTTTTTCAAAGACTTATAGATGACCTTGAAGGTATTGAAAAGGAAGAAATAATATTTTGGGACGATACACTAGAAAATATAGAAGGAGCAAAACAATTTGGGATCCATGCTGAGCTCTATGAGTCCTTTGAAAGTTTTAAACAAAAGATGAAAAATTATTTAACATAAAAAGAACGGGCCTGCTTTTTCTGCAGGCCCGTTAATTATTTTTTACTTTTATTTTTTTATAACCTTCCCGATAAATTTTTTGGAAGTCCATACAAGGTACATTCCATCTGGGAAATCTCTCATATCAATTGGAGACTTGCCAGACCACAGTATCTTACCCTCCATTGTTACGAGAAATAATTCTTCGTTATTATGGTTAGTAATACTGACGAAATCTGATGTCGGGTTTGGATACAATAGCATCCGCATCTCAGCATTCACCACTGTTGCAACATTCGTTGCTATCGAGGAATCTTCGACAGTGAAAACTCTAATGTCTTCCGAACTATGGTCACCGATTACATCTCCATCGTTGTTACTTGAGGTATGGGCAGCGACAATAATTTTACTGCCTTCTGCGATCAGGGCGACATTTGTACCTTCATCATAACCAGAACCACCATAACAGTCAGCATCGAGTAGTTCTCCCACTAAATCAATTTTCACGATCCAGGTATCGAAACTGCCGTGATTGCCGCTGACGTCACCGTCATTTGATTGGGCTGTTCCGCCTAGTATGAATCTACCGCTGTCAACGGACATGATCGTATAGCCATTGTCTTGCCCTGAACCTCCGTAACAATGACTCATTATCACATTTACCGCCGAATCTATTGCCATAAACCATACGTCAAAAATGCCATGGAGGCCAGATGAGTCTCCATTTATGGTTGACGAGCTTGTTGATCCCACTATATAGTGGGTGTTTCCTTTTTGAATTGCATTAACAAGATAGTCCTGTCCCGGGCCCCCGAATTTCTCTATATACAATATACTATCTACAGTCTGATTGATTTTTACAATCAAACCATCGAATTCCCCCCAGTGTGTGCAGTACAGAAGATCACCGTCGACAGAATTGGTGCTCCCAAATAAAGCGTATCCATCATCCACCGGTAGCACCTTGCGGAAAAATTCTACTCCCGAGCCACCGATAGTCATACTACTTCCGATGATCATATCTCCGTTGTCGTCGATTTTGAATATCCAGGCGTCGGAATTGCCTCCAATAGAAGTTTGGGCAAGGATTAGGTATCCGTCCGAAACTTTCGAAATTCCATAGCCAACATCAGTTTCTGACCCTCCATAATTGCGAGTCCAAATTGTGTCTCCGTTTAGATCTACGTCGACTATATATACATTGCAGTTGCCGTTTAATAGAGTGGTATAGCCGATCATAACGACGCCACCGCTGCCGTTGGCTACCATGGCAAACGGATGTTGATCTTTCGGGCCTCCATAACAATGGGACGAGATTTTATTCAAATTGGAGTCGAGTATTATTAACCCCATATCCTCCAATCCCCCATTCTCCAGGAAGTCGCCATTATAGGAATAAGTTGCACAGCCGGCGAAATAAAAGTTTCCTGACTTGGTTAAGAGCGGATTTGACTCGGCCTCAGAGCCACCGAAGTAGTGGTCCGAAAGAATTTGAGCAGTAAGCGAAATTGTGGGCACAATCGTAATTGCGATAAGAAGCAGTAGTGTTTTCATGACATGAAGTTTTTAAGGTGTGAAATGAATTACTGTGATTATACTATAGATTTCTATATTTGTAAACAATTACGATATAGGAAGTATTGTTGATAGAATAATTATATGGATACCATCGAACATTTTTTTAGCTGCCCATACTGTGGAGAAAAAATTTCTATGATTTTAGATCTATCTGCTGGTGCCGCGCGTTACATTGAAGACTGCGAAGTATGCTGTGCTCCGATTGAGGTGAGCTATGGAGTCGAAGGAGGCAAAATGGAGGACTTCGATGCGCGTACGACTGAAGAGTAAAATTCTACACTCGTCTTATATGCATCAAGATATTATCCAAACAATCGCCCGCATACAGACAAGCAAGAAAGAAATTTTCTTTCAGATTTTTCTCATTTTTGTTGTTCCGATACTCTGTATCAACCTCGGCATTATCCCTATTTCTTTTCGTGTCCCGTTGCTTATTATTTTAGTGAGCGTGCTTGTGATTGTTTTGTTCAAAGAATCATGGACGTTTTCCATGTTGGGCATTCGTCGGCAGTCTTTAGGAAAATATTTTATTCCGTACCTCATTTTTACAGCAGTCGGGGTGTTCGCTGTGACTCAACTTGGTGAAAAAATTGGGCAGGAAGAAATCATCCGATGGTGGACATATGATCATTTCTTGTATCTTTTCTTCGTTGTTTCGCTTTTTCAGGAAGTCGCCTACCGAGGGTATCTTGTACCAGCCTTGGGCAAACTTGCTCTCAAGCCTCCGCATCTTCTCTGGGCCAATGTTCTCTTGTTTACTCTCTTGCATACGATTTTCCCACATCCACTTATTGCGCTTCCACTCGCTTTTGTGGCTGGACTCTCGTTTGCGCTCATGTACATGAAATACCCGAATTTGCCACTCATCATCATTTCGCATTCGATTTTGAATTTTGCAACTGTCCTCTATGGATTTTTCGTTGTACCCGGGGTGACTTTCTGATTCTTTGTATGGTCTTCTGGAGGGTTTGTCGTGGTAGTCTTTTGCAATGCTGTGTTATATACTATCTGGAGTACAGATGGGGACGGTCTGTAAATATTTTTTTGATTTGCTATAATCAACCTGTCAATATTTTATGTTAAGATTTCTAAAAAATCCTGAATACAACGCTGTCAAAATCCTTCTTGTTTTTGTTGTTATCCTCCTCCTCGGTATTTTTATAATCTACCAGAGCGTGTTTCGCCGCGGACTCAACCAAGCTCAGGTGATTGATTTAGGTGGTCCGCTTAATTCTGAAGCTGTGTTGCCATCACTATTGTCTACTGGTTTTGACACTGGAGCTGGAAATCTTTTTGATACTTCAAATGCCGATATCCGAAAAATTTTTGACGATACCGGAATTAATATGCTTCGCATTCATCCAGGGGTGACGTCCAATTACGCTCACCACAATGGACCAGGTATGGGATTGACGCAAAGTGAAAATGATTTTTGGAATGGAGATGGCACCAAGGATACTGAGCTGTCATATTCAACCACATTTGATGGTAATCATGGCAATCCTTTTACGCGATTTTATGACAAATATATTGATCTTGCTCAAAATATTCGTCGACCCGTGGTTACTTACAGTCTCAACGTGGTCACCCAAACTGCTGTTGGTCTTACCGCCCCAGTTCCCATTGATGCGGCGAGCATCAATCTCGCTATTGCCGAAAATCTCGCAGCTATTCAGGGGCTGATTGATCAAGGTGTGGTTGTAGAAGGGGTACAGCTTTGTTCTGAATGTGGGCCAAATGCGCCGTCAACAACGACTAATGTCTCTGCCTTTAGTAGCGTAGATCATTTTATTGCTCGTGTTCATCCAATTGCGCTTGCTATACAAAATGCGTACCCTGACATTCGAATCCAGCTCCATGTCGTTGTACCCAACCCTAATCACTCAGACTATGGCGTTGATTCAAATTGGAATGAAGGTATACGATCAGGATTTGCAGATATCGACAAGCTCGATATTGGTACTTATCTATGGACTGATGGTTTTGTGAATACGGATGAGGTATGTGATCCAGCTAACAATACTAATGTGCAAGGATTTAATATGTTTGAGTGTTACCGTGATCGCACTCGTGAAATGCTCGATGTGCATATACCTGCTGCTCTCGATGCATATACTTCTTTTTTTGGACCTACTCGGGGCTTTCGTGCTACTCAAGTCAATATAAACAATTACGATCAAAGCACTATCAATCCTCAATTTTCAACGGCTGCATTTGAAAATACCTTTGTTAATGCTGCGACAATTGGTGAGCTCTTGTTTAAAATTGCTGATTTTAATGATAGTCATGACAACATCGTTAAGAGTGCTTCGTTAATGAGCTTTAGTGGTAGTCTCAAAAATTTGGTTTCAAAAACTAAACCAAATACAACCGACAGCACCCTACCTTCCGATCAATTATATAATTCCTACTACACACAAAATGCACTTAAGTTAAATGCGGCTGGTCTGACTTATAAACTTATAAAACCGGTATTTGACGGATTTCATGAAGTCCTTGATGTCTCAGCGACTTTTCCTGAGTCTGTGCCAAACGGTGAAGCTCAGCTCTATGGATTTACCGATCTGAATACCGATAAAACTCTATATTTTATCTACAACTGGTCTGACGAACCGATTGCACTTTCTTCGGTTTCGTTAGATGGAACAGCAATTGAGGATCCAAATGCTGATATTACTATTACAGAGATATATGGACAGAAGCTTTCTTCTACCTACGGCCGCGCTGATGAGCGCAATACGGATGGTTTTACACCGCTCATTGACGCTGACCCAGTCTCATATAACGGGACAGACGAGATTGTTATCAAACCTTTCAGTATCGCGAGGATTGAGGGGCTTGAGGCAAATACAGCAGCCCGGGTAGACGATATCCCTCCCACCGCCCCTACCAATCTCGACATTGCATCTCAAACACCTTCTTCCGTCACTCTCACCTGGGATGCATCGACTGATGACAGTGGAGAGGTGGAGGATTATGTGGTGTATAAGGTCACAGAAGATGAAGTAGCTTCGAGCTGTGATCCAAATAACGGTGATCTTCGATACTGTAATGAAATATATAACCAGTCAGATATTGTCGTTGCGACAAATATAGAATTTTCACCAACATACGATCTTAAATTTGATATGTATTCACCTCCGTCCTCAGATACTGCAACAAATAGACCAGTCTATATTCACAATCACGGTGGAGGTGGAGAATCAGAGGGTAGTGCAAGCACGTGTAATCAATATGCGCGACTCGGATATGTGTGTATTGCTGGGGACTATCGTGGAGGTAGCGGTCAAGGATTTACGATTGCTGAACAAGCATATTCTGCATCGGATGTTCATGCTCTCATTCGTTTTCTTCGCATTCATGCAAACGAATACGGCATTGATCCAAACAAAATCATGCTCGGAGGTGTGTCTGCGGGGGGTGTCACATCCCTCCTTGCGGCAGTTTCAGGCAACGACACGGCCAACACTAGTTGGTTTAAGTCAGCAACAAAAAATATCGACAATGCGACGTATGGTAATGGCTCTCCTGTACCATCGTGGAGCTGTATGGCGACAAGTAATTCTGGGCCACTCACTCCTCCGTCCTACGAACTCGTTGATGCCAATGATCCACCGATCGTTTCTTTCTTAGGTGGGCTAGATACCAACCACGGCTGGACATGCTCAGATGGAGAAGATGCACTAGATTTAATGCAAGGATTCGGCATCCCAAGTTTCTTTCAGTGTTTCCCGAACTCGGACCATAGTTTAGGTGAGGATGAGGCAATTGATGCGATTGTAATTCCGCGAGCCTACACTGAACTTGTCGTTGAAAGCTGCCCACAGAGCTATAGTAATATTAGCCGCATATAATATTTATGAACTTCTTAAAAGATCCACAATATAACTCAATAAAAATAATAGTTCTTCTTGTTCTCATTGTCGGGACCGGGTATTTTGTGGGCGCAAATATATATCAAAGATCCAATGAGGCTGGACGAGTTATTAATTCTGATGGCGGGGGTACTTCATCTGGTTCAACTCCACGATCCCGACCATCAAGTTCTCAAACAAGCGATAACGATACAGATACTCCACCACCAAAACAACAAAGTACAATTTCTACTATTGTTGAAAATATTTTTGGCGGATCAGATACTATACAGAATACAAACATACAACAAACAAAACCTAAAGCCCCTGCCCTCGTAGATCAACGGACTACCGATGCTGTGGCGACAGTTACAACCAACTCTGCGACTATCGAAGGTTTGGAAGAGGGAACGTACGTATTCTCTGTCGTCGCGAGAGATGCGTCGGGAAACGTTTCTGATGAAAGTTCGTCTATTACCGTAGTGATCGACGGAAGTACTCAAGGTGATACGACGGATCCGATTATTTCTTCTGTGTCGGCAACACCCTCGCAAACATCAGCCATTGTGACATGGTCAACCGATGAAGCTGCGTCGTCTCTCGTTGAATATGGTTTGAATACAAACTCTTATACTTCTACTCCCGAAACAAATACCTCCCCGCGCGTGACGACCCACACGGTAACACTCTCTGGGCTTACGGCCGGTACACTCTATCACTACAGAGTTACATCTGAAGATGCAGCTAATAATTCTGCTACTTCAACTGATCGGACCTTTGCTACCAGTAGCATTCCACTACCTGCTACACCATCAATCACTTCTTCTACTCCTGTTTCAGGATCCAATAATAATAGTCCTAAGCTCTTTGGTACGGCTCCTGCGAGCTCAACAGTAAAAATCTATACTAATTCAAATTGTACAGGAACGATTGCAGCCACAGGTACCGCTTCCAGCTTTGCTTCGTCAGGCTTGACAGTGAGCGTCTCCGATAACACTACGACAAACTTCTATGCTTCAGCAACAGACATTTCTTCGAATGTTTCATTGTGTTCGTCGTCCTTTACCTATACCGAATCTACACCGCCACCGAGTGATACGACTGATCCGGTGATTACATTTGTTTCTGTTACTCCGGCTCTAACTTCTGCTGTTATTATATGGACAACCAATGAGGCTTCTTCTTCTAAAATAAATTATGGCGTGAGCGACTCGTATGGTAGTTCTACTCCCGAAACAAATACCTCCCCGCGCGTGACGACCCACACGGTAACACTCTCTGGGCTTACGCAAAATACGGTGTATCACTTCCAGATGGCATCAAAAGATGCTGCTGGCAATGAGGGGGTGTCAAATGATCGAACATTTTCAACATTGGCCGAACAATCCAACAATCTTCCGCCTACCATCGACCTTGTTGGGGCAGATGAAGTTTCTGTAACAGTAGATACGGCGTATGTGGATCCTGGTGCTACTGCTACGGACCCCGAAGACGGGGATTTATCAGACGAAATACTCCTCTCGGGTAATGTAAATATTTCTGAACCCGATGTATATATACTTACCTATAGTGTTGAAGATAGCGATGGAAGTAGCGCATCGGTTAGTCGAGAAGTTACTGTTGTCGATGAGGATGAAGAAGTCGATAGTGGGTCAAACAATAATAGTTCTAGCGTCCCAGATGATACTACTACTCCTGACGATACTACGAGTCCAGATGTAGTCGTGGATGATACGAGTGCTCCATCAGCTCCTTCTGGAGGGGGAGACAGCTCTCCGAGTGCTCCAAGCGTCCCTGTTACTGTATGTGCACCGTACTTATCAAGTTATATCGAATACGGTAAAGCCAATAATGCGTCTGATGTGAAAAAATTGCAGCAGTTCTTAAATAAAACGCAAGATGAAGCATTGATTGAAGATGGAATATATAAACTTGCAGATGTCGAGGCAGTCAATCGATTTCAGTTGAGATATGCGAGTTCGATTCTGACCGTCTGGGGGCTCTCTCAGCCAACTGGATACGTTGGTCCAACAACATCAAATACGATTTCAAGTATTAACTGCGGTGGCACCGCTACGTGTCCGGCATTCGTCAACCAACATTCTCTGACCCTTCATAATAATGAAAGTGAAGTTCTTAAGATCAAACTGGTTCTTCAAAATCTTGGCTTCTCAATTGGTACTCTTTCTAACCTCTTTGATCTCCCACTCTACTACGGCCTCGTAGCATTCCAAGAGAAATTCCATCAGGTGATGCTTGATCCATGGGGGCTGACTGAAGGTACTGGTTATGTCGGCCGCACAACGCTCTCATATCTCAATCGTCTCCAAGGCTGTGACACTGGCACGGTGATCTTGCCTGACGGCACAACGCTCGATTACTAGCTCTCATTAAAAGAAAATATATGAAACGACTTTATCGAAGCAACTCTAATAAAATTTTTGCAGGGATTTGTGGTGGCCTCGGGGAATATTTCGCTGTTGATCCGGTTTTGGTACGTGTTATCTGCCTTTTTATTTCTTTTGTTACTGGGTTGGTTCCGGGGATAATTACTTACATTGTTTGTATTTTTGTTATTCCAAAACCTGAAGTTACACATACGCAGTCTCACGAGACTACGATCTAAATAGAATACAGATGAAAGGCTTCATCAACAATATTGAAAAAGTAACGGTTGAAAATGAGAACTTTCGTGAAGTTATCTATACGGCGGAGCACTGCCAACTCGTTGCGATGAGTCTATTGCCCGGGGAAGAAATTGGCATGGAAGTACATCAGCTTGATCAATTCATTCGTCTTGAAGCGGGAAGCGGTATGGCAATCCTCGATGGTAATGAGACATATATTGAAGACGGCTTTGCAATCATTATACCTGCCGGCACGATGCACAATATCATCAATACTTCAGCTACAGAGCGTCTCAAGCTCTACACGCTCTATGCTCCGCCAAATCATAAAGATGGCACAGTCCATGCCACGAAGGCTGATGCAGAAGCTGACGAAGGAGAGCATTTTGACGGCACGACTTCACTCTAATATTTTCTGATCGAATAGGGAGTAAAATTCTGTTTTTATGATATGGTACAATCTCCTCTGTTATGCCAAACACAGAACTTCTCGATATGCTCCTACGCAAGCGAGGTATTTTAGACGAAACACAACGGAAGCAATTTCTCAATCCCTCATACGAAGGCGGACTTCACAATCCATTTCTTTTGAAAGATATGGAGCGGGCTTGCGTACGAATATTTGAGGCGACCGAAGCAAAAGAAAAAATCGTTGTGTATGCCGACTATGACTGCGACGGTATACCGGGCGCGGTGATTTTTTCCGATTTCTTTAAAAAAATCGGTTATAGCAATTTTGATGTCTATATTCCTGACAGAGCGGACGAAGGCTACGGACTTCATATGGATGCGGTGAAGCAATTTATTGCTGATGGAGTGAAGCTTATTATTACCGTCGACCTTGGTATTACCGCAGTTTTAGAAGTGGCAGAAGCGCAAACGGCGGGAGTTGACGTGATCATTACGGACCACCATCTGCCTCACAGCGATCTTCCGCGCGCCTATGCGATCATCAATCCAAAGCAAGTTGATTGTGAATATCCTGAAAAAATGCTCTGCGGTGCAGCCGTGGCTTGGAAAGTCGTGGTTGCGTTGGTAGAGAAGTATGGTGAATATTGGAATGTAAAAAAGGGCTGGGAGAAGTGGCTTCTTGATATGGCAGGACTCGCCACACTCTCTGATATGGTGCCGCTTTTGGGAGAAAACAGAGTGCTTGCCTACTTTGGTATGATGGTACTTCGGAAATCTCCCCGACCGGGACTTCGCGAGCTTCTTTCAAAGCTTGCGATCAACCAAACCTATCTTTCGGAGGATGATGTGTCGTTTATGATCACGCCGCGCATCAATGCTGCCAGTCGAATGGGTTCACCACGCCGCGCGTATGAGCTATTGGCTACAACTGATATAGCTGAAGCGATTTCCTTGGCCCAGCATTTATCAGATATCAACGATGACCGAAAAAGTTTGGTGGCGACTATTATGCGTGATGTTCATGCCCATTTGAAAAAGCGTGAGCTTCGCGAAGTGATAGTGATTGGCAATCCAGCCTGGCGGGCAGGGGTGCTTGGGCTCGTGGCAGGCAAGATTACTGATACCTATAGTCGTCCAGCGTTCGTCTGGGGTGGAGATGATGGAAGCACTTCTCCAGATCAGGCTTCGAAAGCGGGGCGTATTAAAGGATCGTGCCGTTCTGATGGATCGGTCAATGTTGTTGAGCTCATGACCAGTGCCGAGAATACGTTTATTGATTTTGGAGGGCATGAACTTGCTGGAGGCTTTTCGCTTACAACGGATTCGGTACATTTTCTTGAAGATACTCTCGTTGATGCATTCTCTAAAATCAAAAAAACAAAAAGCGAGATTTCTCTCGCCCCACATGATGCTACCTTGTCGCTTAGCGATGTAACAATAGAAAATCACACACTGCTTCAAAAACTCTCGCCCTTTGGGCTCGGTAATCAAAAACCCCTCTTTCTTTTTGAGCAGGTCCTGCTTAAAAACGTTCGCACGTTTGGAAAAGAAAAAAACCATCTTGAGCTTATACTTGCTGATCAAGCCGGTTCGATAAAAGCAATTTCCTTTTTTTCAACGCCAGCTTCATATAAAAAAGAGCTGGTGGAGGGTGAGCCTATTTCTTTTTTGGGAACGTTTGATTATTCTCGATTTCGGGGTCGCGGCGAGCTTCGCTTGCGACTGGTAGATGTGTTTTAGGGTTGTATCTTTTTTATTTACGAAAAGAAAAACACCGCCTTTAAAGGCGGTGTTTTTAGGGTGACTTTATTTAGTTTTAGTTACCAAGAGCGCTGTTAACGTTTGTTGGGATGGCATTACTTACGGGTGTGCCACTTACTGGCGTTACTTGCGTTGGTGTTGGGCGGCCAGTCTGATTTGCATCATATGCTGATTGCATGTGTTCATGGAGAGTTTTCATAGCTTCCACAAATGCGCGAAGAGCATTTTTTGCTTCAAGAGCTTTGGCTTTAAGATCTGTTGTAGATGAACCAGCTTCAAAAGCGGCAAGCGCTGTTTTAAATGCTCCAACTTTTACAACTGCATCGTTATACTTTGCACGTACTTCTACAAGAGTAGCTTGTACTTTTGCATTGTCCATGTTAGCGCTGACGAGTCTTTGGTTGATATCTTCAAGACGGTTCATAATGCTTGTAACACGAGCAAGAACTTCCTCAAGATTGCCACGGACACCGTCCGCACGATCTCGCATTTCCCGAGCTGCTGATGCAGTAGTTGGTGTAAGTGATGATTGTGCAAAAGCCGAAAGAGAGCCTCCAAAGAGCATTGCTACAGCCAATCCGATTCCAGCGATTTTTTTAATATTCTTCATATATCTGTTAGTTAATTGAATGATTATCTTAATAATATGTAGAGAGCATTCAAACCCTCATACACTACCAAAGACGTGCCACCTACCCTTTTGTGACAAGGCTGCAAGCTTGGCTAGGTGTAGATACTCAGGTATTTTGATACAATCGTAGTATGAAAACTATTGTTTTTACCGACGGGGCGTCGCGCGGCAATCCAGGCCCTGGGGGTTGGGGAACGCTTATTGTTACAAGCACAGGTAAGGTAACAGAACTCGGAGGTGCTGAACCGGAAACAACAAATAATCGCATGGAGCTTACTGCAGCACGTAAGGCGCTCGAGTACATCATCGATCGTAAAATCGAAGGGGATATTGCTGTATATACCGACTCTGCCTATCTCATTTCTGGTGTTGAGTCCTGGGTCTACGCCTGGGAGAAAAATGGATGGAAGACAAAGACAGGAGAAGATGTTCTTAATCAAGATATCTGGAGAGAACTTTTGGCGGTTACATTTCGGGAAAAACGGAAACGTGAAATATCTTGGTTGAAAGTAGAGGGCCATACGGGGCTTCGTGGCAATGAACGTGCCGATGAGATTGCGACCTCATTTGCAAGTGGCGCGCCCGCACTGCTTTTTATAGGGCCCCAGCCTTCATACGAAAAACTTATCGGAGGGACACTTTTTGATGAGACGGGGACCGGGCGCGAGAAAAAAACCAGAAATAAAACTCCCGCATACTCGTATATCAGTCAAGTCGGTACTCTTATTGAGATTCATAAAACCTGGAAAGAATGCGAAGCTCGGGTCAGAGGCAAATCACATGCGAAGTACAAAAAATCTATTTCCAAGGAAGATGAAATGGAGATCATAACCTCATGGAGCGGGATTAAAAATACTATTTGAAACACTATGACTCGGTACGTTGTACGAGACAAACTACTACTCACTATCCTCTTCTCATTTTTGTTTGGAATTGCGATCCGATCATTTCTCCCCGTATCAATTTTTTTTGTTCTCATTTTCCTTGGTGGTGCAGCTGGTGCTTTGTTGCTTTTTGCAATTCATTCTAAAAAGAGTGCTTTCCTCTTGATTCCAATAGCACTCGCATCTTTTTCGTGTGGGATTGCGCGCTTTGCTTCGGTCGATACTTTTCCCGACCAGTCACTTCTTGAAACAGTAGGCGAATCCACGGTACTCTCGGGGATTGTTGTTGATGAGCCGGACATGAGAGCCAATAGTCAAAAACTAACAGTGAGCATTGAAGATAAGAACACTTACATTCTTGTTACGACTGCTCGCTATCCAGAATTTCATTACGGCGACACCATCGAGATCACAGGAAAAATTACTGAACCTGAAAATTTCATTACTGATACTGGAAGCGAGTTTGATTATACTTCTTACCTTTCCAAAGATGATATTTATTTCTTGATGCCGTTTGCGACTGTTTCTGTTGTCTCCTCTGGCCATGGTAATTTTTTGAAAGCGCACCTTTTTGCTTTTAAACGATCGCTTGTTGATATATTTCAAGTTACATTACCTGAGCCCAAAAGTACTTTGATGGCCGGACTACTTCTTGGGGCAAAGCAATCACTTTCACCAGAAATACGAAGCGATCTGGTGCGTACCGGGACGATCCATATTGTGGCACTCTCAGGCTACAATGTCACCATTGTGGCAGAAGGTATTATGAAAGCCGCCCATGTATTTTTTGCCACCATGCTTGCGACCTGGCTTGGTATTGCGACCATTATTCTTTTTGTACTCATGACGGGCGCGCAAGCGACCGCAGTGCGGGCGGGGATTATGGCAATTCTCGTCTTGATCGCACGAGCAAGTGGCCGGGATTTTAAAATTGAACGGGCACTTATAGCCGCCGTATTTCTTATGGTGCTTCTCAGTCCAAAAATACTGATCTTCGACGTTTCGTTTCAGCTTTCTGTCTTGGCAACACTTGGACTTATTTATATTGCTCCATATTTTGAAGCTAAACTTTGGTGGATACGCTCCAAAACATTCCGTGATCTTGCTGCTGCGACATTGGCCGCACAAATCGCTGTTTTGCCGTTTATTCTTTATAAAATGGGGATTTTCTCAATCATTTCGCTCCCGGTTAATCTCCTTGTCTTGCCGATTATTCCACTTACGATGTTTTTGGGCATGCTTATCTTGCCACTGGCTGCACTCTCAGTTGTGTTGGCAATTCCGGTAACTTTTATAGCTGGTACTCTTCTTTCATACATCGTAGCAGTTGTACATATGGGCGCTACGCTTCCATTTGCGGCGATTACCTTTTCTCATATTCCGTTCATTATCCCAATCGTCCTCTATGGGCTTTTGCTTTGGTGGGTGTATACACTGCGAAAATCTGCCCCAAAGATAGAGAGGCTGAAATATGAGGAAAAATAAGTTATCCCCACCAATGCTTTCCTCAACTTTAGTAAAAATATATACTTATCGTATGCCTACGCATCTATACCTTGGTCAAGGCGTAGATTCTATTAATAAACTTTAGTAGCGAGCCAAAAACTGCTCGCCAATTTTTTGCATGAATTTTTTTAACAATCCTGAATATAGTTCGATCCGAATCATCCTCTTGATCGTGATCATCGCTGGTGCTGGATATTTTATTGTAAACAATCTCTCTGATCGTGGTGTCGGAGAACAAACTGGTAAAGTCCTGCCACCCATCAAAGGTCAAAGTGGTGGTGGAGTAATTGCTCTTGACCCTTCATTTACCGAACTTTGTGCTGATGGAGTACCACATATTAAGGTGACTGCTCCTAATACCGCTATTGATCAAAAAATCACTAACAATCTCTCTGTCACATGGGCTACCTGCAATGTCCCTACAACTGATGGTGCTCCGAATGTTACCGTTAAACTTGTGAGTGATTCAAGTCGTCTCTGGGCGTACAAGGAGGGTACTCCAATTCAACCATCGTTTGCTGGTTCTACCACTGATGATGGCTCACAGAGCTTTGCACTTACGCAACTCGGAGGCTTTGGGGGCTTCTACAAAGTCTCAGCAACAGTTCGTAACGCAGTTAAAGTAATAAATGGTCAAGATCCTGGCGACTTCGATATTACGTGGGTAGATGCTGCAACTGATCAAAGTGATACATGGTTTATGATTTATGAAGACGACAGTTATTTGCAAGCAACAGGAACAAAAACGTTTACTGTTGCCGGTGATTATTATTTTCGTACACCGAAGTTGGTAGAAGCCTTCAAGAGCATTAAGAAAATTACGAGTGGCGGTGGTGGCGGCGGTGGTGGCGGATCAGCAGGGAATGCATCTGCATGTTCTGGTTCGGGCGGTGGTGCTGGCGGCTCAGGTAATGTGACTATCATGTGTGATGCAACGAAGTTCCCTGAACTCTGTAGTGCTGTTGTTCCGAGTGATGTAAATAAATTACGTGTCGCCATGGGTGGAGCTGGTGGAGCTGGTGGGGAGAAAGGAAATTTATTGTCTTCAGGTAAAGATGGATTCTCAGGTAAAAGCGGTGCATTATCAAGTGTTGATATAATTGCGAATCCAAACATTCCCTATGATCTTTTGAAAGATGGAATTATTACCGCCACAACTGGTGGTGCAGCTGTTCTGACGAATGGCCACGAAGGTAGTGGTGGGCATACGAGTGGTGATTCTTGTGGAGGAGAAAATGGGGGATCAGGAGGAGATAGTTCTTACCCGGGGGGCGAAGGTGGAGATGGTAAAGAGGGTGGAACTGGAACTGGTACGGGCGGTATCCCTGGTGCTTCTGATATTGCAGGAAAAGGAGGCGCTGGTGGCCATGGTGGTCACGAAACCGATGGATCCCCAGGAGCGAAAGGCCAAGATGGCGGAGTTATATTCAACTGGTAAAGTTCTCTAACTTATATTTATGAAAAATCACCCTTTTGAAGGGTGATTTTTTTTGCAAGTTAGTTATTTAATTCCATTGAAATTCTCTTCGATAATTGTCCAATTTAAATTCTCGAAAAAGGCTTCGACGTATTTTTTCTTTTCGCTGGTGAGATAATCGTAGACATAGGCATGTTCCCACATGTCGAGTGCGAGGATCGGGGAGAGACCAGCGAGGTGTCCGATATGTTGCTCCTCGACCCATTGTGTAAGAAGATGGCCACTTTCTTTATCGTAGTAGAGCATCGCCCAGCCGACGCCGCGAGTCATAGCCACGGCTTTGAAACGGGCGAGAAATGCATCAAAAGAGCCCCATTGTTTTTCAATCATTGCGCGGAGATTTGAATTTTCAGCAAGTGCATTCGGCCCGCCTTCAAACTGAGCAAAATAAATTTCATGGTTTCGCATACCACCCCATTCAAATGAGAAGCGACGCTGGAGTTCGCCTAACTCATACGAGTTTTTCTCGGTATCTTTTGCGAGCTCACCAATCTGATTTAAAATATAATTTGAAAATTTTACATAGCCAGCATAAAGCTTCAAATGTTCCTCAATATTTTTTCCGGAAATTCCCTTAAGCTCAGGGATTTTGAAAGTTTTTGCAGTGAAATATTCCATATAATAGTATTACGTATGAATAAGAAGAGAATGACGAAGCCTCTATGGTTTTAGTATACTGTATACATGGCGGGTGGCAAACGGACAAAATTGCTGATAACCCTTTTTCTCTTAGCGTTTGCGGCGACAATCGTTACGCTTTATATCGCCTTACAATCAGTGGAAACAAGTAATCTCTTGTCAGTCTATTTTCTCGATGTCGGCCAAGGAGATGCAATCTATATCGAAGCGCCAAATGGCAAACAAATGATTATTGATGGTGGTCCTGGCACGGCACTTCTCGGCGAACTTCCTGGGTATTTACCGGCGGGAGATCGCAGTATCGACGTGATCCTCAACACCAATCCCGATGCTGACCATTATAGTGGATTTATACCGCTCCTGGGGCGATATGATATCGGAGCAATCGTTGATCCGGTGACGACGAACGATACCGCTTTACGAAAAACCTATGATGATGCGGTCGCTGCCGAAGATGTGCCCCATATTGGCGCGGCTCAGGGTATGAAAATCATACTTGATACCGAGCATAATATTTATTACGAAGTTCTTTTCCCAGATCGTGACGTGTCACGCTGGAATTCAAATGATGGATCGATCGTCGGGCGGCTTGTGTATGGCGAAACATCTTTTATGTTGATGGGGGATGCCACGGCGCGGACCGAAGGTATCGTGCGGGTAAATTCTAATCCGTCCATTCTCGATGTTGACGTAATCAAGCTCGGCCACCATGGGTCCAAGACATCTTCAACTGAGTCGTGGCTTATGGCCACGACTCCTGATTACGCAATCATTTCCGCAGGGTGCGATAATCGCTACGGTCATCCGCATCCAGAAGTGATGGCACGAATTGATGCGCATGGAATTACGCCCTACGGGACTTGTGAATACGGAACGATAGAAATGAAGTCGGATGGAAAGAGTCTTGTAACAAAATTTCAGAAAATTAACTAAATCTGATACCGCAAGCTCGACAAAATTTAAGTTTACTGTATATTATAAGATATGAGTCATGAAATGCCACCAGACCCTTTTCTTGGGATCAATAGACGAAAAGATAAACGAGGACGAGATCTTGAACCATTTGTGATTGAGGCGTTCGCTAAAATCAATAAGGACGATGAAATTGCGTATAATATTGTTGACCCAGTTACTGGAGAAAGAAGTAACCTTGAATATGGGACAGTAGTTTCAAAATATCCCGCTATGCTTGAAGTAGAAGTAAAGCCAAAGGATTCTAGTCAAACAATTCCTGTCTATATTGAAGAAATTCACTAATAAAATTTTTTCAGTAAATCAAAAATCCGCCAAGAGGCGGATTTTTGATTGGGATTTTCTATTTACTACTAACTACTTACTGTCTAGATTACTCCTGCTTTCTTGAGAGTCACAAACGCGCCGCGTTTGTTGATGGTGCGGAGCGCACGAGTGGAGATAGTCAGAGTCATAGTTTTTTTGAGTTCAGGAATGTAAACCTTCTTTTTTTGAAGATTTGAATACTTGCGGACTTTGCCGGTCGGGTTGAATTTGGTGGCACGAGTGCGGTTGGAATAGCCACCACCAATCATTGAACCTTGTTTAGTTATTGCGCAGACTTTTGCCATAAAAATAGTTGTTAGGGGTTAGTAAGTAGATAAGAAATAATTTTTAACTTACGTGTGGCTCATGGTATCATACTCTCTATAAGAAGGCAATCCCAAGCACTATGGACCAAATCAACACTATTTTCTATATTGTTATCCTTATTTTCTCTATTGTTGTCCATGAAGTATCCCATGGATATGCGGCACTTTCCTATGGCGATGAAACAGCTCGTTATGCGGGCCGTTTGACATTGAATCCTCTCAAGCACCTCGACCCATTTGGATCAGTGATTCTACCTGTTTTGCTCTTGATCACACATGCTGGGTTTTTGATCGGATGGGCAAAACCGGTACCATTTAATGAAAATAATTTTAGAGACAAAAAACGAGGTACGATTGCTGTTGCTGTGGCAGGTATCGCTGCCAACCTCGCCATCGCTATTTTTTTTGGTTTAGTTATTCGCGCTTGTGTGTATTTCGGCTATGGAGCGAGTCCGCTTCTCGTCATTGCAAGCATTATTGTGCTCGTCAATTTACTTCTTGCGGTTTTCAACCTGATACCGATCCCACCGCTGGATGGTTCACGGATTTTGACCGCACTATTGCCTGCACGCATAGAAATGCAAGTCCGTTCATATGAAAAATACGGCATGTTCCTCCTTCTTTTCTTCGTGCTTTTTGGTTGGCAGTTTGTATCCCCAATAATATTTAAAACCTATGCACTTTTGACCGGCTTTGCGCTTCCGGTGTAGTTGTATGTTTCATCAGAAAATATTATTTTTCATCTTCACTCAATTTTTATTATTGGGCCTCGTACCGTTTGCTCACGCCGAAACCGGTACGATTGATGCCACTAATAATACTGCTAAGGTGTATTCGGACGGTTCCTCGGTCAATTTCCTTCCAACTGGCGGAGCCGCGCCGATTATGATTACCGACGAAGAAGTTACTGGCTATGCGTGGGGAGAGAATATTGGCTGGATCAATTTTAGCCCGAATGGCGAGAGTGTCGTCAATAGTTGTGGTGGTGCACTCTCGGGCTATGCATATGGTTCTACGGCTGGTTGGGTAAATTTTGGTCCTTTTGAAAATTCAGCCACGCCAGAAGTAGTGATTAGTACTTCGACTGGGGATTGGAGTGGTTTTGCCTGGAGCGCTACATTTGGGTGGATACAATTTGATTGTGGGGTCGTTGGTGCCTGTGTGAGTACTGACTGGCGGCCAGATGCGGATTGCGGCGACGATGGCGGCACCGGTGGTGGGGGTTCAAAGCCGTCAACCCCGATTTACGATCAATGCCCAGGTGTATCTGGTTTCCAAATCACCAATACCTTATGCGCACCGCCAATTGACCATTGTCCAAATCTGGTGGGTATTCAAACCAGTCCAAGTTTTTGCCCTCTTCCGATTGATAAAGGCATAGATAAATGTCCAAATATTTCTGGCATCCAAACAAGTGCAGCAAGTTGTCCTGTTACACCGGACGATAGCGGTGATTCATCTGACGTGTGTCCAGAAGTTTCTGGTGTGCAAACAAGTACCGTTGATTGTCCTTCATCAATCGATGATGGAGATGAGAGTGACCCTACCATTCCCGGCAACACTGATCCTGACGCTACGGGAGATGATCCGACCCCATCAATAACAGAATTTTTCAATACAGTAGTAGAGGTAGTCACTTCCGCAAGCGATATTGTTGCTTCATTTTTGTCGGACGTGTTCCTAAGTGATGTTCCTCCGGGGTTGATCGGCGCACTTGCCCTCGTCACGGCACTTGCTGGTGGAATATTTGCCAGTAGTTTGGCGAGTTTCTTTGTGCCATCACAAATTGGCTCGCTCGCTCTTTTTTTGATAGGAGTCCGTATCCGCCTGTGGGGAGTTGTGTATGATAGTGAACTCAAAGAACCACTTGACCCCGTATATGTCACATTATTTGGAGCGCATGGCGAAGAAGTTAACACGGCAATCACCGATCTTTCTGGTCGGTATGGATTTTTGGTCAAGCGTGGGCTCTATCGACTCACTGCAACACATAGTAATTATCGATTTCCATCAAGCTTGTTGGCTGGTAAAAAAAATGATGGATATTATGACGACCTTTATTTTGGAGCTGATATGACCGTGTCTGATAATGTAAAAGTTATTATTAAAAATATTCCCATGGATCCGACCCGTACCCGACCCGATTTCAATGTAACCGAAAAAATAAATCAACGCCTTGTGGTATTTCGTGTCTCGCGTATTAAGCGCTCTCTCGCTCTAATACTGCATATCTTGTTTTGGATAGGCTTTGGACTATCGACCATTACTGCATTTGCATACCCAACGTTTCTTAACCTGGCACTCTTTGCACTTTACATACTCATATATCTTATTTCTCTCCGCGCGGGCAGTATTATGAGTCCGTACGGAATCGTTATTGATAAAAATACTAAAGCTCCAATTTCGCGGGCACTTATAAAAATATTTAAGGCGGAACTCCATACTGAAATCGGACATAAAAAAACCGATACCGAAGGAGTGTACTATGCATTAGTACCGAAGGGTCGCTACTATGTAGAAATCAGCGAACTTGATCAGTCGGATGCTGTGATGCGTACGTTTACATCAGCACCTTTCATGGTCCGTCGTGGTTGTATCAACCGTGCATTTGAAATTTAATATATAATCATATCTATGATCGTGTTTGGCAGAAATTTTTCATATGCGAAAAGCAGAATGTTTTTTGTAGCACTCCTCTTTTTTTTGTCGTTACCTGCTATCAGCCATGCAGTAACAGGAAGTATTAATCCTGACAATGATGGATCATATACCGCAGAGGTCATGCGTGATAGTAGTCTCATTAACTTCGGCTACTTTACCGAGCCAGGCATTTCAGTTAATAATGTTGTAATCACAGACACCGAACTCTCCGGCTATGCGTGGGGAGAAAAATACGGGTGGATTAGCCTCAATTGTGCCAATGGCAGTAACTCCTGCGCCGATAGTGATTTTAAGGTAGAGAATAATATCATTGATACTCCGGCAATTGGGACAGATATGCTTTCTCAGCTCTCCGGCTATGCCTGGGGTCAAAATGTTGGTTGGATCAATTTTGGACCATTTGACAATGAAGATGCTGATTTTGCACGAGTTTTAATTACGGACGGTGAGTTTCTTGGCTATGCCTGGGGACAAAATGTTGGGTGGATCAAATTTGACTGCGAAGATGCTGGTACGTGTGTTAAAACCGATTGGGGGACCCAATGCAATGACGGTTTTGATAACGACAGCGACGGGGATACTGACTACCCTGAAGATACGAGCTGTAGTTCTACAAGCGGAAATGCGGAGGCAGCTGCTCAGTGTAGTGATGGTCTTGATAACGACAACGATGGAGAAACTGACTATCCAGCTGACGCTGGATGCGCTTCGGCAGAAAGTATCAACGAAGGCCCTGCCTGTGATGATGGTGACGATAATGATAATGATGGACTTATCGATTATCCTGCAGATACAGGATGTACTGGTTCGCTTGATAACAATGAAGGTGGAAGGACTTTTTCAGGCGGTGGCGGTGGTGGTGGAAGTGAAGAAGACCCTGAAGAAGATCCAATAGATCCAGGGGAAGATCCTCCTGTTGAGGATGGAGGATCGGAAGATCCTACTCCAAGTGACCAAGGAACAAATAATGGCGGAGGTGGCGGAGGAGGTAAAAAAAATGATGATGACCTAAGCAGCGTTGATATATCAGGGGATGGATTTTATTTAAACGAAGAGACTCCCACTGTTGAAGAAACAACGAGTGTGGGTCAAGCAATACAAAATACTACTAATCAAATTATCAATACAGTAAGTAATACACTCTCAACAGACATCGGACGAAACTTTTCCAATATTGTGACAGGTGCCGGCGTGGCGATTGGTGTTGCGACTGCAGTACCGACGCTTATCACCGTCCTCAATATTTCCGAGATCGCACTTATTCCGTTTCGTATTGGCTCACTGATTCTCTCAGCGCTCGGTGTCAGACGAAAATCATGGGGTATTGTCTATGACTCAGTGACCAAACAACCGCTTGATCCAGTCTATGTCTCTCTTCAAGATGTAAATGGTAAGGAAATTTCTAGCGCAATTACCGACCTCGATGGTCGCTATGGATTTATTGTCAAAAAAGGCACCTATAAAATTTTGGTAAATAAAACCAACTACCGTTTTCCATCTCTTCGTCTCTCAGGTGTGGGCGCGGATGAATTTTACAAAGAACTTTATTTTGGCGAGGAAATCGTAATAGAAAATGATGGTGATATTATTAATAAAAATATTCCAATGGATGCGATTGGAGTTGACTGGAACGAAGTCGCGAAACGTGATCGCAAGATTATGCGATTTTATTCCAAATGGCATGTTGCCGCGCACCAAGTTTCAAAAGTATTTTTCTATGCAGGTTTTCTGCTTTCAGTGTTTGCGGCTTTCGTGATAACAAAACCGTATACATTTGCCATTCTCGGACTCTACGCGCTAATGTTTATCATGCGCCGGATCGGAATCAAGGAAAAGGTGAAAGGTGTTATTTTTGAAAAAGATACCGGCTACGGTATACCATTTGCTGTGGTGCGCGTATTCTCTCAAGCAACGAATACTCAGATCAAAAACTGTGTCGCTGATGTGCAAGGACGGTATCTCTGTTTGGTAGCAAACGGCACCTACTATGTAAAGATAGATCAGAAAAATGAAGGAGGTGGTTACCGCACGGTCTATTCTTCACCACCGATTGCGGTTAAAAAAGGAGTAATCAACGGATCCTTTGAAGTATAACGTAGGGGAGAGCTCTTTATTTCTTCAATAATCTCTATTTTAAACCTTACATATCAATTTATAATACGTAATTTGATTTTTTTAGGTATAATAGAGTGATGAGGGAATGGATTTTTGAAAAAAATCGTCTCCTGGTTATTTCGCTGCTCTTTGCGTTTGTTTTTTCTCTTGCCTTTACAGTATTTGCAGCAGGCCCATTTGCACCAGGAGAAACCCTTCAACCAGATTGCGGTCCCGATGACGGTACTTGTATTGTCTCTGAATCATTCTCGATCGATACTACAACGATTGGCTCAGGAACCACTGGATCCGTGTTGTTCGTAGGTGCTGCGGGGGTTCTTCAGCAAGATAATACTAATTTTTTCTGGGATAACACCAACAATCAACTCCTTCTCGGTTTAGGAAGTGCAACCGCACCTTCGTATGGTTTCGTCGGTGATGCTGATACGGGACTCTATAGTGCGGGAGCTGGTCAGATCAATGTCACGATTAATGGCGCTGAGGCATATCGATTTGGAAACACCTATTACCAATCGGGTACGAGTGGAGGGTTTGCATTACGTAAAGCTGCTGGCTCAGCTTCTGTACCGACATATACATTTGCAGGAGATCTGACCACTGGTATGTTTCTACCAGCCGCCGGCAGTATTGGGTTTACTACTGGAGGAACAACCGAACGTTTGCGTATCACTTCGACGGGTAATGTCGGTGTCGGTGATACATCACCCCTCTCACTTTTTACTGTTGGTTCTGGAGATTTATTCCAAATTAATACTTCTGGTGCTATTACTTCAGCAGCGGGTATTACTTCATCTGGAACTATTAATTTTTCCGGACTGACTGCATCAAAGCTGGTATTTACTGATGCATCAAAAAATTTAACATCTTCAGGGGCAGTGCCTCTTGATCAAGGGGGGACTGGTCTTACGAGTACGCCAACAAACGGCCAATTATTAATTGGCAATGGATCCGGATTTACTCTTGCGACGCTTTCAGCTGGTTCCAATATCAACATTACCAACGGCGCTGGCACTATTACGATAGATGCGACGGGCGGAGGTGGTGGTGGAGGTCCCGAATTTGATGATGATGTTTTTCGGATTTTGGATGATGGAGATTCTACTAAAAAAATTGCCTTTGAAGCCTCGGGTATTTCTACAAGCACGACGCGTACACTCACCGTGCCGAATGCGAGTGGTACTTTGGTGTTGACCTCTGATCTTTCAAGTTATTTGCCTATAGCGGGCGGCACACTGACTGGTACGGGAGGGTCTGGATTTATCGGTTTTCCACTTCAATCCAGCGCTCCATCAACACCAGCTTCAGGTTTCAGGCTCTATGCTGATTCATCCAATGCTTTTTCTTGGAAAGGGAGCAACGGATTTGTCCGAACATTTGATGGTACCTCCAATACTGCTGATCGTTCGTATATCTTGCCTGATGCCAGTGGCATGTTTCCACTTACAACAACACCTGGTACGTCAGGTACAGATGTGAACTGGTCTGCGACAGGTACGCTTAATATTCCCGACGCGTCTACGACTAATCGTGGGCTGGTTACGACAGGTACGCAAACATTTCTTGGCGATAAAACATTTAATAATACTATTGTTATGAATCGAAATGGCGCTTCGGTGTTATCCGTTGGAACAACAAATTTCACTTTTAGAACGACAAATGGTGGATCAAACGTTACCTCTCAGACCATGTTTGACGTCGACAGTGCTACAGCAACGACAGGAGCTCAAGGATTTGCTTTTGAAACGGCCAATGGATTTGTGTTTACCGTATCAAACGGTGCGCGTCGTATTGCCCGGGGGGCATTAAAGATTACAAATGCGGTGAATACCGCTGGAAGTGAAACAGGTGATCTCTCTTTTTATACCAAAGCTTCAGGCGCTGGTATTGCGGAACGTTTTCGAATCGATACAGCAGGAAAACTTTTTGCGACCTCAGGTCTCGCTGCTTCATCTGGCACGCCTGACGCGCTGTGTATGAATACATCCACGTTTGAGATCACGCACAACACAGGAACTGCAACATGTACGGTTTCTTCGTTGCGGTTTAAACACGATATCAATACGTATACTGAAAATGGTCTCGATATTGTAAACGCACTTCGCCCGGTGACATATGCGTACAATGGCACCGATGCACTTCGCATCGGATTTATTGCCGAAGAGGTGGAACAAGTCGATACACGATTGATGTTTTACGAAGCTGATGGCGTGACACCGAGAGGAGTCCGCTATGAAGATATGGTGCCGGTACTCACCAAGGGCCTTCAAGAACTTGATATAAAGATTGAACCACTTCTGTCACTGGATCTTCAAATTGAAAATTCGCTTGCAAATCTTATCAAGCAATTTCTTGCTAACGTCGGGAATAGCATTAGTGATCTGTTTGCTGATCGTGTCCACACAAAAACATTATGTATTGGTGATCCTGGTGATGAGACGTGTATTTCAAAAACTGAACTCGACAAACTCTTGAAGCGTCAGAATATCAGTGGAGGAACCAATACTGGTGGTGAGGGTGGGAATGACAATACTCCGAGCGAGGATACTGGCAGTGAAGATGATACTGACTCCGATGGAACCGCCGAAAACGACGAAGAGAGTGAGGATGGGAATATTGATATTGGGTCAGATAACTTTGAAACAGATGGCTTGCCTGATATTCCTCGTGAAGTATCAGAAGAAGAAATTGTGGGGCGTCACTAAACCAAAAGTAATTTTCCTCCACAAACACTTTGCTCGTATTTGAAGTATAATATCTATATGTCAGTAGCCCGAAAGCTCGCTCATTTCTTTTCCCGCGACAATTTTCTGCTCGCTCTTTTCTTCCTCTTCCTATTTGTTTTCTCCATTACTATCCAAGTTTTTGCGACACCGCCTGCTTCCCCGTATATTCCAGGAGAAACTAACGATCCCACCTGTGTGCCTACAGATACCTATTGTTTTGCATCTCCTTTCCCTGACCAGACTGGTAATGCAGGAGAATTTTTAAGCACGAACGGCACGGTTGTAAGCTGGGCTGCCATCTCTGCTGGTCTTACGGTGGGTACAACGGCCATAACATCAGGCACCGCCAATAGCGTTCTTTTTGAAGGTGCTGGCAATGTGTTGCAAGAAAATTCTGTTTTTGTTTGGGATAATAGTACTACAAGACTTGGACTCGGTATTGCAAGTCCGACCGCAACTCTCCACGTAAAAGGTATTGGTGCTACGTCGGCAACCAATGCATTTACTATGGAAAATAGTTCAGCAACAAAGTCATTGACGTTGCGCAACGATGGCGCGATTTTGCGGAACGGTACTCTATATTCTCTCGGGGCCAATGGTGTCACGCTCAATACTACCTGGGGACTCTCTGCTGGGGCTGCGCTGACGAGTGGTGAGGTGAATACCTATATTGGAGATTTTGCCGGTCAATCAACAGACTCTGGAAGTTTAAATATTGGGCTTGGTGTTGATGCGGGGTATCAAATTACGTCTGGATCAAATAATATTGCGATTGGCGTTGATGCACTCACTGGGAATGTCACGGGGAGTAATAACGTCGCGCTTGGAGGTAATGCCGGTAATGCCAGTAGTATTACTGACCTCAGTAACTCAGTTTCGCTTGGGGCAGAATCGTATGCTCATTCCAATTCAATTGCGATTGGCTACGGTGCACAAACAACTACCAGCAACCAGCTTGTCTTCGGTCGGCCTTCAGATGCGACGCAATTCATCAATGATGTATATTTTGGTGCGTCAGTAGCGCGTTCAAACCTCACCTCACTTTCCGATGTTACCTTGAATGCAAGCGGAGGAAATGGAACTGATAATACTGGTACTCATCTGAATTTTGCTGGCGGCAAGGGTACTGGTACGGGAGTCGGAGGTAATCTGGTCTTCAAGATTGCCTACCCAACAACTACCAGTAGTAATCCTAATTCTTTAAGCACTGTAGGCACTTTTCTTGCAAGTAATAAGGCCACAAGCGGTACACAGAATTTAATTTCACTTACACCAACAGTCAATCAATCAAGCACGGCCGGGTATACAGGACTCTTGCTTAATGTGACAGAAACAGCAACTGGGAGTGGTACCAAACGACTGCTCGATGTCGCGCTTGGTGGTGCCACTAAATTTAATGTTGCAAATAATGGGGATGCTACGATTACGGGCAGCGTTACTACTTGTACTATCGGTAACGGTTCATCTACGACGAGCTGCTCTGCATCTGACGAGCGCCTCAAGGATGAGATCCGTTCACTGTCTGCCACAGATGGTCTCTCTGCAATCAATGCGCTTGATCCGGTATCGTTTAATTGGAATACATGGATGCAAGGCAATGGAGCAACAGATGCGGAGCAATTTGGATTTATAGCTCAAGATGTAAAAGATGTATTTCCGAATTTAGTAAGCCAAGATCACAACACTCATTATTTTAAACTTGACTATCAAGGTCTCGCCGCTCCCATGGTAAAGGCTATCCAAGAGCTTGATGCAAAAGTTGAGCCACTTGCTTCACTCGACGAAAAAAAAGACGGTTCGCTCGGTTCGCTCGTAAAAAAATATCTTGAAGGTGTTGGCAACGGCTTGAAGAAAATATTTGTCGGCGAAGTTCATACCGATAAACTCTGCATAGGGGATACGTGTGTAACGGAGGCGCAGTTGATTGATCTTTTACATAATGACACTGAAAATAATTCTGGGGGCGGCGGCAATAGCGAGGAAGACGATGGAGGACGCGAGGAAATAATTAAGGAGGACATCAATGAGAGTGCACTTAATATTCCTGGAATAAAAAATAGTGAAGATAAAGGAAGAGAAAAAGATGATTCTCAGAGAGCGGAAGAATTTTCGCAATAAAAAACCGCTTGCATGTCGCAAGCGGAGGTTATTTTTCTTTGTTTTTTAAATTGAATATTATTAGATACCAGGGTTTCTTGATTTGGGTGTGATACCAATCAAGACTTCTTTTGTTGGAGTAGTATTGTCTATAACTTTGACTTCAATGATACCGTTGGTAATAGTAGTTCTTATATTCACTTCTGTCTCCGTAAGAATCTCCAGTTTCCCTTTAGATCCTCTGAAATACTCAATGATTACATCTGATGTATTCCACTGAGTTCCGGTCGCTCTAGTTATCGAAGGAAAACCGGGCAACCATTGGAGCACAATCGCAGTGGCATCATACCTTGTTTGTACTTTTTTGTCTGTGTTTTGTACGTTCTGTGCGATGCACAGGTTTGATACAAAGATTGACAGCAGTGCAATGTAAAGGAAGAGTATATTTTTCATGGCAGTTTTTGGTATTTTATGTTAGGAATATCAGAATTTTCTTTTGTTTGTACTATACCATAAGTTTTTTACATGGTTGCTCCCTTGACCCAAGAACAGTTTTTCCCCCTTGCTTTTTTATATATGTCATAGTAGAGTACTCCTACTAGTCCTAGGGACTATTTTATTTTAGCCAAAAGCGGAATGCCAACCATCAACCAACTCATAAAGAAACGCCGGAAAAAAGTCACCCAAAAGTCAAAAGCGGTGGCTCTTGCTCGTGGTTTCAACGCTTTGAAAAATCGCCCAGTCTTTTATCCTGCGCCATTTAAGCGCGGCGTGTGCACTAAAGTCTCAACTACGACTCCAAAGAAGCCAAACTCAGCGCTCCGAAAAATCGCCCGTGTACGTCTCACCAACGGTATGGAAGTGACTGCATATATTCCAGGTATGGGACACAATCTTCAAGAACACTCAGTGGTCATGCTCCGCGGCGGTCGCGTGAAAGACTTGATCGGAGTGCGATATCATATTGTCCGCGGACGTCTCGATGCGACTGGTGTGGAGGCTCGACGCCAAGGCCGCTCACTCTACGGTAACAAGCGACCAAAGGCAGGTGGGGACAAGAAAAAATAAAATTTCTAATTTCTAATTTCTAATATTTAAACATGCGAAGAAAAGTAAAAAATCGAAATATGGTAAATCCGGACTTGGTCTACAACTCAACGAAACTTGAGAAGTTTATCAATACCGTGATGTGGAGCGGCAAAAAAGAAACTGCTCGGAAAATCGTCTATGGTGCGCTCGACGTCATCAAAGAAAAGACAGACAACCCAAATCCACTTGAAGTATTTGATACAGCTATTAAAAACGCCGGTCCACTTATGGAAGTGCGCTCACGCCGAATCGGTGGCGCCAACTACCAGGTGCCTCGTGAAGTTCGTCCTGACCGCCGCACAACTATGGCGATCCGCTGGATCATCGAAGCTGCTCGCAGCAAGAAAGGTATGGCTATGCACATGAAACTTGCCGATGAAATCATTGCCGCTTCGAAAAACGAAGGTGCTGCAGTCAAAAAACGTGAAGATACACGCAAAATGGCCGAATCCAACAAAGCATTCGCCCACTTCGCCTGGTAATCACAAAAATACCCCAAAACAAAAACTCTCGAAAGAGAGTTTTTGTTTTGGGTCTCCAAATGGCGATTAATTGATTTGCAAATTTCTCATATATATCGTATATTCTATGCACTAAAGACGCCAGTCTTTTTTGTTTTATTCACTAAATCCCAATCTTATAATCCATGGAAAGAGACTATCCACTAGAAAAAGTTCGCAATTTCGGAATCATCGCCCACATTGATGCGGGTAAAACCACGACCACTGAGCGCGTGCTCTATTATACCGGCGTGTCGCACAAGATTGGTGAAGTGCATGACGGTGAGACGACCACTGACTGGATGGAACAAGAACGCGAACGCGGTATCACGATCACCTCTGCGGCGGTGACTTGTTTTTGGACACCGACCTATGCGCTTACGGATAAAAACAAAAAGCATCGTTTCAATATTATCGATACTCCCGGGCACATCGACTTTACGGTCGAAGTGAAGCGTTCACTTCGCGTCTTGGACGGTGCGGTGGTGGTCTTTGATGGCGTGGCAGGGGTTGAACCACAATCCGAAACTAACTGGCGCTATGCTGACGAAGCAAAAGTGCCACGTATTTGTTTCATCAACAAGCTCGATCGTACTGGAGCTTCATTTGAACATTCCTTTGCGACGATTCTTGACCGCCTAAATAAAGCGGCAGTGCGCATGCAAATCCCAATCGGACTTGAAGAAAAACATGAAGGTGTCGTGGATCTCCTCAAGATGAAAGCCTACTATTTTGAAGGCGATATGGGTAACAAAGTGATCGAAAAAGATATCCCTGACGAACTCAAAGCTGAAGCAGAAAAATATCACTCAATGTTGATAGAAAAAATTGTCGAGACAGACGATACTTTGATGACAGAATATCTCGAAGGTAAAGTACCTGATGTTGATACTTTGAAGAAAACACTTCGTGCTGCAGTCATCGCCAACCTTATTTTCCCAGTCTTTGCCGGCTCAGCACTCAAAAACAAAGGTGTACAGCTTGTACTCGATGCAGTGGTGGACTATCTTCCAGCGCCGACCGATATTCCTCCAATCCCAGGTATCAATCCTGACACTGAAGAGCCAATGGTGCGCCATGCCTCAGATAGCGAGCCTTTTTCAGCTCTCGCTTTCAAAGTCGCGACTGATCCATTCGTCGGTCAGCTTATTTTCTTCCGCGTCTATTCAGGCCAGCTCACTGCTGGCTCATATGTCTACAATCCGCGCACTCGCAACAAGGAGCGCATTGGCCGTATTCTTCGCATGCACGCCAACGATCGTGAAGAAGTGAAAAAAGTGTATGCCGGAGAAATCGCCGCAGCTGTGGGACTCAAAGATACGATTACTTCCGACACGCTCTGTGACGAAACAGCGCCTATCGAGCTCAACCGTATCGTCTTCCCAGAACCAGTCATCTCACTTCGTATTGAACCAAAAACTAAAGCCGACCAAGAAAAAATGGGTATGGCGCTCAATCGCCTTGCGCAAGAAGATCCGACGTTCCGTGTTTCGACCGATCAAGAAACAGGAGAGACGATCATCGCTGGTATGGGAGAGCTCCACTTGGAAATTATTGTTGATCGTATGAAGCGCGAATTTACTGTGGAAGCCAACGTCGGTAAGCCGCAAGTAGCCTATCGCGAAACCATTACTGCAGCCGCTGATGCTGAAGGCAAATATATCAAGCAGACTGGAGGCCGTGGTAACTACGGACACGTCAAAATCAAAATCAAGCCGATGGACATGTCTCTCACCAAAGAACAGATCGAAGACTTACCACGCAACACTAAGCGTGATGCGCACTTTGAATTCATCAACAACATCAAAGGAGGCGCGATTCCGCAAGAATACATTGCACCAGTTGAAAAAGGTTTTCGTGAAGGACTTGATCGTGGAATACTTGCTGGATTTAAAATGGTGGATGTATCCGTGGATCTCTGGGATGGTTCTTTCCACGAAGTGGACTCCAACGAAATGGCCTTCAAAATCGCTGCTTCTATGGCCGTGCAAGATGCTGCCAAAGCAGCTCGCCCAGTGATCCTTGAACCGATGATGAAAGTCGAAGTGGTGACGCCGGATAAATTCATGGGTGATGTGACCGGTAACCTTTCTTCAAAACGTGGGCTGATCGAAGGTATGGAAGATCGCGGTATGAACAAAGTGGTGAAAGCTATCGTGCCGCTCTCGGAAATGTTTGGCTATATGACTTCACTCCGCTCAATGACCGAAGGCCGCGCCGGATTTACGATGGAATTCCTCCGTTACGATATTGTGCCGCAAAATGTGGCCGAAGGAATTATCACAGCTCGTAAATAAATACGTAGTGAATTTTCAGAAAACAGCCCTAAGTATCGGGGCTGTTTTCGTTTTGAGGAAAAGTGATTTGACATTCTAAAAGGATCTGCTAAGATGGGAGAACTCGCATTTTGTGGGCTTTTTTATTAAAAGCACACATTTATTAATTTAGTTATGCGCGTTCGTAATTAAAGCAAAGGCTGGTTCTTGCATTTGCTTTGATTATTAACCAACGCACTTATTGCTATATGGCAGAAGAATTTAAAAGAGATAAGCCTCACGTTAACGTCGGTACTATCGGCCACGTTGACCATGGAAAGACTACATTAACAGCAGCTATTTTGACCATCCTCTCTCGCCAAGGCGCGGGATATTCTGCAAAGGTCAAAGGCGTGGACGGTATCGACAACGCGCCTGAAGAAAAGGCTCGTGGTATTACGATCGCCCTTTCTCACAACGAATACGAAACTCCTACTCGTCACTATGCGCACATCGATGCGCCTGGTCACGCTGACTACATCAAAAACATGATTACTGGTGCCGCTCAAATGGACGGCGCTATTATTGTCGTGGCTGCAACTGACGGTGTGATGCCACAGACACGTGAACACATCCTTTTGGCTCACCAAGTCGGCGTGCCAAAGATCATCGTGTTCCTCAACAAGTGCGACATGGTGGATGATAAAGAACTCATCGACCTCGTGGAAGAAGAAGTTCGCGAACTCCTTACCAAACAAGGATTTGACGGTGCTGGCTGTCCAGTAATCCGCGGAAGTGGTCTCAAGGCCCTTGAATCTTCTTCAAACGATGATGAATGGGCAAAGAAAGTTCTCGAACTTGCAAATGCGCTTGATACCTATATCCCAGTTCCTGAGCGCGATGTTGCAAAGCCATTCCTTATGCCGATCGAAGACATCTTTTCAATCGAAGGCCGCGGCACTGTGGTGACCGGTCGTATTGAACGCGGTGTCGTCAAAGTTGGTGAAGATATCGAAATCATCGGTATCAAAGATACTATGAAGACGACCGTGACTGGTATTGAAATGTTCAACAAGAACTTGAAAGAAGGTATGGCAGGCGACAACGCTGGTATTTTGCTCCGTGGTACGAAAAAAGAAGACCTGACTCGCGGACAAGTTCTTGCCAAGCCAGGTTCTGTTACTCCTCACTCAGAATTTGAATCAGAAGTGTACATCTTGAAAAAGGAAGAAGGTGGACGCCACACTCCATTTTTCTCAGGATACAAGCCACAGTTTTACATCCGTACAACAGACGTGACTGGCGATGTGACTCTTCCAGAAGGAAAAGAAATGGTTATGCCTGGCGATACAGTGCAATTTAAAGTAAAACTTGTTACTCCAGTAGCACTTGAAGCGCAGCAACGTTTTGCTATTCGCGAAGGCGGCAAGACTGTCGGCGCTGGTGTCGTAACTAAAATTGTTGCCTAGCAACAGGTTAGTTCGCAGATTAGAGATTTTAGAAGAGAGTACAAATCCTAATTTGCGTTCCTTAAATCTTAAATCTCATGCCAGTTAAATCAACAAAACCAAAAACAGCGAAGGCCACAAAGCCGAAAGCGGCAGACAAGGAAAAGAAGGAAGGAGATATCCGTCTTCGGATCCGAGTCCGAGCATACGAGAACAAAATCCTCGATGCATCAGTCAAGCAGATCATGGACACCGCGCTTCGGCACGATGCCAAGATCATGGGACCGACTCCGCTTCCGACTGAAATCAGAAAGTATACAGTCAACCGTTCTCCTTTCGTCTACAAAAACTCCCGAGAACAATTTGAGATTCGTACGCACAAGCGCGTGATCGATATCTTGAATCCTAATGGTAAGACTGTAGAAGCACTGACCAATCTTTCACTTCCTTCTGGAGTTGAAATCGACGTTAAAATGATGTAAAGAAAGTGGAGAGTAAAAAGCGATGAGGAGCGAGTGATCCTCCCTGCCTATTCGCTTCGCACTTACCACGTATACTGTATGAAATATATATTAGGTACAAAAAAAGAAATGACGCAGTTTTTCTCCCCAGACGGCAAAGTATATCCGGCGACGATTATTTCTGCGGGTCCTGTTGTTATCACGCAAGTGAAATCCAAAGACAGCGACGGCTACCGTGCTGTTCAGGTGGGCTATGGAACACAAAAAGAATCTCGAATTAAAAAAGCCAACCTCGGCCACATGAAGTCCCTTGGGCTTTTCCGATATACCAAAGAATTTCGTCTCGAGGAGGCTGACGCTACAGATATCAAGTTGGGAGATGCAATCAATGTTTCTTCATTCAAAGACGGTGATATGGTGGTGGTGTCTGGCATTTCAAAAAGTAAAGGGTTTCAAGGTGTCGTGAAGCGTCATGGGTTCCATGGTGGTCCTCGTACGCACGGTCAGAAGCATTCTGAGCGTGAGCCAGGATCTATTGGTGGCGGTCTTCGTAATCGTGTGCCAAAAGGCATGCGCATGGCAGGACGCACCGGCGGCGATCGTATTACAATCAAAAATCTGAAAATCCTCGCTGTTGATGAAAGCAGCAACCAACTACTCGTCAGTGGAGCGGTACCAGGTCGTCGTGGTACTGTGCTTGAGATCATCGGAGCATAATCATATGGAAACAACACTCTACAATCAAAAAGGAAAATCAAAAGGCATGGTCTCGCTCCCAGAAGAAATTTTTGGCTTGAAATGGAATGCTGATCTTGTGCACCAAGTCGTCACTGCTATGCAGAGCAACAAGCGTGCAGGTACCGCTGATACCAAAGGACGCGGGGAAGTGCGTGGAGGTGGCCGAAAGCCATGGAAACAAAAAGGTACCGGTCAGGCTCGTCATGGATCAACACGTTCTCCGATCTGGAAAGGCGGCGGTATTACCCATGGTCCACTCGCAGAAAAAAACTACGACAAAAAAATCAACAAGAAAATGCGCATCAAGGCACTCTATACGGCGCTTTCACGCAAGTATAAAGATGGTCATATTTTGTTTATTGATTCTTTAGAACTCGGTGCAATGAAGACCAAAGATGCTGCGTCAGTACTTTCGACCTTTGCGGGAATAGAAGGATTTGCAAAACTTGCTCGTGTGAAAAGTAAAACAACACATGTCGCGCTTTCAAAAAAAGATCCTGCGACAATGAAAAGTTTCCGTAATCTCCCGGCTGTCTCGATCGATACCGTTAACAATTTGAATGTTGTCGACGTGATGTCATACCCGTACTTAGTACTTGAAAATCCTGAAGAGAGTATTAAATTCCTTACGAGTAAAATAAAAAAATAATATGAATACCGGCGCAATACTTAAAAATCCAAGAATCACTGAAAAAGCTTCGATTGTAGCAGAAGGCGGTGTCTATACCTTTGATATTTCTCCTCGCACCAACAAACAGGAAGTAGCGAAAGCTATTTTTGCACTTTATAAAATCAAACCAAAGAAAGTCAGCGTGGTGGTGTCTCGAGCTGATCATGTGTTTGTTCGTGGCAAGCGCGGCGTGCAAGCCGGAGGCAAAAAAGCGCTCGTGTACTTAAAGAAAGGAGATAAAATAGACCTTATTTAAAATACGTAATACTTAATTTTCATGAAAACTTACAATCCTACAACTCCATCACGACGCGGCATGGTTACCATCAACTACAAGGAGAAACTCTCCGGCCATACCAAGACGAAGTCGCTCGTTCACGGCGTCAAGCGCTCAGTGGGCCGCAACAATGTGGGCCGTATTACGACTCGTCACAAAGGAGGCGGCAACAAACGGCTCTATCGTGATGTGGATTTTGTCTATGATAAAAAAAATATTCCAGCGAAAATCGCTAGTATCGAATATGATCCAAATCGTACAGCATTTATAGCTCTCGCCAACTATGCGGACGGTGAAAAGCGCTATGTGATCGCTCCAAAGACTGCCAAAGTCGGTGACACGTTTATCGTTTCTGAAAAAGCTCCCCTTACTCCTGCCAATCGCTTGCCGCTCAAATTTATTCCTGTCGGAACTTTTGTATACAATGTCGAGCTCAAGCCAGGTGGTGGTGCCAAAATCGCTCGCTCAGCTGGTATTTTCGCTCAAATCGTCGCCAATGCTGACGGTACAACAAGTCTCAAAATGCCATCGACCGAAATCCGCAAAGTCTCAGAGCTTTCATGGGCAACAATCGGTGAAGTGTCTAACGACGAATGGCATCTCGTAAATTTCGGTAAAGCTGGACGTTCACGTTGGATGGGTATCAGGCCCACCGTGCGTGGAAGCGCTATGAATCCAGTGGATCACCCATACGGCGGCGGCGAAGGACGCCAAGGACGCGGTACGCGCCGACCGAAGACCCTCTGGGGTAAGGTCACCGGCGGACGGAAGTCGCGCAAACCAAAGAAATATTCAAATCCATTCATCGTCTCACGCCGTGTTACTGGCAAGAAACGAAAACAAGGATAACCTACATAAAACACCCTCGATTTACGAGGGTGTTTTAATATGGAGCATATTGACTCTAACTATTCGGGCGGCTTTTTATTTGGTGCAAATGCGATATGATTAATACATGACTACAAAGGAGCAAAAAGCGTTTAGCTTGGTTGCGCGGGCGAAAAGTTTCACACATGCGTGCCGTGGAATCGGTATCCTCATTAAGACAACACATAATGCGTGGATCCATATCGTGCTTGCAGGATTTGCTCTGATACTTGGATGCTATTTTTGCGTCACAACCCCAGAGTGGCTGGCGCTTGTACTTTCCATAGGGTTTGTGTTTGCTGCTGAAGCCTTCAATACGGCTATGGAAATAGACATAGACCTTACGAGTCCCGACTATCATCCCTATGCGCGCGACACGAAGGATGTGGCCGCGGGGGCAGTGCTCATTGCGGCGCTTACGGCTCTCGTTGTTGGGCTTATTATTTTTCTACCGAAGTTTTTGCTTATTTTTTAATAATTTTATCCACAGTTTATTCATCATATAAATAGTTTTTTAAAGCCTAATTTTGTATACTTTTACTACCACGAAGGCACTGAATGCCATCTGACTCGTTCGATATTCTACGAAATGCGCATGATTATTATTTATTTAGGAGTTTAAAACATGGAAGATCAAGCACGTACTAAGAAGGAGAGGGTTCCTATAAAAATGAGTCCGTTAAAGAAAAAAATTCTCACGATTATTGTGATCATTTTTGTTGTTGCAATTGCTGTTGTTGCTGCCTATTCTACGTATCAGCTCTACTTGATCAAAAACCCAGTATATCAGCAGAAGATGTTGGAGAAGCAAACGAATAAGATTATTCAAGATGTAGGTAAAATATTTGAGCTTCCCACTGGCGCGCCGCAGATCGCTACAGTTGCTGATGTAGATAGTTTGAAAGCAAGCCAGCCTTTTTTTGATAAAGCTCGAAATGGCGATCAAGTCCTTATCTATGATGCGTTGGCGATACTCTATCGTCCGAGTGAGCATAAGATAATCAATGTTGCGCCAGTTACTAAAGAATCTCCGAGCCCTACACCAGCACCAATAGTCACTCCTCCTGAGCCATCTCCAGAAGAACTTCCACCAGAAGAAACATCGAGCGATATTCAAACTCCCTAGCTCTTAAAATTTTATTTCAAAAAGAACGACAAAAGTCGTGCTTTTTGCTCTTATTTGACTAGTATAAAAGAAAAATGTGTGGTAATTTTATAACAACAAAATCTTTCACAACTTAATTTCATTTCACCCTAAACCCTTTCTACCATGAAAACGTTTCTTCTTTTTTTTGCGATTATCTGGATTGGTCAATTGAATCCAGTTGATGCCAGCAACTTAAAAATTTGTCCAGCACAAGCGCCGGGTAATTTAAGTGCAACACCTACCACTTGTAGTTTCAATTTAAGCTGGTCTCCTGCCCAAGGAGCCAGTAGTTATTGGGTTCGCTATAAAAGATCAGTTGATCCGAATTGGATCACGATTAAAGGTGTTACCACTATCAATTATGTATTAACAGGCTTAGTAGCGAATACCACCTACAACATTCGTGTGTTGGGAGCATGTGACAATAGCAATGCCGGCGAATTTAGTTCTACAAATCAAACAACGCTTACTTGTGCTGTTGTAAACAACATTTCCAGTACTGTCACTTCACCAACCACAACTACTGTGAGCTGGACCGTTGAAGCTTGTAGCCTTCCAAATGCAACTGTCAGGTATAGAAAAGTCGGTGAACCAACATGGCTCACTACGACTGTTTCAGTATCGCCCGCGTATCTTCTGGACTTAATTCCAGGTTCAAACTACGAGTACCAGGTCAGCATCTGTGCTACTGAAAGTTGGTCAACACTCCAATATTTCAGTACTCTCGGGAACACAATCACAACACCGAACGTTCTAATCATTATCTTAGACGATGCTAAGGGTAACTCTTTTAGTTTCTCTGGCGGACCAATCGAAACCCCCTATATGGACCAAATTGCGAGCGAAGGAATGTATTTAAAAAAACACTATATTGCTCATTCGCTTTGCGCTCCAAGTCGGGCGGCTTTATATACTGGCGTCTACGATCACAACATTAGGGACAACAGTAGTGGGAGTATCGATACAAGTCGGTTTCCAATTTTCTTGGATCAATTAAAGTCTGTATATAGCGATCGATGGTTTATTGGAAAGAACCAAGCCGTAGTAGATACTCTTCTCAAATATTATACGAAGAGTTATGAAAGCGTTAACAACCAGTATGGCTGGTCTCTCAACGGAGCGAAGAGCAAAAAGACAGACTACGCAAAGAACTGTATTGTTGCGCGCGACAAGGCAGTGGAATGGATACAAAATGCAACAGGACCATTTTTCGGGGCTGTTTCATTTAGGGATCCGCACTCTCCCTTTACCGCAGATGACCCATATCAAGGCCTGTATGACTCTTTGGAGATAATTTTTGGACCAGAAATGGCACGAAAGATGGTAGATTATCCATCATTCCTATATACATTACCAGGGCAGTATTATATTTCTGGCGAGGAATTAAAAGATACCTACCGAAACTATCTTGAGGAAGTTAAAGAGCTGGATGATGTCGTTGGATCGATATATCAAGTACTTGAAAATACGGGTAAACTCGACAATACGATTCTTATTGTGATGGATGACAATGGTTACATGCTGGGAGAGTATGGTTATGAAGGGAAGCGCCTAGGGTATGATGCGTCGACGAAGACTTTCTGTGTCATACGTTATCCAAGTTTGTATCCAGCTGGTACTGTTGTGAGTAGCCTCACAGAGAATGTGGATATTGCTGCTACGATTTTAGATATACTGAACATATCCAATAGTTTTGGACATGGGAAGAGTTTAAAAAATATCAATAGTGTAGCTGTTAGAGATACGCTGTGGGGAGGGACTCACTATACTACCGAGAATAACCTACAGAATCTGCCCAAGATTCAGTATCTTGTTACGAAGGACTATAAATATATAAAATATTTTTGTACCAATGTTACGGAGGAATTTTTCGATCTGGTCAATGATCCTCATGAATTGACGAATTTGGTGAACGACACTACCTATCAGGATCTCATTCAGGAATTTCGGCAAAAAAATTTATATTTTGCCCATCTCTATGGAGATACATTTATTGAGACCATTCTTCCTTGTTCTTTAATCACTGATGCTCCAAGGCTGGAGAGTGAGATGATTTGTCCTGAAACAGATGGAATTGTTGTATATCCAAACCCAACTGACGGACAGCTAACAATTGTTGGTGCCAAAGGAGAGAGTATTATTTTTTCTTCCGACGGTAGATACAATGCTGTTACGGAGGCATCTCAGGCAGATGTTTCAAATTGGCCTGCTGGGTTATATTTTATAAGAACACAGAATTCGTCTGGGCCACAAACAGTTAAGTTTATGAAGCAATAAAAGCTCTCATGAATTTCCAGCCGTTCCTTGTAAAGGGAACGGCTTTTTTATTTCTGGTCTGATTTTTTGAAAGGCTGTAGAGCCACTTGTTTCAAACTAATATTCCTCCCAAACCATTTTTTCGCCAGGCCTTCAAAATATGGTGTTTTTTTTGTTACGAAAAACTGCCGCTCTTTTTTCTTCGTGAGTTTTTTTTGTATGTCTTTGTGTCGTGCCAAGTAGTTTTGTATCTTTTTCGCAATAAATTCGTCTTGGCAGATGACTTTTATTTTCTTGCCAGTAATAGCCCGGATCTGTTTTTTGATAATAGGGTAGTGGGTACAAGCAAGAATTAATGCGTCTATGTTTTTATCGAGAAGTGGTGTGAGATAAGATTTCAGTACGGGTGTTAGCTTGCTGAGCTTCCCACTTTCGATCATAGGTACCAGGCGCGGCGCAGCGATTTGGAAAATTTTTGTATCTTTTGCGTATTTTTTAAATTCCTTAGGGTATGTCTTCGACTGTACTGTGGCAGTTGTTGCCAAGATGCCGACTCGTTTAACACCCATTGCTTCTTCTATGTTTGGCACAATCACTCCAAGCACTCGACGATCAGGGAAATGTTTTGGAAGAAATTCTCTCTGCACTCGTCGCAAAGCTTGCGCTGATGCGGTATTGCAGGCCACGATTATAAGTGTGCAATCTTGTTCGAAGAGATACATTAGCGCTTCTTTCAAGAATCTATAGATTTCGGCATGGCTGCGTACTCCATAGGGGAGATGGAGCGTGTCACCCAAATAGACATAATTGTACTCAGGTATTTTTTTTACAATACTCTGCATTGTATAGAGCCCGCCCAAACCAGAATCAAAAATACCGATATTCATAGCTGCAGTATACGGTATTCTCTCGTAACTATGAAGAATCTCGCCGTGAGCTCATTTTTCGCTTGTTTGGTCTGGGGGTAAAGAGGAATAATTTGACAAATTAAGGCTATTTGCTAGTATGGTGGGACTGGCTCGCTCTGAGCTATTTTGATTTATCGCTAGCAACTGGTACGAAACAGTTTTTTGCTGTTCGCTACAATAGTATCTCGTATTATGACCCGATCACTTAAAAAAGGACCTTATGTTGACGAGCGTTTGCTCGAAAAGATCGCCGGTAAAGACCCCATGAAAAGTGGGATTATTAAGACCTGGGCGCGTGCCAGCCAGATTTCCCCTGAGATGGTGGGATTTACCTTTGGTGTGCATAACGGCAAGATCCATGTGGAAGTCCTCGTGACCGAAGACATGGTAGGGCATCGTCTTGGAGAATTTTCTTTGACCCGTAAATTCATCAAACACGGCGGTAAGATGCAAAAAGAAATCGAGACCAAGAAAAAGGAAGCTGAAATCGCTCAAGCACAAGCTGCCAAGACTGCTGGAGATGCAGGTAAAGGGGCTGCAGCAGGCGCCGCTAAAAAATAATCCATGAAAGCAATACTTAAAAACTATCGTCAGTCTCCCCGCAAGGTTCGCTTGATCGCGAGCTTAATCAAGGGTAAAAGTTATGCTGAAGCGGACGCTGAGCTCGCGTTTTTGGTAAAGCGTGGCGCACTTCCAATCCGAACACTCCTTGCTTCTGCTGGTGCGAATGCTGTCGCGAACTTCGGTCTTGAACGAGAAAATTTGATAGTCAAAGAAGTACGTGTCGACAAAGGAGTCGTATTGAAGCGTTCTATGCCGCGCGCCTTTGGCCGAGCATCAAAGATCAATAAGCGCTCAAGCCATGTCGTCCTCGTCCTTGCTGAGAAACCGGAAGCCAAACCAAAAGCATCAAAAAAACCAGCTTCTGTTACTAAACCTAAGTCAAAAGCTAAGAAATCATAATTATATGTCAAAAGTAGTTCATCCATACGCACATCGCCTTGTCATTCTCCGGGATTGGAAATCTCGCTGGTTTGCTGTACCGAAAAAGTACAAGGGATTTTTGCGTGAAGATGTGCTCGTTCGTGAGTTCCTTGAAAAGCGTTTGAAAGGTTTCTATGTTGCCAACATCGAAGTTGAACGCAGTCAAAAAACAACTCGCATCATTTTGCGCACCTCTCGCCCTGGTATGATTATCGGCCGCTCAGGCGAAGGCTCAATCAAGCTCAAGGCTGATCTCGTAAAATTCATGCAGAAGTCAAAGCTTGTGGTGCCCGAAGATTTGAAAATCGATATCGTAGAAATCCTTTCACCGGAAGCAGATTCGCACATTGTGGCGTATTTGGTTGCCGAAGGACTTGAAAAGCGTTTGCCGTTTCGCCGTGTTTTAAAATCAACCATTGAAAAGGTCATGGCAGTGCGTGGTGTTGAAGGAGCGCGTATCGTACTTGGGGGACGTTTGGGTGGTGCTGAAATCGCCCGCTCAGAAGAAATCAAACGTGGGTCTATTCCGCTTCAGACATTTCGTGCAGACATCGATTTTACACGCGAAAAAGCGCATTTGCCCTACGGAGATATTGGTATCAAGGTCTGGATTTATCGCGGAGAAATCTTTTCCGATAAGAAAAAATAATTTTTATGCTTATTCCAAAGAAAGTTAAATATCGCAAATGGCAGAAAGATCGCAAAGATATGGAAAATCTTTCCCCTGATACTCGCGGCATTACGCTTGCGTTTGGATCTTTTGGCCTTAAGGCAGTGACTTCAGGCCGCGTCCAATCAAATCAGCTCGAAGCTGCGCGAAAAGCGATGGCACGATCACTCACCAAAGTCGGTAAAGTCTGGACACGCGTCTTTCCAGATCGACCATATACTGCAAAACCACCAGAGCTTGGTATGGGAAAAGGAAAAGGAGATCCGCAAGGCTATTCGTTTGAGGTTCGCCCAGGCCGTATTATTTTTGAAGTAGATGGTATTCCAGAAGTAACTGCTCGCGAATCACTTCGCAAGGCAGGGACGAAGCTTCCGATTAAAACCCGCGTTGTGGGACGTTGAAATTATATGAAGACCAAAAAATACAATGAAATGAGCATGTCTGAACTCGACAAAGAGCTCGCCGGGGTCGCGGGAAGTCTGCAGAAAAGTCGCTTTGCGATGGCAGGTAGCCGACCGAAGGACGTGAAGCACGATGCCAAGCTTCGCAAAGATATTGCTCGCATACTCACTGCCAAGCGTTTGAATAAGAATAAATAAAAATATGGAAGAATCAAAAAAACAAAAATCAAAGAAAGGAGTCGCCGGTATCGTGGTATCGGACAAAATGCAAAAGACGATTGTTGTTGCGGTTACTCGCTTCGTCAAGCATCCAAAATATAAAAAATATGTGAAGCTGACTAAGAAGTATAAAGTGCACGATGAAGCAGGAACATATAAAACAGGAGATCGTGTCGAAATAGTGGAGACACGTCCGATTTCAAAAGATAAACACCACACGGTTGTGGAGAGGGCATAGAAAAATAGATCACACGTCACTTAATTAGTTTAAACCAAATTTATGATACAAGATGGAACAGTAGTAAAAATCACAGACAATGCCGGCGGAAAAATCGGCAAAGTCTTCAAAGTACTTGGAGGATCCAAGCGCCGCTATGCTGAGATAGGCGATCTTGTTATTATTTCCATCAAGGTGGCTGAGCCTCGTAAGGGTGTGAAGAAAAAGGATGTCCATCAAGCGGTCGTGGTGCGCCAGCGTGAGGCGTTCCGCCGCAAAGACGGCTCATATATTCGTTTTGATGACAATGCAGTCGTGATTTTAGAAAAAGACAAAGGTGAGCCAAAAGCTGGACGTATCTTCGGTCCGATCCCTCGTGAAGTTGGCGAACGTGGTTATCAGAAAATTATTTCCCTTGCACCGGAAGTGCTCTAAAATTTTTATGAAACTCAAAAAAGGAGACAATATCATAGTGATTGCCGGAAAGGAAAAGGGCAAGAAAGGCACGATCCTTCAAGTATTACGTGAGAAAAACCGAGTACTTGTCGAAGGGCTCAATATGCGCAAGCGCCATCAGAAAGCTCGACGCAGTGATGCCAAGGGCCAGGTAGTAGAATTTCCAAACTCCATGCATGCCTCAAATGTGATGCTCGTCGATCCGAAAAGCGGAAAGGCGACACGCAGCGGCAAGAAGCTCGTTGGAGGAAAATCTGTCCGTGTCAGTAAAAAGAGCCAGCAAGAAATTTAGTTTATAATTCCCAACTTATTTATGAAATCAGTAAAAGAAAAAGAACAAAGTTCGTTTGAGACCATGAAAGGTAGCTTTGGCTACAAAAACAAAATGGCGGCCCCACGGCTCACCAAGGTTGTTATTTCCTCAGGTACGGGCTCAGGCATCAAGCGCGACAAAAATCGCAACGACTTTATTGTTGGACGTATTGCGAAAATCACTGGTCAAAAACCTTCAATCACTTCAGCCAAGAAATCTGTTGCAAGCTTCAAGACTCGCCAAGGTGATCCGATTGGCGTCGTTGTCACCCTTCGCGGGGGACAGATGTACGGCTTTCTCGACAAGCTTTTCAATGTGGCGATCCCTCGCACCAAAGACTTCCGTGGTATTGAACGAAGAGTCGTGGACTCTATGGGTAATGTCACGTTCGCGATTCGTGAGCACACCATCTTCCCAGAAACAGGAGATGAAGAACTCAAAGATGTCTTTAGTTTCGCTATTACTCTCGTTTCAACTGCAAAAAGCAAAAAAGAAGCCCTTGAATTTTTCACACTTCTCGGTATGCCGTTTAAGAAAGAAGACTCATCAGCAAAGAAATAATTTTCAAATAACAAAATCGCCTTCGGGCGTTTTTTGTTTGTTTGGTATACAATAAAAATATGCAGGAACGAAATAAAATCACTATCGCGGGAGTTTTGGGAAGCGGTAAAAGCACGACCGCCAAACTCGTGGCCGAAAAGCTTGGCTTTACACATTATTCAGGCGGTGATTTTATGCGTGCTATGGCGAAAGAGCGTAACATAAGTCTACTTGAATTGAGTACTCTCGGTGAAACGGACGCGAACGTAGATCGAGCAATCGACGAAACTCAGAAAAAATTTATGGATACAAATGATCGCTGGGTGATCGATTCGAGGCTTGGGTGGTTTTTAGCGCCGGACTCGTTTAAGGTTTTTCTATCCCTTGATCCCGATATTGCATCACGCCGAGTATTTACTGACTGGCAAGACAATAAAATAAACAGAGGGACTGATGCTCTCCATGTGCCTCAAACTATTGAAGAGGTAAAGGAAGGCTTGGAAGTACGAGCAAAAAGCGAACAAGAACGTTATAAAAAATATTATAGTATCGACAATTACCGTGATCCTCAGCATTTTGACTTGATTGTTGATACAGGTGCCAATCCGCCAGAATCTGTAGCTCGCATCGTCATTGATGGCTATCAGAAGTGGCAAAAGCAACAATAATTGACATCCAGGATAGCTTTTGCTAGTATATGCCTAGCCCGATCTGGGCTATATTTTTTCTTCCAATCCGTGTGTCTCCTCTAGTTTCGGGCTTGCCCAGACCTAGAGAAAATACACGAGATATTGGGAGAGACAGGGAAAAGGAAATAGCCAGAAGCGAATAGGGAGATCCCTGTTCCCGTATCACTTTTTACTTACCACCATATTATTCATGTCCAAAATATCAACATACGAGCGTTCCCAGAAGAAACCGAAGTTTAGCTCTCGGGCTAAAAATCGTTGTTTCCGCTGCGGTCGTGGACGAGGGTATATGCGCGATTTCGGTATTTGTCGTATTTGTTTCCGAGAACTTGCCAATGAAGGCATGATCCCAGGTGTTCGTAAATCAAGCTGGTAATATTCACAATTTTTTCTAAACAATATGGATCCAATATCTGACATGCTCATAATGATGAAGAACGCTAATCGTGCAAATCACGAAGCTGTTTCTTTTAAGTATTCAAAAATCAAGCACGCAATTGCTGAATGTTTAAAACAGACAGGCTACATTGATGGTATCGCTAAAAAGACCAAGAAAGGATTCCCAGTGCTTGAAGTGACGCTTGTGTACAAAGACAAAATGCCTCGTATTACCGACGTGAAGCGTATTTCCAAGCCATCTCGTCGGATTTATATGGGCGTAAAAGATTTGGTATCAGTTAAAAATGGTTACGGTACGCTCTTTCTTTCGACCCCAAAAGGTATTCTTTCTGATCGAGAGGCAAAAAAGGAGCTTGTCGGTGGGGAAGCATTATTCTCAATCTGGTAAATTATTTATGTCACGAATCGCAAAACAACCAATTCCAATTCCAGAAAAAACAGAAGCCACATTTGCTGGAGGTATCTTTTCTGTGAAGGGTCCGAAGGGCAGCTTGCAAAAAGTATTTCGTGATGAGATCACGCTTACGATTGCTGACGGTGCTATCGTACTCTCTCCAAAAAAGGAAGATATCTTCTCTCTGGCGCTCTGGGGTACCTATGCATCTCATGTAAGAAACATGCTCCGCGGCGTTACGACCCCGTATGAAAAAAAGCTCATCCTTGAAGGTGTGGGATTCAAATCTGAAGTGAAGGGTAAAAATCTTGATCTCGCGCTTGGCTTCTCACATCCTGTTTCAGTACCAATCCCAGAAGGTCTTACGGTTACCGCTGAAAAGAATACGATTACTATCTCTGGTATCGACAAGGAAGTCGTGGGACAATTTGCTTCACAGATCCGTTCTTTAAAGAAACCTGAGCCATATAAAGGAAAAGGATTTCATTATGATACTGAAGTCGTACGACGCAAGCAGGGTAAGAAGACAGCATAGTAGAGGAGATAGTGAGTAGTAAAAAGAAAATGAACACCAAAAATATTAAAACTGAAAAGCGCATACGTATCAAGCGAAAGATTCGCATGAAAGTACACGGTACGAGTGTACTCCCTCGCTTGTCTGTGTTTCGTTCCAACCGTTTCATCTACGCGCAGCTTATTGACGACGAAAAGAATACAACGATTGCCGGTGCATCAGATCTTGCTATGAAGAGCGGCACGAAGACTGAGCGTGCGCAAAAAGTTGGGGCAGAAATCGCCACCATGGCAAAAGACAAGAAGATTACAGCTGTGGTTTTTGACCGAAATGGTTTTAAATATACTGGCCGCGTAAAGCTTTTGGCAGATGCAGCAAGAAACGGCGGACTTAAGTTCTAAGCCTAGATGTAATATTTTATAAAACATATGGATGAAAATACAAAAGTAAATACTGACGAAACTCAAAATGAAGTACCTGTTGTCCCGGTAGCTGAAGCTAAAACTGCAGCTCCTCGCGATGATCGAGGTCCGTTTCGAAAAGCAGCGGGGGGTCCTCGTGGCGGTCATCGTCCTGGTAGCCGACCAGGGGGCCGTGGTGGCTTCGAACGTCCAAAGCCGGAGTTCGATCAGAAGATTCTTGCGATTCGTCGTGTAACCCGTGTGGTGGCAGGTGGACGTCGTATGAGCTTCAGTGTCGCTATGGCTATCGGAGACAAAAAAGGATCAGTCGGACTCGGTACTGGAAAGGCGACTGATACGTCTCTCGCTATTGCCAAGGCACTTAAGGATGCTAAGCGAAATATGCTTAAGTTGAAGCTTACAAAAACCCTTTCTCTACCGCACGATGTACGCGCGAAATATTCAAGTTCTGAAGTAATGCTCTTTCCAAACCATGGCCGCGGAATGGTAGCAGGGAGTGCGATCCGCGACTTGCTGGTCTTGGCAGGTGTGCATGATATTTCAGCCAAAGTGCTCACAGGAAGCAAGAACAAGCTCAATATTGGCCGCGCGGTACTCAAGGCACTTGCGACGCTTGCTGCACCAAAAAAATCTATGCTTGCAGAAGCTCCAAAAGTTGAAGCATTTGTGATCCCTGAAGATAAATAATAAGTAAAAATATATGCAACTTCACGAACTAAAAAGAAAAACAAAAAATAAGAAGGCCAGACAAGTTGGCCGTGGCGGTGCACGTGGAAAAACTTCCGGCCGAGGTACCAAAGGTCAGAACGCTCGTTCTGGTCGCAAGAAACGTCCTGAACTTCGTGATATCATTAAGAAGCTTCCGAAGAAGCGTGGATACAAATTCAACTCTGTCTCCGTCAAACCTGTCATAGTGAAGCTTGCTTTACTTGAGAGTGCATTTACTGTCGGCGACACAGTGACACCAAAAATTCTTTTGGAGCGAGGCATCATTAAGTCTCCAGGGCGCAATATTCCACAGATAAAAATATTGGGTACCGGGACACTTTCCAAGAAACTTATGATTTCGCATTGTGCTGTGTCTGCTTCTGCGCGAACTGCGATCGAAGGAGCTGGGGGAAGCATCGAAATAAATTCTAAACCTCAGATTAAAAAAGCCAAATAATTTCTCGGTGTAGAGTTTGCACCATGTCTATTGTTTGAGTCTTGAGTTTAAAATACAATGGATACATTTTTTCAAAAAGTAAAAATAGCCTTCAAAGACCGTAATCTCCGTAACCGTATTTTGTTCGTACTCGGCGCGCTGATTGTTTTCCGGTTATTGGCAGCGATCCCGATCCCAGGTATTGATGCCTTGAAACTCCAGCAATTTTTGGCACAAAGCCAATTTTTCAGTGTGCTCAATATTTTTTCTGGCGGTGGACTTTCTACTCTCTCGATCATCATGCTCGGTGTCGGTCCATACATTACTGGTTCGATCATCATGCAGCTTCTCACCATTATGGTTCCTCGTTTGAAGGCACTCTACCAAGAAGAAGGGGAAGCTGGACGCCGAAAATTTACCCAATACTCACGAATTATCACAGTACCGCTTGCAATAGTGCAAGGTATGGTGTTGCCGGCTGTGCTTGAAAATCAAGGCATTATTGCACATTTAAATACATTCGATCGCATCATCAATATCGCAATCATTGTGGCAGGCTCGATGCTTCTGATGTGGATCGGTGAGCTCATTAGCGAATATGGTGTGGGAAACGGTGTATCGATCATCATCTTTGCTGGTATCGTGGCAGCTCTTCCGACTCATGTTAGTCAGCTCCTCTTTACCTTCGACAGCAGCCAATTGCCACTCTATCTCGTACTTCTTGCTTCAGGACTTCTTTTGGTGGCAGGAGTGGTGGTAGTCACTGAAGCAGAGCGCCCGATACCAGTCACGTATGCCAAACAAGTGCGAGGACTTCGCACGACGGGCGGTACGAGCACATACATCCCACTTCGTATCAATCAAGCTGGAGTGATCCCGATCATCTTTGCACTTTCTATTCTTTTGTTTCCACAATTGATCGGCAATTTTCTTGCCACATCAAGTAACACTGCACTTTTGGCGCTATCTGGAAAACTGATTGCATTTTCACAAAGCACCTGGCTCTACGCGGTCTGTTACTTTGTGTTGGTGTTCCTCTTCACATACTTCTACACCGCTGTGACATTTGATCCTCATCAGATGGCAACGAATTTGCAGAAAAACGGCGCCTTTATTCCTGGCACACGCCCTGGTCAATCGACTGAGGAATATTTAGGGAAAATCGTCGGACGAATCACATTTGTCGGTGGACTCTTCCTTGGTATTATCGCCATCTTGCCACTTGTCATGCGGGCACTGACCGGTATTACCGCGATCGCCCTTGGAGGTACTACGCTTCTCATCGTGGTCTCTGTAGTGCTTGATCTCATCAAAAAAATCGACGCACAGATCTCGATGCGGGAATATTAAAACGAGTCCCGCGGGGACTCGTTTTTTGTTATACTCACTATATGCAACCATACACATTTGTATTTTTTGGGATTGTCGGCTCTGGTAAGGGCACTCAAGTGAAGCTCCTCCAGGAAGTGCTGAAGGCTACTGATCCTGCTCGTGAAGTAGTCTACGCGTATCCAGGCGGTGAGTTTTTAAAGCTCACGCAGGGTGACACATATACCGGCAAACTCGTCAAAGAGACTTTTGATCTCGGGCATCTTCAGCCTAATTTTATTACCATTAGCTTATTTACTAATATTTTGGTGAATTCGCTGACTCCTGAAAAACATTTAATTGCTGATGGGTATCCGCGTACGATTGAACAATCCAAAGCATTTGAAACAGCTGTAGAGTTTTATAAACGTTCTGATATTAAAATCATCTACATTGAACTTTCCAAAGAAGAGGCAGCAAAGCGCATGCAACTTCGCGGCCGAGTAGACGATACGCCCGAAGGTATAGCTCGACGGTTTGATGAATACGTAAACAATGTGGTACCAGCTATGAATTATTTTAATGATAAAGAAGGGTATACCGTGTACAAAATCAACGGCGAGCAAACGATTGAAAAAGTGCATGAGGATATTAAGAAAGCACTCGGACTCTAATGGAAAACAAAAATTACATTGTTATATCGCTTGGCGGATCACTGATTGTGCCAGACGAAGTTGATACAGAATTTTTGAAAGGATTCAAAAATCTCATTGAAGACTATGTAGCAAAAGGTTTTTCTTTTGCTATTATCACTGGCGGCGGCAAGGTGTGTCGTAAATATCAGAATGCACTTTCAGAAATTATTCAAGCAGAAAGAGATGCGCTGGATTGGGTTGGTATTGCCGCACTACGTCTTAATGCAATGCTGGTGAAGAATATGTTTGAATCGCTTGCCCACCCTGAAGTTATAAATGATCCGACAACTATTCTTTCTTTCGATAAGCCGATAATTGTTATTGGCGCACCGAAGCCGGGGGCCAGTACTGATTATGATGCAGTTTTAATGGCAACAAATTTAGGTGCTATGCGAGTGATCAACCTTTCTAATATTGACCACGCTTACGATAAAGATCCTAAAAAGTTTCCTGATGCTAAAAAACTTGAAACCGTAAGTTGGTCTGAATACCGTAGTTATATTCCTACCGAATGGTTTCCTGGTGCGAATGCGCCCTTTGATCCGATTGCTTCAAAATATGCTGAAGAAAACGGGCTCGAAGTTGCTATTATGAATGGTAAAAATCTTTCAAATCTTAAAGATTATCTTGATGGCAAGTCGTTCATCGGTACGGTTATTTCTTAGGATCTACGGGATTCTTTAAATATCAAGATAGATTTTTTATGTCCGTAATCATCAAAACAAAAGAAGAAATAGAAATCCTTCGCGAGGGTGGACGTATTCTCGGCCGCATACTTGCGGATGTTGCAAAGAAAGTTGCGCCAGGAATAGGAACTCAAGAACTTGATCTGTATGCCCGTGAGCTCATACAAAAAACTGGCGGGGTGGCAGCGTTTTTGGGATACAAGCCCGTCGGGCATAAGATGCCGTATCCGGCGGCATTGTGTGTGTCGGTGAACAATGAAATCGTACACGGTATACCAAAGAAAGGAAAAATACTCAAAGCAGGAGATGTTGTCTCTCTTGATCTTGGCCTTAAATATAAAAATCTTTTTACCGATCATGCTATTACGGTTCCTGTAGGGAAAATCAGCAAGGCCGACCAGAAACTATTACAAAGTACCAAAGAAGCGCTCGCTATCGGTATTGCTGAAGCTCGGGGAGGCGCGCGAGTGGGAGACATTGGCGCGGCCATAGAAGCGTATGTGAAGCCAAAAAAATACGGCATCGTCCGCGAGCTTGCTGGACATGGTGTCGGGCGAGCGATTCATGAAGATCCGTATGTGCCAAATTTTGGGAAAAAGGGGAAAGGTGAGCTCCTGGTGCCTGGCATGGTAATAGCGATTGAGCCAATGCTCAACCAAGGGAGTTCGAGCGTTATTTTTGATACCGACGGATATACCATACGTACTGGAGATGGCAAAAAAAGTGCTCATTTTGAACACACGGTGCTCATTACTAACAACGAGGCTGAAGTGCTCACAGATTTCATATAATAATCTGTACAATTCTATACTTCCACTACAATAACCGCTATAATGATTAGCAATGGAAGGAAAAAATACTAACTCGTTGCCGAAGTTCTACTCGCCAGAAGAGGAGATTGCTTTTTTACGTGCTGAAATCGCTACTCGCGAAGCAGCGCTTGCAGAAGCTGGGCAAGAAGGGGGACGCGATCGTGCGACGCATGAAATCATCAAGTCCTACAAGACCCTGGAGGCGGAAAAGGTCTTGCCAGCGAAGCGCATCATATCTGAAGTAGAAAAAGACGAACTTGTCCTGCGGCTTTCTCCTGAAGAGCACGATCGAAAAATGGAGGAACTCTTAGCGATTTTGCTCGATAAGGGTATTAAGAATGCTCTCTCAGTCGTGGCTCATTTGAAGAGCCCTCATTTGGATGACGATTTTCATCGCTTTCTGGTTCAATATCTTCAATCGACACATGCTATACCTGGCCTCAAAGAATCCACTCAGCTCTTCCGGTCCCTCGACATGAAACTTTTTGAAATTAGTCTGCCTGAGCCCGATGAGAATAATAAGAAAGGTCTTAAAGAGCTTCTCACAGCCATGGAGCAGTTTTATGCCGGTATGCATTCGGTCGGTCTCGGTCGAGAAAATCCAAACCGCAACCACTTCACGCTCGAGATCGCACTTTCCAACAACAGTGACGAATTTATTTTCTATGCTGGGGTACCGTCGCATAAAGCTGATCTATTTGAAAAACAAATTCAAGGCGTACACCCCGATGTGAAGTTGAATGAAGTGACGAACGACTATAATATTTTCAATGAAACATCTGCAGCTGCAGCTGCTTCGTATGCCACCCTCGCCGAGCACGATGTCTTTCCGATCAAACTCTATGATGCCTTTGACCACGATCCCTTAAATATTATTTTAAACGTATTTACGAAGCTCAAAACCATGGGGGAAGGTGCAGCGATTCAGTTTGTGATTTGTCCGGAAGATGATGCGATTATCAAAAAGTTCCATCTCGTGCTTGAAGATGTAAAAAAGGGCGATTCAGTGCGTACGGCGCGAAATATTTCTCGCAAAATCTACAAAGAGATCGGTAAGACGACCAAGGAGCTTCTTTTTGGTGCGGCTAAAAAAACCGAAGAGAAAATCGTCGACGAGCAAGCAGTGGAACACATTACCGAAAAAATCAAAAGTACGATTATGGCAGTGAACATCCGTATCGTTGCTTCAGGTGCCACGCGTGAGCGTTCTCGACTTATTCTCTCCGATATTGAATCTGCTTTTAATCAATTTACCGAAGCGCACCGCAATGGTTTTATCTTCAAGCGAACTCTAGGTCGTGAACTCGAAGAGTTGCTCCATGATTTTTCATATCGCATGTTTTCTGACGGGGAGAGTATGCCGCTCAATCTGAAAGAACTTTCAACAATATTTCATTTCCCATACGGTATTTCATCTTCTCCTCAGCTCAAGCAAGCTCGCGCGGCCACTGCGCCTGCACCAATCGAAATGGCGCAAGAAGGAGTGCTCCTTGGCATCAATGATTATCGCGGGAATATGAAAAATGTCTATATGAAAAAAGACGATCGCGTCCGACACTTTTATGTGATTGGTCAGACGGGTACCGGTAAAACTAACATTTTGAAAAACATGATTGTCCAAGATATCCAAAACGGCGACGGGGTCTGCTTCATCGATCCGCACGGCTCCGATATCGAGGATATTTTGGCCAATATTCCTCCTGAGCGTATCGACGATGTCGTGTATTTTGATCCAGCGCATATGGCACGTCCAATGGGACTCAACATGCTTGAATACGACATCAACTACCCAGAGCAAAAAACCTTCGTAGTCAACGAACTTTTAGCAATTTTCAACAAACTCTTTGATATGAAGGTAGCTGGCGGTCCAGCCTTTGAGCAGTATTTCCGCAATTCCTCACTTCTCGTCATGGAAGATCCGGACTCTGGCAGTACCTTGCTTGAGATCGGCCGTGTGCTTGCCGATAAAGAATTTCGTGATATGAAACTTTCTAAATGCAAAAATCCGATTATCCGACAGTTTTGGGAAAACGCTGAGAAGACGACAGGGGAGCAAAGTCTTGCTAACTTCGTGCCCTATATCACTAACAAGTTCGATGTCTTTGTGTCCAACGACATTATGCGCCCGGTTATTTCCCAGCAAAAATCAGTTTTCAACTTCCGTGAGATCATGGACAATAAAAAGATACTCCTCGTCAATCTTTCCAAAGGCCGCTTGGGCGAGATCAATGCCAATTTGATCGGTCTTATCTTGGTCGGCAAGATTTCTATGGCAGCACTTTCTCGCGTCGATATTTTAGGCAAGCAAGAAGTCAATGACTTTTATCTTTATATCGATGAGTTCCAAAACGTTACCACGGACTCAATCGCGACCATCCTTTCTGAAGCACGTAAGTATCGCTTGTCTTTAAACATTGCGCACCAATACATCGAACAGCTCGAAGACAACATCAAAAATGCAGTATTTGGCAACGTGGGCTCGATGGCGGTCTTTCGTGTCTCACCTGAAAACGCCGAAGTCTTTTCTAAACAATTCGAACCAGTCTTCACGCCGCAAGATATTATTAAACTTGAAAACTACAACTGTTATTTAAAGCTCTTGGTCGGCGGAGTGCCAGCCAAGCCATTTAACATCAAAACCCTTCGTGCGCCGGAAGGCAGCAAAGAAATGGTTGGTAAAGTGAAAGAATTGTCATATCTAAAATTTGGCCGTCCTCGAGAGGAAGTGGAGGAGGAGATTATGGCGCGATATAGGAAGCTTTAATAATTACGAATTACTGATTACTAATGTAATGGAAGAAATTGAAGCAAAATTTTTAGATATTGATGTTGCGACATTGCGCGAGAAATTGGAAAATCTCGGAGCAACCTTGGTCGGCAACTTTGACTATCGTCGTAAGCTTTTTGACTACCCAGATTATCGCCTTGATGCTAAAAGTGCTTGGATCAGGTTGCGAGATGAAGGAGAGCATATTACGCTTAGTTATAAAGAACGAATTGGTGTTGCGTCAGGACAGTTTGGCGATGTTGGTATGAAAGAAATCGAAGTTATTGTTTCTGATTTTGATCAAACCGAAAGCTTACTTAAAGCTATTGGCCTTATTGAAAAACGCTATGAGGAAAATCGCCGTGAGCGCTGGATGTTTGGCGATATTGTTTTTGATATCGACACTTGGCCACTTATCCCGACCTATCTTGAGATCGAAGCGCCATCGTGGGAAGCAGTAGAAAAAGCTGCAAGAGACCTTGGACTTTCATGGGAGACGCACATACGCTCATCGGCCAACCAAGTCTTCAAAAAATACGGACTCGACAATCACGACTATTCAGTCTTTACATTTGATCGTCAGATCAAAAAGTAGGTGACTCGCTTGCTTAAAAACCTCCTTGCCAATATATACAGAGCGCTCTATACTGATGTATATATGAAGTATGTGCGAATCTCCATTATAATCCTTTGCTTTTATGCGAATAAGCAAATTTCTAATAAACACATTCTATGAACCACCAAACTGATGCTATTAAGATAATAATTATTATTGCTCTCGTACTTGTTCTCGGGGGAGTAATTTGGTATTTCGGCGGCAATCAAGGTTTTACTGGCACAGCACTCAATACGAGTGGGAATAAAGAAGACCCAGGAAGTACTTCATCTCCGTGCTCGATTACGTCATTTACCGCTGGTCCGACATCGGTCTCGCCAGGGGGGTCTTCTATGCTTAAGTACGCTACTAAAGACTGTACGACCGCCACTATTGATAAAGGTATCGGTAGTGTTTCACCAGTATCGGGTGGCTCAAAAAGTACCGGTGCACTTACTGCGACGACCACCTTTACTTTAACGGCAAGCGGTGGAAGCAAAACAACGACTGCTACCGCGACGGTAACCGTCGGCGCACCAGTGTCATGTGCGATTAACAGTTTCACGGCGGACGATACATCAATCTATACAGGCGAGACCACAAATCTCAATTGGTCCGCCACTTCAGGCTGTACGATTGCAACCATAACTGATTTTGGGAATGTTTCGCCAATTTCTGGTGGCACCAAAACAACCCCGGCTTTGAGCGCAACAAAAACATATATTTTCTCCGTGGGAGATGGTACAGCTGGCCCGGCCATTACGAAGTCTGTCACTATCACGGTAAGTGCTGCTCCACGTTGCGCGATTACAAAATTCTCAGCCAGCCCGACCACGGTAGTCTACGGTGCTTCTGCCACACTTTCTTGGGTCACGACAAATTGCGATACTGGAAACATTGATCAGGGAATCGGCGCGGCTACTCCGATAGCAAGTGGCTCCAAAAGTACTGGTCCTCTGACTTCGACTAAAACATTTAAACTCACAGCCGATACCATTCCTGCCGATATTGCAGCTTCCTACTTAGTGACTGTCACTGTCGGCTCGGCTCCACGCTGTGTAATCAATAGCTTCACTGCTAGTCCTACTTCGGTTGCCTATGGCGAATCAACGACACTTTCATGGAACACATCGGATTGTAATACAACAACGATCGATCAAGCTATCAATGTTGTTTCTCCGGTTGCGAGTGGTTCGATCAGTACTGGTCCACTCACTGCCAGCACAACTTTCAAACTCACTGCAGACACAATTCCTCCAGCAACGGCGGCTTCCTATCTTGCTATAGTAACTGTCGGTGCCAATCCTGATCCAGGCGATCCTGATGGCAATGATCCTGACCCAGATAGTGGCGGTGGCGGAGGAGGTGGCAGTTCTACTAATGAGTGTAATGACGATGATGATAATGACGGCGATGGATTGTTTGACTATCCATACGATCCTGGCTGTACCAGTACAAGCGATGATGATGAATACAATGCTCCGACAGCTCCTGGTACTATTGCCCCGACATTTGTAAACGGTGTCTGTGCGCCGTATCTAACAACTGATATTTCCTTTGGTAGCGCAAATAATAACGCTGGCGACGTAACGAAGCTCGAACAATTCTTAAATATTTATCAAGGCGAGGCATTGGTAGTAAATGGTATCTATGAACAAGCCGACGTCGATGCCGTCAATCGCTTCCAGCTTAAATATTCTTCTGGCGTACTTTCCATCTGGGGACTTACTGCGCCGACCGGTTTTGTTGGACCGACGACGCGTAATAAGATCAATAGTCTGGTCTGTGGACTCTCTGTGACTTGCCCAGTCTTCAGCGAGTACAATTCTCTAACCCTAAATAACAACACTCCTGAAGTGGTGACCACCAAACAAGTTCTGCAAAATCTCGGCTTTAGTGTTGGAGCCCTCACACCGATCTACGATCAAACACTCTTCTACGCGATGAAAGCCTTCCAGGAAAAATTCCACGAAGTCATGCTTGATCCATGGGGCATCAGTGTTGGTACGGGCTACAAATACAAGACGACCAACAAATATCTCAATCTCTTAGGTGGCTGCGATACGGGGCCAGTAGAGCTTGAAGGCGTCGGCACGTTTGACTACTAGTAAATGAGAAATTGATTGTAATCTCAAGCTCTTTCTGCTATAGTTCGAGTCTATTAATCATTATTTTCTAGAATATACACTATGTCTACAGTAGAACATTCGCTCGTCATTTTTAAGCCTGATGCAGTCCAACGCGGGATTGTCGGGGAACTTCTTTCTCGTTTTGAAAAAGTTGGCCTTAAGATTGTTGGTACAAAAATGTTAAAGCCAAGTTACGATCACTACTATCATCACTACGAAGATATCGGAAAGATGGTCTCTCGTCGAGGGCAAAAAGCTTTTGACGTGACACTTGAAATGATGAATGCTGGGCCTGTTATCGCTATTATCTTGGAAGGGGTAGAGGCGGTATCGCTCGTCCGTAAGATGGTAGGAGCCACAGAACCAAAAAGCGCTCTTCCAGGCACGATTCGCGGGGACTATTCTCACATGAGTTTTACTCATGCTGATGCTCAAGAAGCAGGCATTCCAAACCTCGTGCATGCTTCAGGTGATCCAGAAGAGGCACAAAAGGAAATTGCACATTGGTTTAGTGAAGAAGAAATCTTCTCGTACGAAACTGCTCACGAAAAGTTTACACAAACAAAAAAGAAATAGTAATATACAAAACTCACGCTAGTGAGTTTTGTTGTTTATATGTACGAAGTTGAAGTAAAAGCACAATTGCATAACAGGGAAGAAGTGATAGAAAAACTGCAAAAGCTCGGTTGTGTTTTTTCATCTGAAATTCACCAAATCGATCATGTATTTATACCGAAAGCATTACCATTCCCTCCGCCCAAAGGCGTGCCAATCCTCCGAGTACGAAAGCAAAGTGACAAAAATATCTTTACGCTAAAAATCAACCAGAGCAGCCGACAGGACTGTATTGAACGAGAGCTGGAAATCGGTGATGGTGATATGATGATTGACGCAATAAAGCTGCTTGGATATAAAGAAGTGCCGCGAGTGGAAAAACGGAGAATCAAAACTACATATAAAGATATGGAAATTGTTCTTGATGTGGTCGAGCGGCTCGGGGAGTTTATTGAGGCAGAAAAAATCACAGAAGAAGCTGATCCTGAGATCAGAAAAAAAATTCAAGAAGAACTTTTCTCTTTTCTCGGAGAACTTGGTGTGCGTAAGGAAGATCATATGATTGATGGAAAGTACGATATTATGATGTATGAAAAATATGGTATGTAGTAAGACTTTTATACAAAGAGTAAGACTAAACTGTTAGAATACGGAAAATTCCTTCTGTAAAGCAAAAGAAATTTTTGCTAGCATTACAAATCTGTGTTTCTTTCGTGTTTTTTGTTGCATTTCTCTGTCTCATACGTATACTGTAAATAGGATTATTTCGGAGTATTACTTAGAACACATTTTACACGGGATCCAGTGATTGTAAGGGGCTTCGGCCCAGTGCATCGGGAACCCACTTAGCAGCAATGCTAAGGTAATAGCTGCCGAATAGTCCTAAAAAGATCTTCACCGCACTTAGGTGGAGTTTTTTTTGCACAAAAATTCAAAAATAGATTTAGAAGATTGTTTGATAGTATCTTTTTAATTTCTAATTTCTATTTCTCGCCAGGTAATGCCTTCTTCTCTTTTCTTTCGAAATCATTTACAAGATATTTGTCCCATAATCTATCGTAGGTATCGTTTATCATTTTCGTAAATAGGCCTTCTACTTTTACTCTGAGCAAAAGTGCGTTTTGGCCAACATCATTTGCTTTTGATTGTTCATCTAAGTGATTGAGCAAATGGACACCAGACTTTGCTTTCTTGGCGATCGCTGCTAAATTTGCGAAGGCTCTCTCTGATACTTCATCGGAAGCCTCGAGATAAGAGATTTGAGTTTGCAAAAAATCTATTGTTTCAAAAAGCTCATCATCTACAAGTTGTTTGTTTAAATCTTTGAGAAATTCTAGAGCTTCTTTGGCACCGTTTGAATTAAAAAGAATATATTGTGGCGCTGCATACATAAGTATCGCCCCGAATAAATCTTTATTAAGTTTTCCATTTAAATATAATAATTCGGGGACCTTTTTTATCTCGTAGTTGTCGTCTGCATATTTTTCAAATTCATCTAATAAGCGTATGGAGGTATCTGCAGGTAGATCAACCCATTCATTTTTTAGACCTTGTTTTTCATGGTTTTCACTATGATCAGTCGGCCATTTTGGCTCGGGTTGATTTTCCATATCCATCGCTTCATTATAGCAAAAAACTCTATACGTGACTCATAAAGATTTTGTGCTACCATATTCTCATGTCTCTTAAAACCAAGTTGATGAGCCGGATATGCATTTTGGTTGTTGCTATATTTCTGATCAATCTTATTGCCACCCGGTTTCACCTCTATACCCTCATATGGTGGTTTGATATGCCGATGCACTTCTTCGGTGGGTTTTTTGTCGTTCTTGTGACTCTGTGGCTTATGTTTTTTATCAAAATTTTCAATTTTACTGCCTTTAAATCAAAAAAAAGTCTTCTTTTTATCGGGGTACTCTCTGCTCTTATTGTCGGTCTTCTCTGGGAGCTTTTCGAATACGGAGTACAGTCCATGACAGGAGTCATTTTGGCAACATTTATTGATTCACTCTCTGATATTTTCTTTGATCTTGCGGGTGGTATGGCTGCCGTGCTGTATGTACGAGACCAACTCTCCAAGACTACCGAGGCATCAGGAAATACGCTATACTATACCCAATGAAAGCCAAACTTACTTTTTGCGCTGGTGTAAATACGGTGACCGGCGCCAATTTTTTATTTGAAGTGGATGGAAAGAAAATTCTTATCGATTGCGGCTTGACCCAGGGCTCAAAGCTCGCGGACGACATCAACTGGGAGGCGTTTGCGTACGATCCATCATCGATCGATATGCTCTTTGTCACACATGCGCACGTTGACCACATTGGTCGGATTCCCAAGCTCATCCATGATGGGTTTAAAGGTATTATCTACTCTACGATTCCCACCAAAGATATTGCGGTACCGATGCTTCTCGATACCAAAGGTATTTTGGAGCGTGATCATGAACATAAGCTCAACGAAATTTATAATGAAGAAACATTAAAGACAGTTTTTTCCCTTTGGAAGGGGATTGAATATCATAAGCCACTTGTGCTCTCACCACTTCTTACAATCGTATTCCGTGATGCGGGGCACATTTTAGGCTCAGCCATGATTGAGATTACCTATAACGGCAAAAAAATTGTTTTCACTGGTGATCTTGGTAATTCTCCTTCGCCTATTCTTCCCGATACAGAACAAATCTCAGACGCTACGTATTTGGTAATGGAAAGCGTTTACGGCGATCGTAATCATGAAAGTCGTGGCGAACGCAAGAAACGCTTGGAGAGTATTATTGAAGACAATTACAGTCGCAAAGGAACTCTTGTTATACCGACATTCTCCTTAGAGCGTTCGCAAGAGCTTCTCTTCGAGATCAACGACTTGGTGGAAAACAAACGCATCCCTGCAATGCCGATATTTTTTGATTCTCCTTTGGCTATCAAATTGACGGCGCTCTATCAAGGATTTTCTGAATACTTAAACGAACCCGCACGGAAGCTTATCCGGTCCGGCGATGATATTTTTATGTTTCCCGGACTCAAAACAACTGTCACGACTGAAGATTCTAAAATGATTTTAAAAGCTTCTGATCCCAAGATCGTTATCGCTGGCTCTGGTATGTCGACTGGGGGTCGTATTATCCATCACGAGCACAATTATCTGCCGGACGAAAATAGCACTTTGCTTTTGATTGGCTATCAATCAATGGGGACTCTCGGACGAGCGATCGAAGATGGAGCCAAGATGGTGACGATCGAGCGCCAAGAAGTAGCAGTACGGGCTCACATAGAGAAAATCAGCGGCTATTCTGGGCATAAAGACTCTGATGCACTGCTTGGTTTTGTGGAGGGCACTCAGGAAACTGTACAACAAATATTTACTGTTATGGGTGAACCAAAATCCTCTATGTTTTTGGTCCAACGTATTCGCGATTATCTCGGCCTCAATGCTCGAGCACCTGGGCTCGGGGAGGTGGTGGAATTAGAATTTTAACCCTTCTTTCCTCGATAAAGGAGAGGATTGAGGGGTAGTAATTTTTATTCACGTATACTTTTGGGGTCGGTCATTTTGAAGCTTCAAAATTCCCTTCGTTGTCGCGCCGTCGCGCTTCAAATACCCCAAAAGCATACTGTGGGACCTATGGATTTAGAATCCAAAACTAAGTTCCCAATCTTTCATTTGGAGTCTATAAAAAAATACTTGATACTTCATACTTAATACTCTATACTTTCCATACATGTTACTTAAGCACGGACATTTAAATATTAAAATCGGTGTCTCGGGTGCTGCTGAGACTGGCCACTGCGGATTACATGCTCTCGACAAAGCTAAAGAGCTTGGCCGTGAGATTGTGCGTCAAGGTGCAGTTTTGGTGACGGGAGCGACGTCTGGCTTTCCACTCTGGAGTGCGATGGGTGCTAAAGAAGAACATGGTGTCACGATTGGACTTTCCCCGGCGGCATCAGAACGTGAGCATCTTACGGTCTATCGTCTTCCGATCGATTATCTAGATATTACAATTTACACTGGCTTTGGATACCCTGGCCGAGATTTACTGTTTACTCGCACGTGCGATGCACTTGTCATCGGTTGTGGAAGAATCGGTACGATTCACGAATTTACTATCGCCTTTGAAGATGGCAAGCCGGTCGGCGTGCTTGAAGGGGAATGGGATATGGGTGGAGAAATAAAAGAAATTCTTGAAAAAGGTCACCGGCCAAATCAGAAAATTATTTTTGATAGTGATCCTGCACGGTTGGTTGCGCGGTTGATTGAGCTTGTGGCTATCGACAAAGAATCTGAATTTCAAGCCGCTGCTGCACTGACTCCGATAAAAAGCCTCTAATTTTAAAAAACAAAAAACCGGCATATGCCGGTTTTTTGTTTTTAAAGATGTGCAACGAGACGTTTGAAGGTTTCAGTATGGTTATCAGCTAGATCTGCGAGGATTTTACGGTTAATCGTTACTTTCTTTTTAGTAAGCTTGTCGATAAGTTTCGAATAGCTCATGTCCTGTTCACGAACCGCGCGGTTGATAACGACATTCCAGTCTCCGCGGCGATCGCTCTTCTTGTCGCGGCGATGTGCGAAGGCGTAGGCTCCGGCATGGTGGATGGCCTCTTTAGCAGCAGCTTCTTTGGATTTTCGGCCGTGGCGGTAACCCTTCGTTTGCGCCAAAACATTTTTACGGCGCTTGTTTTTAATTGTTCCTCGTTTGACTCTGGTCATGGTAGTGAGTAGTTAGTAGTAAATAGTTAGTAGAGAGGTAAAGAGATTTTCTATTTACTAGTACCTATTTTCTATTACTAGTTAAATGGTAAAAGGTGACTTTTTGGTTTGTTTTTTATAATAAATGCCTGTCCTTTTCGGCCGGAAAGTTGTTCGGCGCGATTCTGTTTGGCGTTAAAATGGTTGAAGCCGGGTGTTCGGGCAATGATTTTTCCATTTTTGGTTACCTTCAATCTTTTTGAAAATGATTTGTTTGTTTTCATATCTATAAGCTATTAACTACTAACTATTTGCTGGTTTTATCTCGTTCGATCACCATGCCGTATCCTTTTGGAGATGGCTTAAAACTTTCTGCGATCTTGTGCGGCTCAGTGACCAAATGGAGCACTCGAGCAAGTCTTTCTTCCAAAAATTTTTTATCCATGTACTTTGCTCGACCTTTGAGGTAGAGCTCTACACGGATACGATGTCCTTCCGCAAGCCATTTTGAGGCCTGTTTAGCCTTCAAGAGCAAATCATGGTCGCCGGTACCTATTTTGACCTGGATCGATTTGGTCTCGGTGGCTTTTGCACCTGCTTTGGCCTTCTTTTGCTTCTTATTTTGTTCGTATTGGAACTTGCCGAAATCCATGATCTTAGCGATCGGGGGGACGGCATTTGGACCGATCTCGATGAGATCAAGGCCTTTGCTTTGGGCCAAACGTAACGCTTCCTCTAAGGATAAAACACCGAGATTACCATCTTCGCTATCAATAACCCTCAGTTCTCGTGCTTTTATTTGATGATTTATTCGTTCCCTCAAGTGTTTTTTTAGATGCGTTAGGTAGGGACATAATAGCTTATTTAATCTGCCGAGTCAAATACTTATCACCATAGAGGAAATCGGTCGTTTGGTCGATAAGATAGCGAATACGTTCTTCGTTTGTGGCTTCCCCCATGACACGGATGATAGGTTCGGTGTTGGATTGCCTAATATGGATCCATGAGCGATCCGGCCAGTCGAGACGAATACCGTCTTCGGTGGTCGCTTTGGCGTCTTTCCAGAGCTCGGTGAGGTCGCTGTAGTAGGTAGAGAGTTCTTTTAAAACTGGGAACTTTTCTTTAATCATCACATAGCGTGGAAACTCTTGGATAAGGGTCGAGAGGGTAGTATTCTGGCGAGCTAAGAGCTCGAGAATAAGGGCGATACCGACAAAACTGTCTCGCGTCGGATTCATGGTCGGATAAATCACACCACCTCCACCTTCGCCGCCGATCATGGCGTTATGTTCTACGATACCAGCAAGGACATTGGACTCACCGACTTTAGTGCGGTATGTTTTCTTTCCGAAACGAAGCGCGATGTCTTCGTTTACATTTGAACTTGAAAGATTGATGACTATATCGCCGGGAGTCTTGGAAAGAGCTGCAAGTATACACAGTGGTAAGGTGTGTTCTTCACTCACAAACTCACCATGTTCGTCGACCAAGACCAAACGATCCCCGTCTGGATCTTGGGCAAAGCCTATGTCAGCGCCGACGTCGCGAACGGTGCGCGCGAGGTCGCCGAGATTTTTCGGTAAGGGTTCCGGCTCGTGCGCGAAGAGGCCGTTTGGGATTTCATTGATAAGGACGACGTCGCAACCAAAAGATTCGAGAAGTTTTGGTGTTTCGATCGCTCCGACACTGTTGATTGGATCAAGTACCACTTTGAATTTTCTTTTTCGTATAAGATCACAATCGGTGTGTTTGAGTATTTGTTCGCGATGACGCGACAGTAAGTCTTCACGATTGGTAGCTGTGCCCACTCGCTCGCTTACGACAAGAGGGTATTCAAGATATGAGCCGAGTTCGCGTACTTCGCTCTCGGTGAGAAAGACTCCTTCGCGCGTCACAAACTTTAGACCATTGTATTCGATCGGATTGTGGCTTGCGGTGATGACGATCGCGCCATCTGCTCCATGATCTCGAGTCAAAAAAAGCACTGCGGGCGTCGCTGCAATGCCAAGGTCCGTGACGGTGAGGCCGGCTCGAGTCAGGGTCTCAATGATTACGCTATTGATCTCGGGTCCTGACACTCGAGCATCGCGGCCGATGATGACGCGCTTGCCAGCGCGAGCAATGACGAAATGTGCAAAAGCGCTCGCAAGCTCAGCAGCGATCGCGGGCGTAAGTGTTTCGCCCCAAATGCCACGGTAGCCTGAGACAGTGAGTGAGGGAAGTGCTTGCGTTTCCATCCCATTACTATAGCAGAAATCTCCCGATCGTATCGAGAGATTTCTGAGAGCGCGTACTTAAGGATTGAAATTAGAATAGTTTTCCGCCAATAATTGAATTTTCTGTATCAGGGACAATCAAAATAACATTTCCTTCTGTATCAGGAACACCGAGCGTTAAGACTTCAGATTGGAAAGGTCCTATTTGTCTCGGCGGGAAATTGACGACGGCAAGTATTAGTTTTCCCATCAATTCTTCTTTTTTATAGAGCGCGACAATTTGAGCAGAAGAATTTTTGACTCCGATTTCTGAGCCGAAGTCTATTTTTAATTTGAATGCGGGCTTTTTTGCTTCAGGGGAGTCGTGTACTTCAAGTATTTTTCCTACACGTATATCCAATTTTTGAAAATCTTCTATGGTTGCCATTGTATTATGTGAGCACGGAAATAAGATTCTTCGGGTCGACTACGACCGGAGTAAGGTTGAGTTCTTGGCCAACATGGTAATGCTCTGCAAGTTCGTATGTCAGCCGAAGTACCGAATAGTCTTCGAGTCCTACGCCGACCGAATCATAAAGCGTAATTTCATTTTCATTCTCACGCCCGGATTTGGCAGCGGTAACAAGTTCGTGAAGCTCAGCATAGACTTGGGATTTGCCTTCGTCGTATCCGAGACGCTGGATCTCGCCTTCGATGATGCATTGGTCAAAATATTCCACAACAATTTTACTGCGAGATAGTATGGAAAATTCTAATTCAGTTTTTCCAGGGCAATCGCCGCCAATACCGTTTATGTGGACACCGGGGAGCACCCAATCATTTTTAATAACATCGACATGGGCTTTGCAGGCCGTGCAAGTGGTAATAATATCCGCACCCTTCACTGCTTCTTCGGCGCTCGCACACGGGACAAGTATCACCGACGAAGTTGCCTTGATGTTCTTTTCAAATTTATCCATAGCCACTGGATCTATGTCGAAGTATCTCACTTCCGTAATCGTACGAACGAGTTCGATCGCTTTCACCAAAAATTCACTTTGCGCGCCCGTGCCAATGATCGCCAGCACGTGGCTTTCTTTTCTTGAAAGAAGATCAGTCGCGAGCGCTGTTGTGGCTGCAGTGCGAAGTGCAGTGAGGACGGTCATTTCAGAAATCATTATTGGATAGCCAGTGTCGATGCGTACAAGCTCTCCAGTGGCCACCACGGTCATAAGCCCACTTTCGGGATTTTTGGGATGGCAGTTTACGTACTTATATGTGTAATACGTATTGTCGCAAATCGGCATAAGCTCGAGTACGCCGCCTGGTACATGCATTGCCGGCCGAGGCATTTTGTTAAATTCATGCCAACGACCAAAGTCGCTTCGCAATTGTTGTATTAAATCTTTTAGATAGTTCTCGATGCCGTGAGTTTTGATCAACTGTGCTACTTGTTCTACGGATAAAATTTTCATATATTTTTTTTGGATATTACACATTCAGCTTAGATGGGTAAATAAAAAACCCCTTCACCGGGGCCGCTTGAACGTATTGTGATAAAAATATACTATACCCCGGCTGTTATTTGGGAGCCGGTACGGGGCACATTATGTGAGAAATAAAATACTTTCTGCTCATATACTACTGGAGTGTATCGCGCAGGTACACTGTTGTCAATTGTATCGATATTTTGTGGCGTCGCAGGGTACTGCGACATCCTACAAAATTATAGTCGTCTTTGACTCCTTAATTTTGTGGAGATGGTGGAAGTTGAATCCACGTGCAAAAGCTGTCCTCAAATACTTCTACGTGTGTAGTCATTTTATATGTTTTAAGCTGGGAGTCTCATAAAAAGACAAAACGGTTCCTAGCCGAGCTTTTAGTTTTCTAAAATAGAGTCAAGCACGCTCTATTTCCTAGCCCGAAAATATTATGCTACTTCCACGTATCGGACGTAAGTGGAGCAACATTCGCGGTCGCGTTTAAGCGAGTGCGAAACCCATGCCATAGGCTTTCGCGTATGGAGATGGGGTACCAGATGCGTTTGCATTTGGAGGTTTCGGAAAGTTTTACGAGTTATCCGAGCTCGACACGCATAAGAAAGGATTGGCTCTTGTCGATGCCTGTCATCCCCAAAATGTTCTGTTGTTAATGATCTTTCGCAATCCGGCTTAAGCTGCGATCGGTCTCGCGTCGCTTGATCGTCTCGCGTTTATCAAACTTTTTCTTTCCCTTGCCAAGGCCGATTGAGACCTTGATTTTGGGACCTTTACTATACAATGATAGTGGTACTGCCGTCAATGACTTTCGATCTTTAGCTAAGCGGAGTTCTTCGATTTCCTTTTTACTGAGAAGAAGTTTGCGACTGCGGGTCGGCTCGTAGTCTGGTCCAACATTTCCTGGCTGGTACGGCGGAATCGTGGCATTGGTGAGAAATGCTTGGCCAGCGGAAATAGTGACATATGCGCCATCGAGAGAGCCGTGGTTTTGGCGGATTGATTTCACTTCATGACCAAGAAGCTCGATTCCTGCTTCGATTTTTTCGATGATTTCGTAATTGAAATGGACTTTTCGGTTTTCCAAGAATGTTGCCATAGACATATTCTAGCATTTTTATACAGTTGCGTTTTGGTGTATAATACAGTCCCGATATGAAAAATCCACTATCTAATCAAAAAGAAAAGAATCCATCGACTCCTCCCGGTGCTCCAGCGCCCCGTTTTTCGCAGCATATTGCTCTTGCGATATTCATTTTCATGCTTTTGGGTGCCCTCTATACTGTCATTTCTACTAATACTAAGCCCGTAGCCGAAGTGTCACTGTCGGAGCTTGCGGCAAGTATTACCATCGGGGACGTCAAAAGTATTGAAGTCAACGGCGACAAACTCACCATCGAGAAAATTGATGGCACCATTTTAAAATCTAAAAAAGAAGCTGAGAGTTCGTTTTCAGAAACATTAAAAAACTATGGCGTACCGGAAGAAATGCTTGCTAAGACCGCCATCAATATCAAAAGTGATACTGGTGCTGGCTACTGGCTCCTCAATATTTTGCCAATTGCGCTCCCAATCATTTTTATAGTTATTTTCTTTTGGTTTATTTCGCGCCAAGTCAAAGGTGCTGGCATGCAGGCATTTTCATTCGGCCAGTCCAAAGCTCGCATTACCGATCCCAACGACAAAAATCAGCGTGTTACATTCAAAGATGTTGCTGGTGTGAAAGAAGCCAAAGAAGAGCTAAAAGAAATTGTCGACTTCTTGAAAAATCCAAAAAAATTTCTCGACATCGGCGCTCGTATTCCAAAAGGCGTACTTCTTACTGGTTCACCTGGTACCGGAAAAACCTTGCTTGCTCGTGCAGTAGCAGGGGAAGCTGGCGTACCATTTTTCCATCTCTCTGGTAGTGAATTTGTCGAAATGTTTGTTGGCGTCGGCGCTTCCCGCGTACGCGATCTTTTCAAAATGGCGAAGCGCACTGCGCCAGCCATTGTCTTTATCGATGAAATAGATGCCGTTGGTCGTGTGCGTGGTACTGGTGTGGGCGGTGGCAATGATGAACGTGAGCAAACCCTAAACCAAATCTTAGTAGAAATGGACGGCTTTGAGCCGAATGAAAAAGTGATTGTTATGGCTGCCACCAACCGCTCTGACGTGCTTGACCCGGCACTGCTTCGTCCAGGCCGCTTTGATCGCCGAGTCGTACTCGACTTACCTGATCGGGCAGATCGCGAGGAAATACTCACTATTCATGCTCGCAAAAAGCCACTGGCAGAAGATGTCAATTTGAAGCTCGTGGCTGAACGCACGCCTGGATTCTCCGGTGCTGATTTGTACTCCCTTATGAACGAAGGCGCCATACTTGCTGCCCGGGAAGACCGTAAAAAAGTGGCGCAGTTTGATCTTATCCGCTCGATTGAAAAAGTCATGATGGGGCCTGAGCGCAAAAGTCATTTGTTTTCACTGAAAGAAAAAAAGATTACAGCCTATCACGAAGCTGGACATGCACTCGTCGCAAGCGTCTTGCCGTATGCTGATCCAGTGCACAAAGTTTCAATCGTGGCTCGCGGCCGCGCTGGTGGCTACACCCTTAAGCTTCCGCTTGAAGATCGCAAACTCCAATCCAAAAAAGAATTTCTTGATGATATCGCTATGGCCATGGGTGGATTCGTAGCGGAAGAAATGGTTTTCAATGATACGACGACAGGCCCATCCAACGACCTCCAAGTCGCGACCAGTCTGGCACGCGCTATGGTGACGCGTTGGGGTATGAGCGAAGAGATAGGCCCGATGGCGCTAGAATCTGATGGTGGTCGACCGATGTTTGGTAATGGTGTGAACAATGAACTCTCGGAAGCTGAAGCCGCTAAAGTCGGTGCTGAAGTGAAAAAGATTATTGATGGTGCGTATATAAAAGCCAAGGAAGTCATAACGACTCATCGTAAAGCACTCGATGCGATAGCAGAGAAATTGATTGAAGTCGAAACACTGGAACAGCCTGAATATGAAGCAATCATTATCGCTCACGGTATCGTGCCAAAGAAAAAGGAAGAGAAAGCTAAGCTTGAAGTAGTGGGATAGACCAATTACTAATGATAAATTAGTAATTACGAATTTTAAATAGATAAATATAAGGCACAAAATCCCCGAAAGGGGATTTTGTGCTCTCAGGGTAGGCCCTAGAAAGGGATTTGACATATCACAAATAATGTGCTAATATCCTCCCAAATCGGCGAATGCGACCGATCTATTTTTTTGAACATTGAAAAACAAAATTGCTTATGAAAAAGCTACTTTCCCTAATTGCCATCCTTTGGATGGTCGGATTAAATGTTGCCGCTCAAAATCCTATCCTTGTTGGAAGTGCAACCCAATGCTTATCAGCTCCTTACACATATAGTGTCGTGGATGATAACGCAGCGCTTGCTCATAGTTGGGTTGTTGTGTATATGGGTACAACTACTCAAACATATCCTGCTTTCGGCCAGACATATTATGGTTCAATATTAACTCGTGAAGATGGAGAAGGAATCGCAGGTCAATTTTATGTGGAAGTAATGAGTTATTATGCAGAAGGACAGGTGGATACAACACGGAAATATTTCACTGTTAATGCTAATCCAACAGTTAACGTTACTCCAGCACAAGAAGGAGTAGCCTGTGGATCAATGCCATTACTGCTCTCGGGAGCCGATTATTATTGGCTTTACGATGTTAACGACAATGTTATTGATGAAGGTGTAACCATTGATGTATCTCAGAGTGGTTATTACCGCGTAGGGGGAACTGATGGACAATGTGTAGGAGGCAGTGAAACATTCCATGTAAAAGTGGAAGGCCCTCCTACTATTATTCCCATGGCAAGTAAGTATCCCTTTTTCGTAGGAGCTGAAGTACAGAACAATTCCGTATCTATTTGTGGTGGCTTGGTTGGGTTAGCATATGATTTCCAAGGTGGACAGGAGTTGAGTGACTTCACTGTTTCCTGGACTAAAGATGCAATGCCTCTATCTGCAACATGGCTTTCGGTTGAAGGAGGAGTAGGTACATATAAATGTACTATTGTTTCAAACAATACTTGTATATATGAGCCAGATCCTATTACAGTTGATACTGTTGCATTACCTGAATTTGTTATAAAAAAGAAAGGAACAACGGAAGCTCCTTTTCTTCAAATAAAAGAAGCCTCACTCACACATCCTATAGGATATATAGAGTGGTATAAAGGCAAAAAGGTTATTTCAGGCGCTGATGGACTTTCCTACACTCCCTCAGTTGACGGTAATTATTTGGCAAAAATTTACGTAGGAGGATGTTGGGCATCATCGAATAAAAAGAAGGTTACATTTCCTGTACTGAAATTGATGGGAATACAGGACCTTACGCAAAATAGTTTTGTGAAGATTTCGATTGAGGAGTACCCCAATTATTATCAGTCGCTTCCGGTAGGTCACACATACATCATTATCAAGTACTACGATGATGGTAGTCTGGAATCAGAGAAAGTAATGAAGCTGTAGATTAAAGAAGCAGGTTTCTAAAAGAGCCGTCCATGGAATATGGACGGCTCTAATTATTTAGAGTAGAAGTTGAATTCAGATTTTAATATAAGGTCTATATTCTGAGAGTCCGCCCTCTTGGATTCGAACCAAGGACCCCAGAGGTATAAGCTCTGTGCTCTAACCAACTGAGCTAAGGGCGGGATACATGCAGTCTATAAGAAAAGACATACTTTATCAATCTACTCAAAATGCATTTCGTTGTGGCGGGAGGCGCTGACTGTTTTTAATACGGGGTAGTGGTGAAGGTCAGGATCGCGGGCGATGAGTGCGGTGGCTTCGGTGCGGGCAGCTTCCACCATTTTTATATTTTTAATAGCTTCCATGCCAAGGTCAGTGATGCCCCATTGCTTCCCGCCGCCAAGCTCGCCCGCGCCACGAAGTGCCAAGTCGAGCTCGGAGAGTTCAAAACCATTTTTGGCAGTACGAAGCGCCTTTAAGCGGTCAGCAGTTTTTGCGCTTTTACTTTCAGCAAACAAATAACAATAGGCTTGGTGTGATGAGCGGAGCACTCGACCGCGGAGCTGGTGGAGTTGGGCCAAGCCAAAACGCTCTGCGCCTTCGATCACGATCACCGTGGCATTTGGCACGTTGACGCCGACTTCCACAACTGAGGTGGCGACTAATATCTGTGTCGCGCCCGAAGCGAAGTCTTGCATGACTGCTTCCTTTTTTTCTTTGGTCATTTTGGAGTGCAGAATATCTATTTCGTATTCCTGAAAAACATCTTTCTTTAAGCGTTTTGCTTCCTCTGTTACCGAGCGGGCTTGAAGGGCAAGCTCTTGTGTTGGATCGGGTTCATTAATTCTTGGACAAATAATATAAAGCTGCCGGCCAGCAGCTAGTTCTTTTTTTATTTCCGCGTATGCTTCCTCGCGCTTCTCCGCCGGAACGATTGCAGTCATCACTTCCTTGCGACCAGCAGGCATTTCATCCAGAAGCGTAAGATCAAGATCACCGTAAATCGTGAGTGCGAGTGTGCGAGGGATTGGTGTGGCAGTCATGGAAAGCAAGTGTGGAGCGAAGCCTTCTTTGCGAGCAAGCTTGGAGCGTTGCATGGTGCCGAAACGGTGTTGTTCGTCGATGATGACGAGAGCAAGGTCTTTAAACTTCACGCTTTTTTGTATCAAGGCATGCGTACCAACCAAGATCGGTATTTCGCCATTCGCTACCCATTTCAAAAGCTGTGGGCGAGAGATGCTCGTCCAACCACCCGAAAGGGCACTGGCGGCGACTTTGGAAGGAAATTTCCGGCAGCCAGAGCCGGTGATAAGGCCGATATTGATGCCAGTGTGTTTGAAGTAGGTAATAAAGTTTTCAAAGAGTTGAGTGGCTAATATTTCAGTCGGTGCCATGTAGGCGACTTGGAGATTGCCGAAAGCATGCTGTTCTTTGCTTGTCTTCGGCGGACGGTTTTTGATGATGGCATAGCTTACTGTTGCAGCCACGGCAGTTTTTCCCGAGCCGACGTCGCCTTCTAAAAGTCGCGCCATTGGATGTGGCTTTTGAAAATCTTCAAGAATTGTCGTGATAGCTTTTGTTTGAGCACCAGTGTGGTGGAAAGGAAATCGATCGACGAAGTCTTGTATGTCGGTATTGTCGACAGTGATGGTGAATGAATTTTTTTCTTTGAACTGATGACGATCTTGCTGTTTCGCAAGCTGAATCAAAAACACTTCTTCAAAGGCAAATCGTTTGCGAGCGGCTTCCGCGTCGCTTGCTTTTTGAGGCATGTGAATGAAGATGAGCGCCGTGCGGAGCGTCGGCAAGAAATATTTTTTAATAATAATTTCCGGAATATAGTCTTCGATAGTGTCGAGGACGCCACTTTTGAAAATCCGATCAATAGCGTGGTAGATCCACTTTGAGGTAATAGCGCGGGTTTCAGGATAGATCGGATAGCCAAACATGCCGGATGTAGCGTTTTCTTTTTTGAAGAGCGAATCATGGCTGTCGATCGGTAGCATGTCGATTTTTTCAAATTCAGGATTGGAAAAATAAAGTCCTTGTTTGCCTTCCATGACTTTACCGGTGAGGATGACTTTTTCTCCGCCTTGAAGCATTTTGGCAATGTAGGCTTGATGAAACCACATGACTTTGAGCGATCCCGTCTCGTCGGAGAATGTAGCTTCCGCCATCGGCGTTCTGCTTTTGAATGTTTTCTTGGTTTTGGGATTGTTGATGATGCCGTAGAGTGTGGCAGTCTCGCCGGGTATAAGATCAGCGACTCGCTTAATGATGCTCATGTCGGTGTAGCGGGTGGGGAAGTAAAAGAGGAGGTCGCGTACGGAGAGAAGCCCGAGCTTTTTGAGGCCGGCCTTTTGGCGCTCGTCGAGGCGGAAGTGAGAGCTTAAGGGATCTGAGAGTTGCATGAGGATATTTTACCCCAGAAACCATGCGTATACCTATTGCATTATTTTCCAGGCCTGATACGATAGACGGGACAAAAAAATTCATTCACATAAAACAAACCCAACTCGCTATGTTAGAAAACATGTTTACTCCAAAGCAAATGGATGTGCTTCGCAATGAAGTGAAAAATCCAAGTATGGCTAAAGTTCATATCGAGATCTGTACGATCGCTGATCAAAGCATTCATGGCCAGATTGAGTCAAGGCAGGATCTTTCTTTATTGAAACCGCAGCTTGGTTTTGCCCCACGACACATTTATGTACTTGAAAAAGAAAAAAGGAATTTTCATTTTTGGAGCCAGGTAGAAAGAGCTATAGCAAATAGCCCGTATCTTCAAAAAGAATTTAAAAATTTAGAAGAGCAGCGGGATTATTTTGCGGATATTTTTACACTAGGCGATTATGCAAAGACTTTAATTTTAAAGGCAACCTCAGTTTTTACTACCTTGCAACCTGGTAAGGTAAAGTATCTTAAATTAAAAAATTCTCTTCCTAAAAAAACCAAATGGGTGTTGCCATATTCCATTGATAATTATCAACCAATTCTTGTTGCTTTGGTTGAAAATGGAGAATTGGTCGCCACAGGCAAAATGGAGGAGCAAATCAAAGATTTCCAATTGATATTCAAACATAACGTGCTTGAAGATATCTCATTTCGTCTTTCAGATAAAGGGAAAAAATGGTTGGTTTCCCAGAAGTCAATTGCTAAAGCATAAATACATAAATAAAAGATAAAACAAAGAGGAACCCCCATAAGGCTCCTCTTTCTTTTTTGTCTGAATTTTTAGCGAAAGGATTATTGCACCACTATTGAACCTTTCATTGAAGAGTGTTGGTGGTCATGGTAGCTCCAAGTACCGACTTTGGTGAAGGTGTAGCTATAGGTTGTGCCGATAGCAAAACCTTTCAGTGCATCAAAGCTCGGAAGCGCTGTGTGTTGTGGATGAGGATCAGACGCTGTCCACACGGTGTGAGTCGAATTGTTTACAAAGCTCACGGTGTCACCAGCTTTGATCGTGAGTGTGCTGGGGCTATAACCGCTATCAGTGACGGTCACTGTATACGTCTTTGGGATAGTGATGGTAGGGAGTGTGGCTGTGACACTTCCGTCTACTCCCGTCGTTGGCTGTGCTGGCGTTACCGTAGAGGCATCAGAGTTGTCAGTCGTGTCTACCGTGGTTCCAGTATTGGTAGAGTCGCTTACTACTGGTGCGCTGCTTTTCTTGTGTGCAACGGCGTAGGCGATCACCAAGATAATAATAAGAGCGATAACGATGTATACACCGTTTTTATTTTTTGTTTGATCCATACAATTTTAATATATAGGTTAGATAATAATACCTCAGGCGACATATCGAAGTATAACAAAAAATCCCCTTAACGAAGAGGGAATTTTTCAGTGTGTTTATGAAATCTTGAGGATATCTTTGATTTTCGTAGAGAGCTCGTCGAGAGTGAAGTTGGATTTGATCATGAATTCGTTGGCACCGAGCTCTTGAGCGCGCTTGATGTCTTTGTCTTCTGAGAGGTTGGAGAAAATAATGACTGGAGTTTTTGCAAACTTAGGGTTTTCGCGAACGTTTTTCAAGATACCAAATCCGTCAACACCAGGAAGCACGAGGTCGAGAATGATAAGATCAGGAGTTTCAGTTTCCATAACTTTGTTGGCTTCGTCAGAATCAGATGCGATCAATACTTCCATGCCATCTTTTTTGAGCTTGGTTGCAGCAAGTCCTTGGAGGAAACTATCATCTTCAACAATAAGAATTTTTTTAGCCATGTGAGTAGTATACTATACGCCTTTCTCTCTATGCAAGGGGAGTGAGACGTGAAACTGGGTTCCTTCACCTTCGGTGCTTTCAAACCACAGTTTGCCGCCATGTTGTTCGATGATCGTCTTGGTGGTGTAGAGTCCAAGCCCAGAGCCGATTTCTTCTTTTGATTTTGCATTGGTTGCTCTGAAAAATTTCTGGAATATTTTCTCCTGCTCCTCTTTCGGGATACCGATACCAGTATCTTTGACCGATACGACAACATCCGTGTCAGTACTGTTTACGGTCACAAAGATCTTATCCCCAGGCCTACTGTATTTGATTGCGTTTTCAATAAGGTTTTGAATCACAACGCGGATCTTCTCTTTATCAAATGGTACAAGCCCGATCGTCTTGGTGGTAGGAAGCACCAACAGCTGAATATTTTTCTTAAATGACTCGCTCGTGAAGTCAAAGACGGTTGATTCGATGATGTGTATCAGATTGTTAGGTTTGATATCGTAATGAAGTGTCGCATCTTCGGTATGATTGAGCGAAAGCATCTCCTGCACCAAGGCGAGCATGCGTTCATTGGAATCATATGCTTTCTGCATGAAGCTTCCTTGTTCGTCAGTCAGTTTGCCAAAGTCGCTGTCTAAAAACATTTTCAAAATCCACTTGATAGCTGAAAGCGAAGTGCGAAGCTGGTGGGCTGCAATAGAAATCCACTCACTTTTTATTTGGTTTTGTTTGTAGAGTCGAGAGTTTTCTTCTTTGAGGTGCGCGAGCTCTTGGTCAGGTGTCATAGATGATACTAAGTATATCAGAAATAATTTTGGAAAGCTGGGGAAACTACTTGCGGCTATCACTTTTTAGTCGCGCCCTGAGCCCGTGAGTTTCTATATAGCGGACAACGGAAGTAGGTACTGCCTGTTCCCACGAAGGATCATCTTTGCGCAATTTGGCACGGATAGTACCGCCACTTTCTCCGCGCTCTTCTTTCGTGAGTGTCATCAATACGTCGACGTTGAAGCCTCGACTTTGAAGCGTAGTTTGTTTTTCGTGCCCAAGGTCGTCGTAGATAGTGAGAAAAAAAGTGGCACCGGTTAGGTACTCTGGTATATCTTGGTAGTCGCTTGGGAAGGGAATAATAGCGTACTCATTTTCGGCTACCCCTGCTTCAGTAAGCGCAGCTTCGATCATGTCTTTTCGTTCGTCGTAGGTGAATGGATTGTCCTTTGGCCGCGCGCCCCAGCGCGCGGCCTGTTCCTCTGTAAACGGTCCCTTGGGGCTGGTAATACCAATATAGAGAAAGTCACAGCGCGCTTTGGCCGCTAGGATATATTTTAGATGGCCTAAGTGCAGAAGCTGAAAGCGGCCGTGGACGACACCAGCCTGAGGATGATTCATGCCTCATAGTATAGCAACACCAGGGGTTCTCCGCATTGACTTTTTTAATAAAGAGGTAGAAACTACTTTGAAACTAAACTCATGTCCTATGAAAAACGATCCAAAACCGCAACTTGGAGTGACTTTTTTACTTTCCAATTTTCAAAATAGGAAATTATACGGAGGTAAGTTGAAGCTTGAAATTGTCTATTTCCCAGAAAAAATAAGGCGATTGATAAATAGTAATGGTACAACCTATGTCATCGACGCTACACGTACTACTTTTCTTGATTATCAATCAGATTTATTAAATATGGATATATTTGATTTTGATATTGAAGCCTGGAAGAAGTATATTGAAATGCGTTATTATTCTGTTTGTAAAAAACACAGGAAAATACTAGTCGTAACTGACTTTCGTGATTATGTGGAGGGGAGTGATTTAATTTTTATTCCAGATCAAAAATTGGATGTCGCTAACTTGGGAATCACCCACCAGGAGGTAATGACCTGGGTTTGGAATGAATGGGGTGTCAAATTCAGATCAGTTTCTGGGGTTATAAACGATTGTTTGTTAGCGACTGGTGTATATGCCTAAAATGTATTTAGTAAGACTGCCCTATCGTATAGGGCAGTCGTTTTTTAAAGTACTATTCCTCAGCTATAGATAGATAAAATGTATCGCGTGTAAATATTAAGAATATGCGGAGACGGAGGGATTCGAACCCTCGAGGGCTTGCGCCCTACCTCCTTAGCAAGGAGGCACATTCGACCACTCTGACACGTCTCCAAATTTCACGATCGTGGATTCAATCTAGCATATTATGGCTAGATTTGAAATTGAGATTGTAATTACAAATTTATATACTATATGTTAGACTGCCGAGACTGGAGGCGTGGATGAGTGGTTTAAATCAACAGTTTACTAAACTGTCGACCTTAATCGGTCCGTGAGTTCGAATCTCACCGCCTCCGCCAAGATTTCTGTGTCTGCTATACTCCCTATATGTCATTTGAAGATCTACCATCCAACCAAGAAAAATCCTCTATTTCTATCCCATCTCGCCTTGAAAAGGTAGATGGCAGTCACGCTGAACTCCGTATCAGCCTAGCGGAAGATGGTAAAACTAAAGCCATTGCTTTTTTTGATATTGATAAAACACTGGCGCATCTGACCTCTATTCATACTCAAGCGATTGGCACATTGTTTCCTGATGCTGATCCCGAGCTTGCCGAGACCTATTTTAAGGGTTTCAAACTTGGCAATTCTTACAGAGAGTTTGATCGAATGCATGGTATTTATGTGGATGGTCATACAGCATGGAAAGATCCTGAAGTGTATATCAGCGAACGCCTAAAATTGTATGGCGCAGAAATTGATGAAGCAGGGAACGAAGCGCATGAAACCGCCGCACAATATTTGGCGCAGTATGGAGAGGCTGCGAGTGCTATCGCAGATAGCGTCTATCAAACAAAACCGGAAGAATTCGAGCAAGCCAAAATTGAGCCAATTTTTGTACTTGCTGAATATTATAAACGCCTTGGTGTTGGCATGGTGGGTATGACAGCCAATGCTGATGTTTTTGTAAAGAAACTCGCCAAGTATTTGGGTTTGGCAGATCTTTTTATTGATATTGCCACGGATGAAACAATGGTTGGCGGCGGCAAAGAAATTGCGATTCGACATTTGATTGAAGATCTTATATCGCGAGGGATTCCTGTTGCGACCGATCGTTTGATTTTTGTTGGAGATTCACTGCGCGGAGATATTGGCTCAGGCGCTAAGTTTCATGAATATGGTGCGTACTCTGGAAAAGGGGTACTTGTGCTTGAAAACAAAAATGAACTCATTGATATTGAACGGCAAATAAACAACGATCCAGAATTGCGAAAAATTGTTGATGCAGTCGACACTGAAGCATTTGTCTTAGATGATGTTCCCAAAAATCAAGATGGCAAGCCATCACTCCTTTCCCGTGGGCGAGATAAATTTATGAGGAAATTGTAAACTTTCAGTCAATTAGAATTCCGCGGTATACTACTTACTATGAATTTTTGGCAACGACTCAAACAGCACATGTGGAAAGAACTCTACCCGGTATTCCCGCGGATTGAGAAGCTTTTTTTGCCATTTCATGAAAAAGGCCGACAGCGCTATTCAGTTGGCTGGCTTGCTCCAGGGCGCACACTTGAAGAGCTTAAAAATCATCTCCACGAAGTCTGGGGTTTCGGCAACCATTTCGTGGCTTGGGCGGACGACGATCAAGTTCTTTCTTGGCGTAAGCTCACATCTTTCAGTCAGCAGTATCATCTACGGGTTTACAACGATGGCGAAATCCGCGGCCACTTTGAATACACTCCAGAAGCACATCCTGTCGATCACTTCATTGAAAAAGGCGAAATCGATAAAACAGAGGACTTCAAGAAATTCCTCGGCGAGTTTGTGGTCAGTGAAAAATATATTTCACATCTTGTGCGCGACGTTGCCTTGCCCGATCCAGATTCGGAGCTCACGTTTGAAGAAGAAGAGAGATTTGAAAAAGCTCACGAGAAAACCTCACACGAATAATATTTGGATAGTAACTATTTTTTAAGTTCAGGAAAAATCATATCCCAAATCATGCCGGCGACATTGCGAGGCGAGCCGTGGAGCGGGAAGTGATGAAGATCGATGAAGGGTAGGGAATTGCATTCAAGCACACTGGCGTGTTTTTGTTCTTGCCATGGTTTTTCTATATCGCTTAAAATAAAATCCACGCCAATGATCGGATCGCCAACCACTTCTGCTATATGCTCGAGCATTTTTATATTTTCAGGATGCGCGATATCTGTTACATCAGTCGTGCCGCCGCCAATACCGCGGGATGCTTTTTGAGAGAGGGTGACGATACTGTCTTTTGACGGAATACTTTCCCATGTGAGATTTTGCCGCGCAAGTTCGGTTTCGGCGTCTTTGTCTTTTAAAATCGTGTGGAAAATATCACCAGTTCGTTTTGGATTTTTATTTTCAAGCTCAACAAGTTCCCGTACGGTATGGACACCATCGCCTGTCACATCTGGCGGCTCACGGCGCAGGACTCCAGCCACTTTTCCTCCGATCAGTGTGCCGCGATACACGAATCCCTGATCTTCCTCTTCGACGATGATCCATGGCGAGAGCTGTTTGGCACTATAAAATGCGCGCTTAAGTTCGGCTTCTGTCGTGATATGAGTAGTCGTATGACGAGAGCGAGAACCGGTGTGGGGCTTGATGACGAGCGGTTTTTCAAGCGTATCAAAAAAATGTTTTGCTCGAGCGTAAAGAAAACATTTGCCTCCGCGCGAGATCGGTATCCCCGCCGCGGCAAACTTTTCTCGCATGACTTCTTTGTCATCCATCCAGGCGATACCTTTGGAGTCTGACACGCCCGGGCGCGGTAAGCTTGAAAAGCATTTTGTTCTGCCATTGTACGTTGCGACGAAAGCTTCGCGCCCAACGCCAAAAAGGTGAAATTCCCACATACGTATGCCGCGGCGTGTCGCTTCGTCCCAGAGGACCCGAGCTCGTCCGCCAGTTTTTTCGTTCGGCGCTTTTGTGATAGTACCGAGCCCGATCAAAGTCATGAATTGAAAGAAAAGTGGACCGATATGATTATAGAGTGTGTTGCCGACGACTGGCTCAATCGCATGCCAAATACCATCGGTCGGCTTCGACAAGGGAATCATAAACGAATCCATAGCGGCAGTCAGCCACTCAAGGGGATGAGAAACGGGCGCATCGCCGCAATCAGGGCACGGGATTTTTTTTGACATGCTGGTATCATAGCAAATTTTTTGCGTGGCAAGGAACTGCGAAGATGTATTTAGTGTGCAACAGTAAAAGCAATAACTTTTTTTGCTCCAGCTTCCTTTAAAACTTTTTTAAGCTCCGCAAGTGTTGCGCCTGTCGTGGTGACGTCATCAATCAAAATAATATTTCTTCCTGTTATTTTTTCCGGATGCGTTACTTTGAATACTCCGCTTAAATTATGAAGGCGGGTGCGCCGATCATGGATATCAGCCTGATTTTTGGTGTGAATTATTTTCTCCACTGCGCTCGTCTCAACATGGAATATATGATCATGATCCGCGCTTTGAATATTTTTTGCCAAAACCTCACTTTGATTGAATCCACGCTGGCGTTTACGTTTTTTTGAAAGAGGAGCTGGGATGAGGAGGGGGTTATGAAAATTTTGAAATTGGAGCAGATCAGTGTATTCCAGAATAATGGCCGCATGGAGCGCTCGCCCGAGGTTTTCAGACAGACCTTTTTTGTGATGGTATTTGAGCATCCAGAGTGAGCGTTTTACAAGCGGATGTTGGTATGAAAACAGAGCTGTGACTCCCGAAGGAGTGTTGGGGGCGGCAGGGGGGAATTTGGAGATACAATCAAGGCATATAAACTCATCCTGCGTTCTACAGCCGATACAGTGCACCGGGAAGAGAATATCTAAAATTGTGCGGATAACACCCATGTCTTTATGATATACTGATTAGAGTTTAAATTTCAAACTGCGAAGGTATTTCAGTATGTGCCGCTCTACTTTGAGGTTTATTTAAATTATCCTTATCATATAAGCTATTGTGAATCCACTTAAGAAAATTTTGGGTGACGGAATGAGTTTTTTGCACAGTTCGCGCTCGAGTGAAAGCGTCGTCGGTATCGATATCGGTGCATCCTCGGTGAAAGTTGTCCAACTCAAAAAGAAAGGCTCAAAAGCTGTGCTTGAAACCTACGGCGCACTTGCCTTGGGTCCCTATGGGGGAAGCGATGTTGGGACGATCACCAATCTTCCCGTCGACAAGCTTGCTCAAGCACTCACAGACGTCACTCGCGAATCCGGCGTGACGACACCAGAAGCCAGCGTTTCGATTCCGTCTTCGGCAAGTTTGATTTTTTTGATCGATCTGCCGGCTGTGCTCGACGAAAAACAAATTCCTACGATTGTGCCGACCGAAGCGCGCAAATATATTCCGGTGCCGATTTCAGAAGTGTCACTTGATTTTTGGGTTATCCCAAAGCGAGAGGAATCATTTGAGCAATCCGAAGCGGGTAAGGTGGCAGAAAAACCAAAAACCGAAGTGTTGATTGCCGCTATCCACAACGATACGATCACGAAGTACAAAGATATTATCAAGAATACAAAATTAAATTCTCATTTTTTTGAGATAGAAGTTTTTAGCGCTATCAGATCAACGTTCAATCACGAGCTCTCATCGGTCTTACTGCTTGATATGGGCGCTTCTCGCACCAAGCTTTCGATTATCGAATACGGTATTGTGCGGAGTTTTCATATCGTCAACCGCGGCTCGCATGACATCTCAAGTACGCTCGCTACATCACTTGGCGTGCCGTTTGCACAAGCTGAAGAAATGAAACGGGAATTCGGCCTCTATGGCAGTCCCACCAATAAAAATATCGCTGAAGTCACGAAGCTTACCGTCGACTATATTCTTTCGGAAACAAACAGTGTGGTCTTAAATTATGAGAAAAAATACAACAAGACGATCAGTAAAGTTATTTTGACTGGCGGCGGCGTGCTCCTCAAAGGATTTATCGAGCTTGCCCGCGACAACTTTCGTTCAGAAGTGATTCTCGGCAATCCGTTTGGCAAAGTGGAAGTGCCGTCTTTCGTGGCTGGAGTTTTGGCAGAAACAGGACCGGAGTTTTCAGTTGCACTTGGTTTGGCGCTTCGGGAACTTGAAGGATAATGTCTCGCGCGATAAAATTTGCGTCGCTATCCACAGTTGTCTTGAATACATGTACAAACTAGACATAAATAGTGTTACAATATGAAAAGCATTTGATATATTTCAATTCTCGTAATGGATAAAGATTTCCAAACATCATTTATACCCAAAAAATCGCTTTCCGAAGAACGCGTCGTGCGCGAACATCCGGTCTCGCTCGCTATTTTTATTGCGACGCTTGTTTTCTTCGCCGCGCTCCTTGCAGCGGGTGGTGTTTATTTCTATAAACTTTCTCTCGTGAAGCAAATAGCGAGTGGAACTGCGCAACTCGAAAAAGCCAAAGCTGCATTTGAGCCAAAACTGATTGAGGATCTGCAAACGCTCGACCGACGCCTCCACGCAGCAGAGGAAGTGCTCGGTACACATATACAAACTTCGCCTATTTTTACCTCACTTGAGGCGATTACGCTTAAAACGATCCAGTATACCAAATTCGGGTATCAGCTTTCAGCGGATGCTGGAGCGCCAGCTATCGTTGTAGCGATGTCTGGCCGCGCGAGAGATTACACATCGATTGCGCTTCAATCAGATAAATTCGGCGAGAACAAATATTTCAAAGATCCGGTGTTTTCAAACTTGGCGCTTGAAGAGAAAACCGGTAATGTGACATTCGATCTTTCTTTTGTTGTTGACCCGAGTTTTGTTAGTTTTGCTCAAATTGTGTCTCAGGGTTTAGCGGGAGCTGAAGATGCTGGCGAAGTCGACGCACCTTTACCAGAAAATATAACCGAGTCCAACTAACATGATGCGCTACATTTTTCCCAGTATACTTATTCTACTATCTATAGCATCATTTATTCTCTTTACCAGTCCGACCTATAAAGAGATAAAGACGTTGAAGCAGGAAGCTGCCGCATATGATGCTGCGCTTACCAATGCGCTCAATCTTCAAAAAGTCCGCGATACGCTTTCGGAAAAATATCGATCACTCACCCCTGAGCAGATTGATCGTTTGTCGAAGCTGTTGCCTGACAATGTCGACAATATACGTCTTATCATAGACATCCAGCGCATCGCCACAAACTATGGCATGCTTCTCACGAGTGTTAAATTTGATACACTTGCAGCTGATCCACTGCCAGTTTCACCCGATGCTGTTCAGGGGACACCTGAGACCATTCTCGAAGAAGAAAAAGAGTACGGTAGTTTCAATTTGGAATTTAATACTGCGGCCTCGTACCAAACGTTCCTGCTTTTTTTGGCTGATCTCGAAAAGAGTCTTCGTATCATTGATATCAGCTCAATTAATTTTACGTCTGACACAGAAGAAACAGGAGATACGTATAAGTATGGGTTTAAAATAAAAACGTATTGGCTCAAAAACTAATATGAAATCAAAAGTTATCAAAAATCTACTTATCTTTGTCGGCCTCCTGGTGGTGGTGATTGTCGGTTATAGTGTCTTTTTTAAAAAAGATGATGCTGCTGTAGGTGGTCTTGCCTCTACGCCTGTCTATGATACGACACTTGGATTGTCTGGTAGTGATGTAAGTCTGGGGCAGGAGTTTCTTGTTACACTTTTAAATATTCAAAATATTGAACTCGATTACTCTATATTTGACAGCCCGTCTTTTGGTGTACTTGTCGACTTTTCAAAGCCGCTGGTGCAGGATACAAATCCTGGCCGCACTAATCCATTTGCACCGATTGGCGTTGATGGCACCCCCGTTTCATCTGTTGCTCCGATCGCTACAACGGCACCGTCCGGCATAACTGCAACGACTGCAATTTTTTCAGGTACTATTACGCTTTCCGGAATCACGGCGACGCGATGGTTTGAATATGGTACGACTGAAACAATGGGCGCCAAAACCACAACCGTTACTCAGACTTCTTCAGGTGTTTTTGGGCAAAATATTTCTAGTCTTGTGCCAAACACTACCTACTATGTTCGCGCGGTAGCTCAAATTGGCACTACCTCATACCCCGGAGAAACATTAATTTTTAAAACACTTGCTCAGTAGTATTTGCGGTATTAGTCTGTGTTATGTGGTTTCCTGTAAAGAATTTTTTCATCATGTGAAAGTGCGCTCGTTGTGTGAAAATGATATAGTTAGTATATGACTTTTTTAGAAACACTTGCGGCGGCCGGCATTCTTCCAGAAAATCAAATAACATACATCAAAGAACGCGCCGCAGAAAAATATGATGGTGATCTTGATCAGGCGCTCATCGAAGCAAATATTCCTGAAGCCTCTATTCTTGATCAAAAAAGTAAATTTTATAATATTCCAGCCAAAGCAATTGATACGCATGCTGTTTCGTTTGAAGCGTTGAAATACATTCCTGAAGATTCTGCCAAACATTATCGATTTGTTCCCCTCGGCCTTTTGGATGGGGTACTGGAGATTGGCGTGCTTGATCCAACCAATATTGAAGCACTTGATGCACTCCAATTTATTGCATCCAAGCTTGGTATTCCGTATAAAGTTTTTCTGATTTCGCGAGCTGATTTTGAAAAGGTGCTTGAAAACTATAAAGGTCTGACTGGGGAAGTGGACCGCGCTCTGACCGAACTTGATACTGAGATAGCTGATGCACGTGATGTTCTGATTGACAGCAATAAGATTCAAGACAAGCTTAAGCCGGGGGAAGAAGAGAAAATTGTTGAAGATGCACCGATCATCAAGATTGTCGCAGTGATTTTAAACCATGCAACGGAAGGTAATGCCTCCGATATTCATATTGAAAATACCGGCGAGAAAGTCAAAGTGCGTTTTCGTATTGATGGCGTACTTCACACTAGTCTCGTTTTGCCGATCAATGTGTACGCAGGAGTAGTCGCTCGTATTAAGATTTTGGCTAAGCTTCGACTCGATGAAAAAAGAAAGCCGCAAGACGGAGGATTTTCTGCAAAAGTCGGGGGACGAAAGATTGATTTTCGTGTATCGACGCTGCCTGCCTATTATGGCGAAAAAGTCGAAATGCGTATTTTGGACTCAGAGCGTGGAGTAAAACCACTTTCTGCTTTGGGACTTTCAGAGCGCAATATGGCGATGATTCGCGATGCGCTTGCTCGTCCTTACGGGCTCATCTTGATTACTGGCCCGACAGGATCGGGAAAATCCACCACACTCTATTCGATGTTGAACGAACTTGATCGCGAAAAATCGAATGTTATTTCTCTTGAAGATCCAGTTGAATACCACATTCCAGACATGAATCAATCCCAAGTTATGCCGGAGATCGGGTACACGTTTGCTTCGGGTCTTCGCTCGATTCTTCGTCAGGACCCGGACATTATCATGGTGGGAGAAATCCGCGACAAAGAAACTGCACAATTAGCGATTCAAGCAGCGCTCACGGGTCACTTGGTCTTCTCTACACTCCACACTAACAACGCTATTGGCGTGATACCGCGTTTGATCGACATGGGTGTGGATCCGTACTTGATCGCGCCAACGCTGACGCTCTCTATCGCGCAACGACTTGTGCGTGTGATCTGTCCCAATTCTCAAAAAGCATTGCCACTCGATGATAGTACTAAGCAAATGCTCACGAAACAGTTTGTTGACCTCCCTGAAGCGTATCGAAAAGAAATCCCATTTGATAAAAGTCTCTATGAAGCAGTGCCATCGACTGAGTGTCCGTCAGGTACACGCGGCCGCGTGGCAGTAGTGGAAATGTTTGCTGTTGATAAAGAAGTACGCGATCTTATCTTGAAGAGTCCCGGCGAATCCGAAGTCTTTGATCTGGTGCGCTCTAAAGGTTTTACCACTATGCGCGAAGATGCGATTTTGAAAAGTACCCAAGGTATTGTGCCAGTGCAAGAGGTGTACGGTCTCTAATGACGCAAATATGAGTGTTGCAGTATTTTCTCAAAAACATGAAAAGAAAGTAGTTTTCATAACAAACATATAGTATACTTTTAGACAATGGACTATCAAAAACTCATCGACGATCTCATTCTTACTGTCATCCATCAAGAAGGTTCGGACCTCCATCTTTCAGCAACGCGTCAGCCGGCGATTCGTATAGCATCTGAGCTTGTACCGCTTACGAGCCATCCTGCACTTTCTCAAGAAGATATGATGGGGATCTTGAAAGTTATTCTGACAGAAAAGCGCTTTGCGTATTTTGTTGAAAATCAAGAAGCAGATTTTTCCTACGATTTCCGTGGCGAAGCGCGCTTGCGAGGCAATGCTTTCATTCATCGCGGCTCAGCGGCGATAGCATTTCGCCTTATTCCAAAAGTCAAAGCGCTCGATGAGCTTCGACTGCCGCCAGTGCTCGAGAGCTTCGCCCGTAAAAAGCAGGGATTTTTCCTCGTGGTAGGTCCGGTCGGACAAGGCAAGTCTACGACTATGGCTTCCATGATCAACCTTATCAACAACGAGCGCGCCGAGCATATCATCACAGTGGAAGATCCGATTGAATATTTGTTTGAGCAAAAACGCTCCCTGATCGATCAACGCGAAGTGGGTATTGATACCAAGGATTTCAATACCGCGCTCAAAGCTATTTTTCGTGAAGACGTCAATGTTATTATGATCGGCGAAATGCGTTCTCCGGAAACCATGGCGACTGCTGTGACTGCCGCAGAAACCGGTCACTTGGTCTTCTCTACGCTCCACACCAACAACGCTTCACAGACGATCGATCGTATTGTTGATTCTTTTCCGCCTGGACAACAAGACCAGATCCGTATTCAGCTTGCAGGATCATTACTCGGTATCTTCTCTCAACGTCTTGTTCCGCGTATCACAGGCGGACTCATTCCTGCTTTTGAACTTCTCATCAACAACAGTGCCGTACAAAATCTAATTCGAGAAAAACGTACGCATGAAATCGACGTGGTGATTGAGACGGGATCGGAAGGCGGCATGGTGGACATGAATCGCTCGCTCCTTGAGCTCGTGCGAGCAGGGGAGATCACGATGGAAAATGCGTACAGTCGATCATTCAATCCAAAAGCACTTGAGAGACTGCTTTAGTAAATAATTAACTACCCTATGACTTTTAAATACAAAGCAGTCACCAATACAGGAGAAAAAAAGGAAGGCTCGATCGATGCACAGAGCAAAGATCTAGCCATCGTTTCTTTGCAACGCCGTGGATTGATCGTGGTGTCTATGAAAGGCGAAGAAGAGAAAAACTTTCTTAACCGTGGTTTCTTTGAAAAAGTTCCACTTAAAGACGTTGTTATTCTCTCACGTCAGATCTCTACTCTTTTTGAAGCCCAAGTTTCTGCGCTTAAGGCATTTACGATGCTTGGCACCAATGCTGAAAATAAACTTTTGCGCACGAAGCTCACGCAAGTCTCAGATGATCTCCAGGCCGGTTTTTCGATCTCCGGCGCCCTCGCTAAACATCCGGATGTATTTTCAGAATTCTATGTAAACATGGTCAAATCCGGCGAAGAATCGGGAAAATTGACTCAAACTTTTAATTACCTGGCCGATTATCTTGATCGTCAGTATGAACTAACATCAAAAACAAAAAATGCTCTCATCTATCCGGCATTTGTGGTGATTGTATTTTTTGCCGTGATGATACTTATGTTCACTTTGATTATTCCAAAACTTGCAACTATCATTGAAGATTCCGGACAGGATATCCCACTTTATACTAAAATTGTTATCGGTATTTCGCATTTCTTTGTGAATTACGGTCTTTTTGTCCTTATCTTTTTTGTTGCTGCTGGGCTCTATGTATACTACCTCTCTAAGAGTGAAGCAGGGCAGAATTATCTCGATAACCTCAAGCTCTCTGCTCCGGCCTTTGGTAATCTCTACCGTAAACTCTACTTGTCACGTATCGCAGACAATCTCGACACAATGCTTTCTTCTGGTATATCAATTGTGCGCGCGCTTGAAATTACCAGTACTATTGTCGGCAGTAAAGTGTACCAAACCATTCTTCGGGATTCGGTAGAAGCAGTCAAGAGTGGGAGTGCGCTCTCTGATGCACTGGGAACCCATGAACAGATTCCACAAATCATGATACAAATGGTAAAGGTGGGGGAGGAAACAGGCGCGCTTTCTTCAATCTTAAAAACGCTTGCGAAGTTTTACAAACGTGAAGTTGACAGCGCTGTTGATACGCTCGTCGGACTCATTGAACCAGTTATGATTGTGGCGCTTGGATTGAGTGTTGGCGTATTACTTGCTTCAGTATTGATGCCAATTTACAATATTGCTTCCGGAGTCTAGGCAACTGAATCGTTGACTGTACTTATCCACAGTCCTCAATTTGCCAATGGATAGTATTTGTTCGTGGTATAATCTAGCTATTATAAATTTTAGGTCGTTCACTCCCAGGGCTCACGTGACCCTAGAAGTGAGTATTATTAATATAGAATTATAAAATATGAGTTTATCTAAAAAGTTTCAAAAAGGTTTCACACTCATCGAACTCTTGGTCGTTATCGCTATTATCGGTATTTTGGCTTCTATCGTGCTTGCGTCACTCTCGACTGCTCGTACAAAAGGCAAAGACGCTGCAATTCAAGGTGAATTGTCACAACTTCGCGCACAGGCTGAAATCTATGCGAACGGCGGTTCATATGCTGCATTGTTTACTGGTGGTAACACTTGGGCTTCTGCTGATGCTGGAGTGCAATCAATCTTGACTGGTATTAATGCTCAAACCACTGTACACACGGCAGGTAGTTCTGCAACTGCATGGGCTGCTCAAGCTCAAATGGTATCAAACACAGCCAATTACTTCTGTGTTGATAGTACGGGTGCTGCTAAGACAGGAACTGTAGCGTTGGCTGCGGGTGCCACTATCTGTCCATAGTTTTCGATCTTTAATGTACAAAAAAACTACCCCACTGGGGTAGTTTTTTGTTTTTAGGTGGTATACTATTCCTGTAAGAAATATGTAATAAGTTGTAACATTATATAGGTAAGGTATAATCTAGCTATTATAAATTTTAGGTCGTTCACTCCCAGGGCTCACGTGACCCTAGAAGTGAGTATTATTAATATAGAATTATAAAATATGAGTTTATCTAAAAAGTTTCAAAAAGGTTTCACACTCATCGAACTCTTGGTCGTTATCGCTATTATCGGTATTTTGGCAGCGATTGTTTTGGCATCACTTTCAAGTGCTCGTTCAAAAGGCACCGACGCTTCTCTTCTTGGTCAGATGTCTGAACTTAAAGCGCAAGCTGAGTTATATTACAACTCAGAAGGAAATGGAAGTTATGGTACATCAAACGGCACAAACGGATGTACTACAACAGGTACTATGTTTAATACTACTCCTACTACCAACTCTGTAGCACCTCTTATTACTGCGATTACAGCAATAAGTGGAGACTATGTTGCGTTGGGAATAGACTGTGATAGTAGTACCAATGCTTGGGCTGTCTCGGCCAAAGGTAGTACGCAAAATAGCACTACGATATATTTCTGTGCAGACAGCACGGGGTATTCCAGTTCAAAAAACAGAGCAGGTAATGCATACGATGCTTTGACTGGCGCTGGAGCGACTGCTGCAAAAACTGCCAGTGGAACAGCGTGTAAGTAAGCTTGGCATTTTATATAATGTTGAACAAAACCACCCATGTCGGTGGTTTTGTTTTTGGTATTTTGAAGCAAGGTTGCTATACTGTAATAGCATTTTTATTTTTCACATGAACTTTAATAAAAAAATTTTTCAAAGTACGGTAGGTTTCACACTCATCGAACTCTTGGTCGTTATCGCTATTATCGGTATTTTGGCAGCGATTGTACTCTCATCTCTGGGTACCGCTCGTACGCGTGCCAATGATGTGAAAATACAAGCTCAGCTTTCAGGCGCAAGACCACAAGCAGAACTATGGGCCCCCGTGGATCCTGATGGGCTTGTAAGTGTCGATGGGGAAGTCGCTACTATAGTTACAGAAAACACTAATCCCATTGTCGGAGTGACTCTTTTTTCTGATGATTTTACTACTGGTAGTTTGACTAATTTGATCAGTGGAATGCCTGTTGATACTGTTGTCTACTATGGCTATGATGGTCTAGTTCCTTCAAGCGGGGGGCAATGGGTACTTGCCGCAAGTATTTCCACAGGAGCATTTTGTGTCGATTGGGTAGGAGCAGCGATTACATATGAAGGGCCAATGCCAGTTACTACGGAGGATTTTGAGGCTGCATTTCTTAATATTACTTTAGATGGTACCCCACCTTATTCTTGCCAATAATACTTTAACGACGCTGTCTCAATTTTTTAAGCCGCAGCTTAGCTTTTTTTGTTGTTAAGGTTTATACTAATAGTACATGGCTCTTGTTATTGCTATCATTATTTTTTTCCTCGGAACGATTATTGGAAGCTTTTTAAATGTTGTCATCTATCGCCACAATAGTGGCAAAACCTTGGGCGGGCGTTCTTTCTGCATGTCTTGTGCCAAGACTTTGGTCTGGTACGAGCTTGTTCCACTTGCGAGCTACTTGGCGCAGGGAGGTAAATGCACCAAATGTGCATCACGTATTTCACATCAGTATCCAATCATTGAAGCAGCAACAGGAGCAATGTTTACGCTCATTGCTTTTAAGTTCTCATACCTTCTGCCTGGTTCGGTCACACTCTTTTTGATTTTAGTCGCGCTCTATTCATTCATCTTTTCAATTCTCATCGTTATTTCGGCCTATGACATCAAGCATACGATCATTCCAGATAAGTTTGTTTTTTTATTTTGGTTCTGCGCACTTGTCGCTCTCTTTTTTGTAAGCGGGGATACGCTTATCATCCATCTACCATCTATCCTCGAGCTCTTGGCTGGATTTATTATCGCTCTACCATTTGCGCTCTTGTGGCTTTTTTCTCGAGGTCGCTTGATGGGACTCGGCGATCCAAAGTTTATGGTTGGCATGGGGTTATTACTCGGACTTTCGGGGGGTATTGCGGCAGTATTTATTGCTTTTTGGATCGGTGCAATCATCGGGATATTTCTTCTTGTGTTACCTCATTTCAAACTCAAAAAGAAAACGGTCTCGATGAAGTCTCAGATTCCGTTTGGGCCGTTTTTGGCGCTCGCCACATTCATTGTATTTCTCTTTGATATTAAGATCACGACGATTCTTGATTGGTTTGCGAAATAAATTATACATGCGTATCATTACAAAAATAAAAGATAAATTTCACTTTTCCCGCACAAAGTTCCATGACGAGCGGGGGTTAACATTTATCGAACTTATTTTTGTACTCTCAATTTTTGGTATTCTTTCAACAGTTGTCATTTTCCAATATGGTAAATTTGCCGCCAATGTTAAGATTGAAAATCTCGCCCAGGATATCGCGCTTCGTATTGCCCAGGCCCAGAAATCGGCAATTTCAGGTACACTCAATTCCAATCTCATTCCTGGCACCATTTCTCCAACATATGGGGTCTATTTTACAACAAGCCCTGACAATGCCCAGAATAATTACAAGCAATTCACGTATTTTTTTGATGACAACCACGATGGTATTTTGAAACTCAAAAGCCCAAACCTTGTCTGTCCAAGCATACAATGTATATCCCAGACCACCATCACGACCGGTGAATACGTGAGCAAGATTTGCGACACGGGCAAGAATAATAATTCTTGTTTAAAAGTAACTACTGGCGTGGCTATTACATTTACTCGTCCATTTCCTGATGCAATCATTATGAACAATGATAAAAAAACAGCATTTGCAGGCGGGGTAGAAATCGAAATTACTTCACCAAGTACTAATAGCAAAAAAACTATTATGGTTTCCAAGGTCGGGCAAATCAGCGTACGCAATGGGGGCTCCTCATATGAATAGTATGAAGATTATGCGCACAAAAGAAAGAAAACACGCCGAAGGCGGTTTCACTCTCATCGAAATGATGGTGGCGGTGACGATCTTTACCGTTATTATGGTTATGGGTATTGGTGCGCTTTTAAATATTAGTCTCTCTGATCAAAAAAGCCGCAGCCAACGAGCAGTCAATGACAGTGTTAGTTTTATTATGGAAGATATTGTGCGCAATATTCGCATCGGTAATACCTATCATTGCTTGACTACAACTACAAACATGGCCAGTGCTGACGGTGATCTGAGTTCTCCGCTTGCAGGGCCTAAAAGTTGTTCAAATAATACGTCCACGTTTGCAATTGGGGTGGAACGGTTCGGTGGGGAACACCCCGATGCGAGCAGCAACCACCTTGATGATCAGCTCGTGTATAACATCCGGCTCCCTGAATCTGGTTCAGATATGAATGATAACACTCACGGTATCATTGAAAAGTCTGTTGATGGCGGGCAAACTTTTTTTGATCTTTCTCCTAATATCACTCCTGATGGCAATGGGAATGACCCAAATGTTACAGCTATTTATATCGACCGCACCAAGTCTGGCTTTAGCGTTGTTGGGGCATGCCCGAGTTTTTCAAACGACTGCAGTGCCGATATGATACAGCCGTATATCGTGATCAGACTTTCGGGAACGACTACATATAAAAAAACTCAATCATCATTTAATATTGAAACTACCGTAACGCAGCGCTTGCTTGATTTTTAATTATGAAACCAATCCTCTCTACAAAAAAACAAAAACGCGTTGCCGGCTTCACGCTGGTGGAGACTCTCATTGCGCTTTCTATTTTCACCCTGTCACTTTTGGGATTGGTGGTTATTTCGTCGCAGGGCATTAGTGGAACCAATTTTGCACGCGATCAACTTATGGCCTCGTATTTAGCACAAGAGGGTATAGAGTATGTACGGGCTATCCGCGACAGTGAATATATAGCAGATCCCGCAATTTCTTTTGAACAGATATTTTCTGTGACCCATCCCCTCGGGAACTGTGCAAATAAAAATTGCGGAATCGCATATAGCGGCGGACAACTTAAAACTAAAAAATGTCTCAACAATATCTGCGAAGTCCTCTATAGAGACTCGCAGGGATATTACAATTACACTGCGCTTGGTAATACGGGCTTCACGCGGACGGTCCGAATCGACCTCGCAGATCCAGGCAACAACCAGTTGAGTGCCGATGAGGTGAGGGTTACTTCTACGGTCTCATGGAACGTAGGACTATCAACTAAATCTGTGACACTTACAGAGAATCTTTTTGGATGGCAATAATATGGAATCAAAGTTAAAACATGCAAAGTTGTATTGGGGACAAACACGTGGCTTCGTGTTGCTGTTTACTGTTGTTATCTCAAGTATTATTTTGGCAATGGCCCTTGGTATTTCTAATGTTAATTACAAAGAGCAGCTCTTGGCAATTCAAGCACGTGATTCTACTATTTCTTTTTTTGCCGCCGATGCTGGAGCGGAATGTGGACTCTATTGGGATCGACAGACGGATATTTTTATTGGGGTAGCAAATGGAGGTACTCAATTTCCTATCATTAGCTGCAACGAAACTGCTATGGTAGGTAACGGAAGTGCCGATGAAGGTGATGGGCTTGTCGTCTACGATTTTCCTCTGGCTTCTGCAGGGCTACCAATCGGGGAGGGTTGTGCGCATCTTAAGGTCACAAAAAATACTGAAGTTGGAAAGGATGCTCTCGGCAACCCCATTATTGGCACAAAAATTGAATCGTTTGGGTACAATGCTGCGTGTGATGATATTTCCAGTACTTCTAGTCTGCGGATCGTAGAACGTTCGCTGAAAGTCCAATATCCTAATTAATTTAGATTTCTAGGAAACTAAAGTAGGAAGATGTTTTTCTTGCTTTGCATCCGTACTTCAATGCGCTTGCCAATTGAAGTATACTGGAGGGTATGACTCCTAAAACTGCCAAAGCACGCGTTCTGAAGCTTCGAGCCGAAATCGAGCGTCTTCGAACTGCCTACCATGTCAAAAACGACCCCACCGTCACAGATGAAGTCTATGATTCGCTTACCAAGGAGCTCCAAGAATTATTGAAATCATATCCAGAATTTGATGATCCCACTGCCTCTATGTATCGCGTGGCCGGCAAACCACTTCCCAAATTTGAAAAGGTCCGCCATACCACACGGCTCCTTTCGCTCGACAATGCTTTTTCTTTTGATGAACTTGCAGCATGGGAGAAACGCAATAAAAAACTTTTAGAAAAAAATGCTGAGTTGGAATATTTTAGTGAGCTCAAGTTTGATGGTCTCGCCATATCCCTTGTGTATGAAAATGGAAAATTTATTCGCGGTGCCACTCGTGGGGATGGAGAAATTGGCGAAGATATCACTGAAAATTTAAAAATGATCGAAAGCGTACCGCTTTCACTTATCGCACCATACCCAACCTTCGTTGAAGTGCGTGGTGAAGGTATTATGCGGAAGGCCACCTTATCTAAACTCAATGCTGAAAATACTCGTGCTGGCCGGCCGTTGTTTGCCAATTCTCGAAATGCGGCCGCTGGCTCTTTGCGGCAGCTTGATCCGGCACTTACAAAAGCGCGACACCTGGATTTTTTTGCGTATGAAATAGCCAGTGTTGAAGGGGCTTCCTGGGAGAAAAAAATAGCGACCCATGCTGGCAAACACGAGGTACTACAGGCTCTTGGATTTCAAGTTGATCTTCATACCACTACGACTCATGGGCTCTCTGCTATTTTTGATTTTATTTCCCGCATAGAACATGCTCGCGAAAAGCTGCCATTTGGTATTGATGGCGTGGTAGTCTCGATCAATGCAACTCTACTCTATCAACGTCTTGGTGTGGCAGGGAAGGCGCCGCGGGCAGTTATTGCCTATAAATATCCTGCAGAAAAAGCTACCACCGTTGTGCTTTCTATTTCCACAAATGTTGGACGTACTGGTATTTTGACGCCGCTTGCCCATTTTCGTCCGACTGAAGTAGCCGGCTCGACCGTTGCCAAGGCAACACTCCATAACATTGACCAGATTCGCCGGCTTGATGTGCGAGTGGGCGATACGGTCGTTATTCAAAAAGCTGGGGATGTGATACCTGAAGTTGTGGAAGTCTTGACCAAGCTTCGAAGTGGTAAAGAAAAAGTCTGGCATATGCCAAAGACGTGCCCAGTGTGTATGAGTGAGGTCGAGAAGCGAGTCACACACACTGGCAAAAAAAATAAAGATGAGGAACGAACAACGTATTACTGTAGCAACAGAGAGTGTCCCGCCAAAAATATTCGCAGCCTCGAGCATTTCGTGAATATTTTTGAGATTTATGAGATTGGTCCAAAAGTCCTCCTTCGCTTCAAAGAAGAAGGTCTGATAAGTGATGCGGCTGATCTTTTTTTACTTACTGAAGATGATCTTTCTGGACTCTCACGGTTTGGAGAAAAGTCTGCAAAAAATATTATTGATTCGATACGCATGCATCGCAAAGTTCCACTGTGGCGGTTTATTTACGCCTTAGGTATTCTTCATGTTGGTGAACAAACAGCAAAAGATATTGCGACTCACTTCAAAACGTTGCCGGCGGTGATGAAGGCGACGCCTGAAACCATACAAGCTATCCCCAATATCGGCCCTGTGGTTTCTAAAAGCCTCTATGAATTTTTCCAATTGCCCCACAGGCAGGCCATGATACGAAAACTTTTAGAAAGTGGAGTCTCGATCGAAGCCCTCCAAAAAACAAAACCTGGTCGCTTCACTGGGCGCACTTTTGTGATCACTGGCACCCTTCCTCACTTGAGTCGCGATGAAGCCAAAGCCTTGATTGAAAAAGCCGGCGGCAAGGTGGCGAGTGCGGTCTCAAAAGAAACCAGCTTTGTTCTTGCGGGGGAAAATCCGGGTAGTAAATACCAAAAAGCTCAAAGTCTTGGCGTATCGATTATCGACGAACCAACACTTCGGCGCATGATGGAGATGTAAATAGTTTCGTGTATAATTGGCCTATGACGATACCAGAAATAGACGCCTTGGCGGAGCTTGCACGGTTGGAAATAGAAAGTTCTGAAAAAGAAGGGTTGATTAAGGATTTTGAAAGTATTCTCTCGTATATTGATGAAATCAAAAGCGCTACGATTGATGACGCCGTCTTGGCAGTTTCTACTCATCGAAACGTTATGCGTGCTGATGAAAACCCGAAAATCCCTGGTTCCTATACTCTACGCATGCTCAAAGAGGCACCTGATACGGAAGACGGATATATAAAAGTTAAACAGATCCTCTAACTATGCCGATTGATCTTCCAAATCTGACTATAGAAAAAGCACATGCTGCGTTTATAGCGGGTGAATTTACTGCGAGAGCACTGACCGAAGCCTATATAGCGGCTATTGCCGAGAAGGACGGTGAGATCCATGCCTACCTTGAAGTATTTTCTGATGCGCTCCACTTCGCTGACCAGGCAGATCAACGAATAAAAAATGGCACGGCGACCCTTCTCACTGGCATACCGTTTGCCCTCAAAGACAATATTTTAGTAGAAGGCAAGCAGGTTAGTGCTGGATCGAAAATACTTGAAAACTATCGCGCGACGTACGATGCAACCGTCGTCGCACTTCTTAAAAAAGAAGGCGCCGTGATTTTGGGCCGGACCAATATGGATGAATTTGCTATGGGATCTTCCACGCAAACATCAGCCTATGGCGTCACACGAAATCCATATGACACATCACGCGTACCAGGGGGTTCATCTGGTGGCTCGGCAGCGGCCACAGCAGCACATCTTACGCTAGCTGCCCTTGGCACTGAAACGTGCGGTTCGGTACGGCAGCCTGCTTCCTTTTGTGGTTTGGTCGGATTTAAGCCGACCTACGGAGCACTTTCTCGTTCAGGCATTATTGCCATGGGCTCTTCGCTTGATCAGGTGGCACCATTTACCAAGACTGTTCGTGAGGCTGAAATTATATTTGAAGTTTTAGCTCAGCATGATCCACTCGATAGTACGTCAGTGCCTGCAGCATCCCGTACAAAAGGCGTGGATAGTTCAAAAGTAAAATCAAAAAAGATCGGCGTGCCACGAAGTTTTCTCACTGGCGGTGGTATTGATGCAAGTGTCCTTGCCAACTTCGAAGAAAACCTTACTCGTTTAAAAGATGCAGGATACGAAATAGTTGATCTTGATTTGCCAGATTTGTCATATTCGCTTGCTGTCTACTACATCGTTATGCCAGCTGAAGTTTCGACAAATCTTTCTCGTTTCGACGGCATTCGCTATGGTTACCAGGCTAAAGGAGTAGATGTGCGTGATGTGTATATGAAAAGCCGGGGACAGGGATTTGGCAAAGAAGCTCGCCGAAGAATACTGCTTGGCACCTACATACTTTCGCACGGATACCATGATGCGTATTACAACAAAGCGCTTCTTTTGCGGCAGAAAATAACCAACTCGATCGAAGAAGCATTTAAAACGGTGGATCTGATCGCGACACCGACGACGCCAACACCTGCATTTAAGCTCGGAGAAAAACTCGACGATCCGGTGGCAATGTACTTGTGCGACATTTTTTCAGCCCCCGCGAATATTTCTGGCTGTCCATCCATTGCCATTCCGTCCGGAAATACAAAAGAAGGTTTGCCATTGTCGTTTCAACTCATGGCGCCACACTTTCGAGAAGATATGCTTTTTTCTGCCGGAAAAGAATTTGAAACGCTTCGTGTATAATGAAGGTATTGTATGGAGCCGACTGCCACTTCCACATTTTTTGATAAGCCACTGTTTGATCCGACCTATATCAACGTCGAATATTTTTTTTATAAAATACTTCAGTTTTTTCAAGCGGTCGGGCATTTCTTTGCGACTTCTACTGGTGGGGGATTTGCTTCGATTAAAACTATTATCCTTTTGATTACAATTTTTGCTATTGCCATGGCGCTCTATGCCTTGATCCGAGTGATCGAGCTTCAAAATCTCGAGCATGAAGAGCTCAAGCACCATATTGCCGAAGCAAAAATGCACGAAGAAAAAGGACCGCAAAATGCCCGCTGGGAAGCTATTGTGGCTCGGGTCAATGGTGGTACGCAGTCCGACTGGCGCGTAGCGGTGATCGACGCTGATTCTATGCTCGACGAGGTACTGGCAGAGCAAGATTTTCTGGGAGAAACGCTCGGCGAGCGTTTGACCAATGCTGATCCAGGTACCTTCCGCACACTTTCCAACGCCTGGGAAGCTCACAATGTGCGTAATATGGTTGCTCACCAAGGTACTGGGTACGAACTCACTGAGCGCGAAGCCAAACGAGTGATCGCGCTCTACGAGACAGTGTTTACCGAACTTGAGGTTATTTAAGACATCCTGGATTTTTTGCACGTGATTTGAAACCAGACGGTAATATGATATATTCTCCGTACGTCGGCGTAGCTCAGGTAGTTAGAGCATGGCACTCATAAAGCCAAGGTCCCAAGTGCAAGTCTTGGCGCCGACACATTGTTTTTAGTTTCATTTTATGGTATTTTTACGTCGGTTATGCAGTCGTAGCTCAACTGGTTAGAGCGCCCGCCTGTCACGTGGGAGGTTGCCGGTTCAAGTCCGGTCGACTGCGCCAAAGAAAAAGCCCCTAGCGGGGCTTTTTCTGCAGTCGATAAAATGTGGAACATTTTAAGGACTTGAACGCCGGAGCAATGTTTTAACAGCAGTCAAAACGTGAGGCGGTGCCCAGACTAAAATTTTTGACAAAAAATTTTAAGTCGCGGGAAAGATTCCGGTCTGCGCATCTTTTTGGCTTAATAAATAAGCTTCAAAAATTGAATTAGTACAGCAGACTTTAACTGTGGTACTATTTAAACATGCAAAAATATGCGTTTGTAGATAGAGATGGAACTTTTCTGTGGGAGCCAGAGAAACCTGAAGGAGTAGATCCGAGGGAAACTTTTCCGTTGAAAAGCATGGAAGAGTTTCGTTTTATGGAAGGTGGGAAAGAGAATCTGAAAAAACTCGTTGACAATGGGTATAAGCTCGTAATGGTGACCAACCAAACTTTTCTAGGAAGCTCGAAACACCCAAAAGAAGTTTTTGATGCTGTCATGCAAAGAATAAATGATGAGCTCGGCGCCGAAGGAGTTACTTTTGATTTTGTTATGGTGTGCCCGCATGGACCAGATGAAGGTTGTAATTGTCGCAAGCCAAATATTGGCGGACTTGAAGGATTCTTGAACGAAAGAGAAGGTAAAATTGACCTTCAAAACTCTTATATGTTTGGTGACCGAGATACTGACCGCCAGTTTGCTGATAATCTCGGTGTACGATTTGTGAAGATTGAAACCAATAAAGAGTTTAAATTTCCTCAAGAAATTTTGGAAAATAATGAAATAAAAAGAACTTTACGATAAAATCTATTTTTCAGTAAAATACCCATATTGCATTTAATCAATTTTTGCGTATAATCACATCCACACTAGCGCGCGGGGTAGAGAAGTGGTATCTCGTCAGGCTCATAACCTGGAGACAGCCGTTCGAGTCGGCTCCCCGCAACAATCGGTTTTATGTCTAAGTTTTTAATACGAAAAATCTGCTCTTTTGGAGACAGAGCTTTTTCTATTTTAAATTGAAAATATCCACTATATATAGTATGATTCGCCCAGTTTGCCGTTGTAGCTCAGTTGGTAGAGCACGTCATTGGTAATGACGAGGTCATCGGTTCAATCCCGATCAACGGCTCTAGATTGTCGTAGATGTAAATTTATAATCTACAGATAAATATGCCAGTGTAGCTGTTTTGGTAGGTATGACGTTTAAAGTTTGCCAGTGTAGCTCAGTTGGTAGAGCACGTCTTTCGTAAAGACGGGGTCGTCGGTTCAATCCCGACCACTGGCTCATTGAAATAAGATACTATATATACTATGGAAACCGTACACGATATTGAAAAAGAAATAGCAGAAATTGAAGCAGCCATGGGTGAAGCTCATTTTTGGGATGATAAGGAAAAAGCCCAGACGGCAGTACGAAAACTCCAAGCGCTCAAAGATAAAAAAGAAGGCGTCGGTGGATTTGACCGTGGCTCAGCTATTATGAGTATTTTGGCCGGCGCTGGTGGAGATGATGCTGAAGATTTTGCTCGAATGTTATTTGAAATGTATCGACAATATTTTTCACGCGCCAAACTTTCGTATTCGCTTATCCATGAAAACCAAAATGATCACGGCGGTTATCGCAACCTAAGTATCGAAGTGTCAGGTGCCGGTGCCTACGGACTTTTGGGTCGGGAGAGTGGTGTGCATCGCTTGGTGCGGATTTCGCCGTTCAATTCCAAAAAGCTCCGCCATACGTCCTTTGCATTGGTGGAAGTGGTACCCAAAATTCCAAAAGCGCTAATGCCTGAGCTCCATGATGCTGATGTGGAAGTCGATTTTGCTCGAGCTGGCGGTCCAGGCGGGCAAAACGTCAACAAGCGCGAGACGGCAGTGCGCGTGACGCACACACCGACCGGTATCAGTATTTTAGTCCGCGAGGAGCGCTCCCAAGAGCAAAACAAAGAGCGCGCTCTAGAGATTCTTCGAGGCAAACTGTTTAAAAAAGCCCAAGATGAACAAAAAGACCTAGCAGAAAGCATGCAAATCGCTCGCACGACTGATATAGAATGGGGCAACCAGATCCGCTCCTATGTTGTTCATCCGTATAAGATGGTTAAAGACCATCGCACTGGCGTAGAAACCTCCGATGTCGATAGTGTCCTTCTTGAGGGGGCGCTCGAGCTCTTTATTGAAGCGGAGAAAAAGCTCTAAATAGAGAGTTTGATTTGCCTACGGGTAGTTGAAATAGACTATTTTTTGTATTCCTTGTTTTGGGGTATAATGACCTGGTTGTAGTGTGAAGGTTGTAGGTATGAAAAACGGCAATTTGTTTTTCTATTTATTATTTTCTACACACTATGTACCATCCTCATGATTTATTTCAACGGAGTTTCAAAAGTATACCCCAACGGTTCCGTCTCACTCGACGGTATTAATTTTTCAGTGAGTGCGGGAGAATTTGTATCGATCGTCGGACATTCTGGAGCAGGGAAGACCACTCTCATCAAGCTTATTTTAGCTGAAGAGCGGCCGACTGCAGGAAAAGTATTTTTCGAATCACTCGATATTCACGGATTGCCGACCAAAGATATTCGCAAGCTGCGTCGTCGGATAGGCACGGTATTTCAAGATTTCCGTCTTTTGCCAAATAAAAATGCATATGAAAATATTGCATTCGCTATGGAAAGTGCCGGCAAACCCGATGATGAAATAGCTTCCGACGTGCCGCATGTGCTTGAGCTCGTGGATCTTTCGAGCCGTGCCTACAACTTTCCCCACCAGCTCTCCGGTGGCGAGCAGCAACGCTTAGCGATTGCACGCGCTATTATCAATCAACCCGAAGTGATCATTGCAGATGAGCCGACAGGCAACCTCGATCCGATCAATACCTACGAAGTAGTGCAGATACTAAAAAAGATCAATGATCTTGGTACCACGGTTATTCTTACGACCCACAATCGCGGTGTGATAGACTCAATAGGGCGCCGGGTGATCACGCTTGAAGGTGGTAAGGTAGTGCGTGATAATACAGACGGCAAGTACGCAATTTAAATATGATTTTCCTCGATTACAAAAGAATAGTTCGCTCAGGGCTGATCAATTTCAAGAGAAACGGTATCGTCTCTATGGCCTCTGTGTTAGTCGTGACGATTACGCTCTCGGTTATCCTGACGCTTATATTTTTACAAGCAGCCCTCCATGCGTCGCTCACTCAAATAGAAAACAAAGTTGATATTACCGTTTCCTTCGCCGTCGGCACGGACGAGGATGCGATCGCCAACCTCAAGTCGTCTCTTGAAAAGCTCCCAGAGGTAGCAGCCGTAGAATATATTTCGAGCGAACAAGCTCTGGCGACATTTCGGGTCAAACATGCCGGGGATGAAACCACACTTCAAGCCCTCGATGAGCTTGATGCCAATCCACTTGAACCATCGCTCAATATCACAGCGCGCGACATTTCTCAGTACGAAGGTATTACCAAATTTTTAAATAACGGCGGTGACACGCTTTCCAAAGATGCGCTTGGCAGTGTTTCAAGTACTGACTACAACCAAGAGCAGAAGCGCCTGGTTATTGAGAAACTGCAAAAAATTATCAAAGCAGCGGATAAGCTCGGACTTTTGATCACGCTCTTGCTGATCGCGATTTCTATCATTATCTCTTTCAATACTATTCGCCTCACTATCTACTTCGCTCGTGAAGAGATCGCTATTATGCGCCTCGTGGGCGCTGGCAACCGCTATATCGAAGGCCCGTTTGTGATCCAGGGTGTTGTCTATGGTATCATTGCAACAATTGTTACCATTTTACTTTTCGTTCCGATATCGCTCTGGCTTGGCACGCACATGAGTGATTTTCTTGGTATAAATGTTTTCGATTATTACAAAGCCAATTTCCTGCAAATCTTCGCCATTTTGTTTTTCTCAGGCATTACACTCGGTGTGATTTCAAGCTTACTAGCAATTAGACGGTATCTGTCACGATAAAAAATTTTATGGCAAACAAACGCGAGCCCAAGTACATATTCGTTGTGGGTGGTGTCATCTCTGGTGTTGGAAAGGGGATTACCACGTCGTCAATTGGAAAAATTTTGCAGGATCGCGGGCTTACCGTGACCGCCATTAAGATTGATCCGTATATCAACGTTGATGCTGGCACCATGAATCCGACTGAGCACGGAGAAGTTTTTGTGCTCGATGACGGCGATGAAACAGATCAAGATATGGGCAACTATGAGCGCTTTTTGAATATTGATCTGACTCGTATCAATTACATGACAACTGGGCGCGTCTATGAAAGTGTTATTCATCGCGAACGCAGCATGGAATACGGTGGCAAATGCGTCGAAGTAGTGCCTCATGTGCCGATGGAAGTGATCGATCGTATCAAAAAAGCCCAAAGCTTAGCCAAAGCTGATGTAGTAATCGTGGAAGTGGGAGGTACTGTCGGAGAATACCAAAGTGTCCTCTTTCTTGAAGCGATTCGTATGATGAAAATCGAAACGCCCAACGATGTCTTTACTGTCATGGTGTCGTATCTTCCAGTCCCATCCAAAATAGGTGAAATGAAGACCAAACCGACCCAGTACGCAGTCCGTACACTCAATGCCTCAGGCGTACAGCCGGATGTGATTATTGCTCGAAGCGATATGCCACTCGACGAAAAGCGCAAAGAAAAAATTTCATTTTTCTGCAATGTTCCAAGAGGCCGCGTTATTTCTGCTCCTGATGTCTCAAGTGTGTATGATGTACCGACCAATTTTGAAAAAGAAGGTGTTAGCAATCTCTTATGTGAATTGCTCGGACTCAAGTGTGGCAATCCGGTCAATGAAAAAATTACAGCGTGGAAACGGTTTACTTCGGCTGTGCATCATCCCTCGGGCGAGGTTCGTATTGCCATTGTCGGTAAGTATTTTGATACCGGCGACTATATCTTGTCTGATGCGTATCTTTCTGTCATCGAATCAATCAAATATTCTGCGTACGCCCAAAAAAGAAAACCAGTTTTGACCTGGATGAGTGCGGTGGATTTTGAAACAGGTAAGAAGAAACTTGCTGAACTTAAAAAATATGATGGCGTGATCGTTCCTGGAGGATTTGGCGCCCGCGGCGTGGAAGGAAAAATAAAAGTCATTGAATATGTTCGCAAAAACAAGATCCCATTCTTCGGTCTCTGTTATGGTATGCAGCTCGCAACCATTGAATATGCTAGAAATGTGCTTGGCTTGAAAGGTGCCAATACGCGCGAAGTTGATCCAAAATCAAAATATCCCGTGATCGATATTATGGAGTCTCAAAAAGAGAATATAAATTCCCATCGCTATGGAGCGACCATGCGCCTTGGTGCGTATCCTGCTGTGCTCAAAGAAGGCACTATTGCATCTACCGCCTATGGCAGCAAAACTATTTCCGAGCGTCATCGTCATCGCTATGAAGTCAATCCAGTATTTATTCCAGAGCTTGAAAAAGCGGGCCTCGTATTCTCAGGTCGTTCGCCCGACGGCGTCTTGATGGAGATCGCTGAGCTTCCAAAAAAAGTGCATCCATTTTTCTTAGGCACGCAGTTTCATCCAGAGCTCAAGGGTAGACCACTTACGCCGCATCCACTGTTTACTGCTTTCGTAAAAGCATGTATTAAAAAATAAAAGAAAAACTCCCGCAATCGGGAGTTTTTCTTTTATTCCTGTAAGTCAGTGCGACTTTTTGCTTTGCGGATAATATCAATCACGACATCATCATCGTCAGTGATCGTATAGAGCTTGAGATCTTCTCGATTGATGGTGCCATAGGTCTCGTAGAGATGTCTCTCCATCAAGGTTGCGATCGGATCCCAGAAAGATTTTCCAACCAAGACAAGTGGTAACGGCGGAATCTTGCCGGTTTGCGCAAGAGTAATAATTTCGAAAAATTCATCAAGCGTACCAAAGCCGCCCGGGAAAAAAAGTGCTGTTTCAGCTGCAAACGACAGCGCCACTTTGCGAGCGAAGAAGAAATAGAAGGGAACACTGTCAGTAAGGTACGGGTTGTCGAATTGTTCGGTCGGGAGCTTGATGGTAAGACCGACGGAATTGCCTTTAGCTTCAAACGCACCGCGATTGGCGGCTTCCATGATGCCAGGGCCGCCACCAGTGATGACCGTAAATCCAAGTTCGGTCGAGATGCGGTTGGCTATTCTTCGAGCTTGGATATATGCCGGGTGCTCTTCAGTGAAGCGGGCAGAGCCATAGAAGGTGACGGAGCGCGGATATTGTCCGACATCGGTAAAACCTTGCGCAAGCTCTTCGTTGATACGGCAGACGCGCGCTTGCGTCTTATCAGCCCCTGCTTCTTCGAGACAGTGCGTGCGTATTTGATCGAGAGTGAGGTGAGCAATTTTTTTAGACGGTCGAACGTTTTTATCATCCATAGATGCTTTAGTATAGCATAGCTTCCGAGGAGTAAATCTACGCTCGTGATGTGTTTTAGTACACACAAATTTACTTTTTTGGCAGACTTTTAGTATACTGTATGTATCAAAGGTCGTAAGAATAAAAGAAACATTCATGGAAAATAAAAAAATGAGCGAAAATATGAATATTCATCAAGGTGGAGGCAGTTGTTGCAATGGTGGCGGCTGCGGATGTGGTATGGGAGGAGGAAACTGTGGCTGCGGCTGCGGTGGACGAAACTATGGACTCTCTTGTACATACAAACATTATTTTCTCCGCTGGTTTTTAGGACTTCTCATTATACTCGGCGTCTTTTGCGTCGGGCTTAATATCGGTGAAATGAAAGGCCGGTTTGAGGGAAGTAGAAGCTACGGTCATCAAATGATCTCCCCAATGATGTATAGCGGTATGCCAGTTTTTATCCAAGAGGATACGACTGACTCTATCGTGGTTCCAGAAAACTAAATCATCTTATCTTCGAAACAAAGAAGCCCATCAATCGGGGCTTTTTTGTTTGGCTGATTAACTCATTTTGTTGACAAACATATCGCTTCTGTTAGGCTTTAAATACCCTTGTTCTTTTTAGGGTTCTTAAGCAACCGCATGCACATTAGTTATTATGGGTTTTAGAACTAATGGCATGCGGCCGAAATTAAGTCACTTTGTGTGACATCAAAAATAGCGCACTTGCTAACGGGATGACGGCTTGTGCGCAAAGGAGGTGTAGTTTAAACGCTACGCCTCCATTTTTATTATAGTTGACAAGAGTAGATTTTGTTGCTATAATATAAGAAAGATATTTAAGATACTGTGTGCTGGACACGGTAGGCCCGTACGCCGCGAGGAAGATTGTGTGCGAGAGAAGGCGTACGGGGAGAATACTCCAACCGTCGTGGTTGTCATTATAAATGGTTTTGAATAAATTGAGTGAAAGGAGAATGGGAGATACATTAAAGTATCTCCCATTTTTTATTGCCTAAATCATCGGTAAAACAATTAATGAAATCCCTCGATAAAAAAACTACAATTAACAGGATTTTGATGTTTTATTTTTTCAGTAAGTGCCACACAGGCAGCTTCTTGTCCGCAGACATAGACATCGGCATTATTAAAATCCATGCCTCCGATATGATCTTGCAGGTAGCCCTTAGGAATTTTAGAATCCAGGGTGTTACGCGAAACGACATAGGATGTTGATACGTAGGGAGATATGCGGGCGAGCCCATCGAAATGTGCTTTGTACAGGATATCTTCTTCATACTTGCTGCCGGTCATGATAACCAACTGCTCGATTGTCTTTTGTCCGCTAAAATGATCAGCCAGTGATCGGACGACGCCAGCACCGACTCCAAAACCAAACAGGTAAATCTTTCTATGGTGCATCTTATCAGCGGTATTGAGACCCAAAGGACCCATCAGCTCGACCTGTTCGCCGATCATATTTCTTTTCCAAAAAAGTGGCGTCAGTACGCCTTCCGGACTCAGTCGCACTGCTAAGGTGATAGTATGGTGTACGTTGTCATAGGAGACGATCGAAAATGCTCGCCGCACTATTTCGCCATCAATCGTCATAAAGACATTTACAAATGAGCCAGGGATAAAATCAATATCCTCGGAAATCGCAATTTCAACTTCCTTAGCGGTCTCGGATAAATCCCTCACCGCAGTTATTACACCTCTAAATTTTTTTATTTTCATATTGTGTTTTTCTCTTATTTTTAATAAAGGCGACCAAAGTTAAAATTGTAACGATCACAATAGCAACCAGCATGTCGTGTGTACCGTATGCCAAATACACATAGAGCGCACTGCCGTAAAAATACACATAGGCAAGCTTCTGGACTTTTTTCCACCATGATCCGAGGATTCGCTTTGAAAAATTATTCGATGTGACAAGGAGGATGATGGCAGAAATATCAGCCACATGTCCGAGTACGGCATAGTCGACGAGAGACCAGTAGGGCAGTGTGACGATCCCAGAGAGGTATCCGAGCGGATCAACGATGATCTTGGCGATGATAAAAGAAACAACGATTGAAGCGGACAGTACACCCGCGCCTTTACGAAGTATGACCAGTGGCCGTAGCCAGGATACGCCAGTGAAAATATCTGCCAGTGGCCTCACGATCATTACGAAGAACAAAAAAATGTGAGAAATGCTGTAGATGTGTTGAATGTCTGCACTTCCAATAGTGTCGCGTGCGAATATCAGTACGAGGGGAAAAAATGCCAGGACTACAATCCCACTGATAACAAGTATTTCTTGTGCGTATTGAATTGTTTTGAAATAGAGTTTCATGACAAATATTTTTTTACTGTTCCATTGCGATCGATCATGACCAACCCGATCTCTGTGCGCTCTGCAAAGGATTCTGCCTCGCTGTCGGAGAGCGACAGTACTTCTTTGGTGTAGGCTTCGGCCAGTGCTCCATCGGCATGGACGATGCTTACTGAGACGATGTCACTTGCGGGATTGTGTAGCCCGGTTTTATCGAGGATATGGTGGATTTTTTTTCCGTCTCGTTTCCAGTTGCGTTTATAGGTGCCGCTTGTGGCCAGACTTTTATTATCAAGTATGACTTCTATATCACTTGTGCCTGTATGCGGATTGTAGATTGCAAAAACAAATGGATCACCGTTTGCATCGACGCCTCGCGCACAGATGTCGCCGCCGATATTTATGACTACGCCGGATACTTCAGGATTTTCTTTGTGTATATGGTCGGCGATCACTTGTGCGATGTATCCTTTTAGAAATCCGCCATAATCCAATGCTTGATCCGCTTTTAGAGTGATCCGAAGTGTTTTTGGATCCATTTCTACTTTTGAAAAGTCGATATTGTAGGGCAAGACGTTTGCACTTCTGTCATCTTTTTTCATATCAGCAAAATTTTCAGTGTAGCCGTGACGGGCGATTTGAAGAAGCGGATTGAAATAGCCGTCGGTTTTTTGGTAGAGCTCGTACGCTTTTGCGGTGGCATCAAAAAACGCTTGAGAGACTATCTGACTTTTTGTGCGGTTGAGGATTGAGAGCTCACTGTCGGCTAAAAATCTTGAAAATCGTGCCTCGGCAGCTTCTATGTCAGCTCGGGCGACAAGAGAGAGCGCCTCCGCCTGAGCCGCTTCAGGGCAGACGATGGCGATTGCGTATTCGGTGCCCATGGCGTGGCCGGTCCATTCAAATTCTTTATTCATGCCTATAGTGTAGAAAACAAAGATGAAGAGAAGATGAATGGGTGTATCATGTATAAATGAGGATACTGATTGTCGAGGACAATGAAAAACTCGCTACCTATACCAAGCAAATGCTTACTGAAGATGGGTATGCGGTTGACACCGTGGCTGATGGCGAAGCCGGTGAGCGTATGGCCCGCTCGGGTAATTATGATTTGATGGTGCTTGATATTATGCTGCCGAAAAAAGACGGTATTGCAGTATGTAAAAGTTTGCGTGATGATGAAGTGACTTTACCGATCATCCTCATGACTTCCAAAGGCGAGCTCGACGATAAGATCAGTGGTCTCGATAGTGGGGCTGATGATTATTTGGTAAAGCCGTTTGAGATGAAAGAGCTTTTGGCTCGCGTGCGAGCGCTCTTGCGCCGGCCGCACGAGCGGGTGATTACGACACTTTCGCTACAGGATATTGTGCTTGAGCCAGGTACGCATCGCGTGACTCACAAAGGCAAGATCATTCCACTGACACTTAAAGAGTATGCGATCTTGGAATACTTGATGCGCAATGCCGACAATGTCATTACTCGCGAAGCACTCCTTGAACATTGTTGGGATTTTGCGTATAGTGCCTTCAGCAACATCACCGACGTGTATATCAAACAGCTACGAAAAAAATTAAAAGATACCAATGAAAAATATATTAAAACCATTCGCGGTGTCGGCTATACCTTCCGATCAAAATAATTTCGCACGAGCTGTCATACTACTGACCGTCTATTATACGCTCGGGGTATGCGTTATTTTGGTTGTTTTCAATCTGATCGTCTACGGTATGTTTGGCACCAGCATTCGCTCTGGCGAAGATGAAAGTGGCGCAGCGCATGTGGCTCACGAACAATCTGAAGAGCTCGGGGAGTCGGTAATCGAAGAGATCGAAAGCGATCTGGCGCGGATTTTACTCATTGCTGATATGTTGATTCTTATCCTGACAGTGGTGGTAGCATACGCACTTTCTCGGCGTACCCTCACTCCGCTTGAAGATTCATATCGGAAGCAAGCTCGGTTTGTTGCCGATGCAGCTCATGAACTTCGCACGCCACTGGCCGTCATGACGGCTGGTGGGGAAGTGATGTTAAGCAAAGCCCGGAGTCCGGAAGAGTATCGAGCCTTTATCGAAACGACGCTCGGAGAAACAAAGCGTCTGACCACACTCTCCAATGATTTGCTTTTTTTGGCGCGTACACGAAATACACCGGCCACGACTCACACGCCAGTCGCTTTCTCGGAACTCTGTCAAAAACAATTGGCCATGATGGGCGCGTATGCTGATCTCCAAGGAGTCGCTTTAGTAAACGAGATAGATCCAGATATCCGTGTCTTCGGTATTCCGGAAGATTTGGTGCGGCTCTTAGTCAATCTCATTAAAAATGCCATTGACTACAATCATCAAGGTGGATCAGTGACTGTCAGACTTACAAAAATACAAAACCAGGCTCGTCTTTCGATTACAGATACCGGCAGCGGTATTGCTTCCGACGCCTTGCCGCATATTTTCGAGCGATTTTACAAAGCCGACCAAGCGCGCAGTACTTCTGGTACTGGACTCGGCCTAGCTATCGTCAAAGAAATCATCGATGCCCATCGCGGCAGTATTCATATTGATAGTACCGTGGGGGTGGGAACCGTATGCACGGTCACACTACCTCTCGCATAAGTCTCTCATTCATCTGATACTCATAATCATTTTCTATACTCTGTGTATTATCAATTAATATAGATAATACATTTATGTCTCAATACATTTGTTTAGATTGCGGATGGATATACGATGAAGCCAAAGGACTCCCCGAGCGGGGCATTCCGCCTGGCACCAAGTGGGAAGCGCTCCCCATGGATTTTAAGTGTGCTGAGTGTGATGTGCGTAAAAGCGATACGCATATGTGGCAAAAATTAGACTAGAGACTAAGAGAAAAAAATATGAAAAGCGATTTGAAAAATATCATATTGGCGTTTGGATTTGTGCTCTTGGCTGCCTCAGGCGGAGCAGGTGTCTATCGCTTCAAAAATCATTATGAGTATCTTTTGGCTGCCCAGTATGAAGCGTTTCAACAAGGGAAGAATCAAGAGATCACAGAACTGGAAGCTAGCTTCGCAAGCGAGCTCTCGGTACAACAAGCGTTTATCGATTCGCAGAAAGCCGCACTAGAAGAGCTTCGCGCAGAAAATGTTGCTCTAGCCAAAGCCGCCGGAATTGTCGCTACGCAAAAGCAAGTCGCAGCCACGGCTGCTCAACAAGCTGCCGCTCAAGCGTTGGCGGTTCAACAAGCCCAAGCCCAAGCCTTAGCCGCACAGCAAGCGGCCGCAGCGGCCCAAGCTCTGGCCCAAGCCGCTGCTCAGGCGCAAACGCCTGCCAAGCCACCGGTCGTAAAGCCGAGTCGGAAGTCGAATGCGAGTTAGTATTAAAAATTAAAAACGTATATAAAAAATAGTATGAAAAAATACATTATACCTATTGCCGGTACTTTAGCTTTCATTGGTTTTGTCACTTATGCCACTATCAAAACTGCGGATCCGATTGGTTCTTCAGTAAGCCAAGATACTGTCGCTCAGGCACCACAAACACCTACTTCATTTAATACTGAGAGCATCACCTCAGGTCTCACAGCCTCGGTCGGAGATACTCTGCCAGTGGTGCCGACGACGAAGGTTTCCTCGAGCACACCAACCATACCACCCGCACCAATAGTTCTTCCGATAATCCCGCCGGCTCCGCTAGCACCAGTTGTTGAAACTGTTTCTCCGCCTGAAAGTGAGCAATTTGGAGACGATGATAACAACGATAATGATGATGGAGAACATGAAAGTGAGGATGAAGATGAAGGAGAGGATGATGATTAGAGCTTGTCTTCAAATATGAGCTCCATATGAGTTTGGTCGAGATACGTAGTGCCGATCTTCACTTCCTTTTTCTCAAGTCCCACAGTTTCAAACCCAAGATTTTCATACATCTTTTTTGCCGCGACTTGAGAATCATTGACGGAGAGACGGACTTTGATAGTTTTCTGATTGTCATGGAGATCCGAAAGTATTTTTTTGAGAAGTGTGGTACTTAAGCCTCGATTGCGAAACTCAGGATCGGTGTAGACGCCTTTTATCGTAGCCATATGTCCGATTCGATCGCCGACTTCAAACTTCACCATTGCGGTGGCAACTATTCTTCCATCTATTTTTGTTACGTAGACAGGGAAGTCTGGATCAGATAATTTCTTTTGCCAACGAGCATCGTCATGCAACACTTCTTCTTCATATGAACGTCCAAAGGCAGTTGGATCAGTTTGGAGACCTTTCAAGCGAATGGCTTTATATGCCTGCCATTCTGTAACTTCTAGTATTTTTATTTCAGGATTCATACAAAAAGTGTAGCATAATCAGGTTGTTTTTTGGTGTTTTCATGTTAGGATACAAGTGTTTTATTGCGGGATCGCCTGCCTGCGCAGGCAGGTCTAATGGTAGGAATAAAAATAAATGTACTTTTATTTTTATCTGGTTCTACAAGAAATTGCTGTTATTTTGTAAGAAGAGCTGGGAGATCGTCTAATGGTAGGACGTATCCCTCTGAAGGATATTATCTTGGTTCGAGTCCAAGTCTCCCAGCTTTTCTTAGAAAATCAGCAATAAGGATTCTGGATCTGTGTATCTTGCCCGCCCGACTGAACAATCAGAGTCGTTCGGGCGGGGTTCGAGCCTGCCTTTGCCGCAGGCGGGTCCAAGTCTCTCAGCCAACATGAGCTAGCTCAAAGATAGTTATGGATAAAATTAAAAAAATATTAAAAATTGTTTCAGATAATACTCTACGAATTCTATTAATAGTAGTTTTTGGAACTTTCATTGTATATGTTACTAATGAAGATTTTAGATGCTACCTATTAAAATCAAATATTGATCCTAATTTTATAATTGGTATTTTTACTATCTTAGCCCTTATATTAAGCTTGATACAAAGTTCATACGATAAACGATTTAATTATAATATGGCTTTAATTAGATCAATTGAAGATAAAGGATTAAGTGTTATTGGTAAACTTTTAACTTTTAAACAAAAAAGTGAGATTATATTAATAACGCTTAAGGAGCACAAAAAAGCTATTACAAATAAAGAGCTCTATACTGATAGCAACGACAGTTTGTCAAAAAGAGATATAGATGATGGTATAGAACTAATAGGTTCTTACATTGATACATATTTTAGTGAAGAAGGTGAAAGCTGGAACACTTTACAAGATAAGATAAATAAAATAGCAACATATAATTTAAACATAGTGCTAAATTATCAAGCCAATATTAAATTAATCCAAGACGGTACTGCATTTACAAACGAAAGATTGGATAGTATTGATACTTATATTTTAGAAACAGAAGAAATTAATAAAGAGGTTCATGATTTAACATTAAAAATGAGAGATAATATTATTACTAAAATAAATGACAGCAAAGAAAAAATTAAAAGCAGTTTTAATTTTAAGGTGTAAATTACAGGTGCTCAAAGGCCGTAGAATTGTTAAGATAAAAGTATAAAAAATAGTAATCGAATTATTAGTATGAATAAAATACAAAAATTACAAAGTTTGATCATTGTTATACTTATAGTAGTCATTGGTTATCTCTTTTACCAAATAGCAAAACTTAAAGAACAGGTTGCTCTTAATTCTGATATTATCTATTCACATCAATACAGTATTGATTTAAGTAAAAAACGAGTAAATGATTTACATGGAATTACTTCCAGAATAATTGAAGTAACGGGGATAAAAGTAAATAATAAAATAACACTTGATCCATATAACAATTAACTGCTCGTGGTAGGCAAGAATGGTAAGTATGATAAGCAATGACCGTCCTTGCTTAAGCAAAGTTCCAGTTTTACGCCATATGACTAGCTAGTGTGATACGCAAGGACCGTCCTTGCGTATTTTAAAAACAAAATCTCTTTGATTTTTGTAAGAGTATGTTAGGCTGAGCCTATGAATAATAAAAAAGGACCTTGGACCATTACTGATACGAAGGTCGTGTATCAAAATCCTTGGATTAAAGTCCGAGAAGATAAAGTAATTAGACCTGACGGTAAAGACGGGATCTTCGGAGTGGTTGAGCAAAAAAGTGGTGTTTCAGTAATTCCACTTGATGCTGAAGGAAACGTATATTTGACTCAAGAATATCATTACGCAGTAGAGAGAATAACCATAGAAGCTATTAGCGGAGGGATTGATGAAGGAGAGGATGCATTACAAGCAGCACAACGAGAATTGAAAGAAGAGACAGGTTTTGTCGCAAAGAAATGGACGTATCTCGGAGTAGTTGATCCTTTTACCAGTATCCTAGTATCTCCCAATCACATATATCTTGCAGAGGAATTAACTAAAGGAGAATCAGAACAAGAAGGAACAGAAACAATTAAAATAATTAAGATGCCGTATGATACAGCATTAGAAATGGTGATGAAGAGTGAAATTACTCACGGAGCAAGTTGTGTCGCTTTGTTAAAGATTAAAAATACTATTACTAAATAAAGCTGTTGTATTTAAATCAGACCTAATTTGTGGTAAGCATGATAGGTAAGAAACCGTTCTTGCTTAAATATTTTTTGCTTCATGTCAGTGCAGTGCAAAGACTAAAAAGGGGAATATGTTACGTTGTTTTGAGAAATAATATTTCTGATACCGAAATGGTAAAAATAAATAAAAAAAGTCGGCCAAGTTGTTGTTGGTCGACTTTTCTGGCTTGTGCCAGTAATCTTAAGAGTGCCCTTTTTTCTTTTTTGTGGAACCGAAAGCACTATCCCACAGAAGCTTTTTTATTAAGAATCCTATAAAAAGCAAAGCTCCGAGATGTAGAATAAGCACGTACATTGCCTCAGTCCATCTGTTAACAGCCATAACGAATCCTTGATAATCCGCTACTGACCATACAAATGTGATCAAAAGAAATAGGAAAAGTACAAATCCAATCGCCCAGCTTGGACGGGTATAGATTCGGTGGAAAATCTCTCTCATATTTAAAGAATTTTTAGTTAGGAATAGCTCAAGATTCAAAAACCTTTTAAACCCTAGGCTATTCCTAACCTTTCATTATATTATATCATCTTTTTAGCATTCTGTCAATGCTAAAAAACCGGGTCAGTTACTATTTTGGTCAAAACTAATTTAGTAAATTGCCCAGAAGCGTTGTAAAATAGACAGATGAACACCATACCAAAAAACACAATTTGTCTCTGGTTTGATAAAGATGCAGAAGCCGCAGCTAATTTTTACGCTGCTACGTTTCCCGATAGCAAAGTAACGGGTGTTTTTCATGCGCCCGGTGATTTTCCGGGCGGCAAGAAAGGGGACGTGCTCACGGTAGAGTTCACTGTGTGTGGAATTCCCTGTATCGGTCTCAATGGGGGACCAGTATTCAAGCATAATGAAGCATTTTCCTTTCAGATCGCCACGGACACTCAGGAAGAAACGGATAGCTATTGGAACGCTATCGTTGGCAATGGTGGTGTAGAAAGTGAGTGCGGATGGTGCAAGGATCGCTGGGGAATATCATGGCAAATCACGCCACGCACGCTGACGGAAGCCATGGCTCTCGGCGGCGAAGAAGCCGAGCGCGCATTCGGTGCGATGATGACTATGAAAAAAATAGACGTGGCTGCTATTGATAGAGCACGACAGGGGTAAATATGCCCGAACTAAAAACAAAAGTAAGTAAGGCGAGCGTAAAGAAATTTTTAAGCACGATCAAAGACGCGGAGAAGCGCAAGGATTGCACCGCCATATCTCTCATTATGGAGAAAGCAACTCGCGCAAAGCCCGAAATGTGGGGTGAGACGAGGGTTATCCCTCGTCGCAAGGGCGGAGAGTCGACGGACTCGAGCCGGGGCCGACTAAAGTTGCAGGAGCAACTTATAGGTGGCAGAGGTATTGTCGGCTTCGGTCGCAGAACGTACACATATGCAAATGGCAAAACGGGGGAATGGATGGTGATTGGTTTTGCGCCACGCAAGCAAAATATTGCACTTTATGGCTTAAAAGTTTTTACCATGACGCACGGCGGCTTGAAAGAGAAGAAAGGAGAAAACGATTTCCTCTTAAAATTGGGCAAGTATAAAGAAGGAGGAGGATGTCTTTATATCAATAAACTTTCCGATATTAATACAAAAGAGCTAGAAAAAATCATCAAACTCGCGGTATCCCGAAGCAAGGCGTAAAGCCGCTTGCTACGGGACAGGTGGCGCATCAGATCACCCGCTCAATTTGATATAATAAAAAAATGACGCAATTTTATTCAGACCAACAGGTTGCAAAAAAGGTTATTGATTTTTGCTTGGGAAAATACAAGTTTATTTTTATATCTGGCAACGGAGGATCCGGAAAAACTACTCTTAGTAAACAACTAGTGGAAGAAATCAATTCGCGAGGTCTGGAGGCTAATTGTATCGATACGGATGAGTTTATGGTCGATAGCACCATACGTAAAACTACTCCTAAAGAATGGATCGATACACAAGGCAACAGAAGAATTGGATACCACACATGGGTATTTAAAGAGTCATATCATCTAAATTCCTTAGAGAAAGTAATTCACTCTTTAATGAATGGAGAAGATTGTTTTTATGTATCTAACAAAAGTGGTGAATCGAAAGAATTGAAATCGAAATTTCCAATCACAATTATCGAGGGAGTGGGTGCCGTGTTTCTTAAGAAAGAAGAAAAGATGTATGGAATATTTGTAATGTGCGATTCTAAAGTTGAAGTAGACAGAAGAATAAATAGAAATCGCGAAGGTGAAATCAATCTATCACGCAGAGAAGTTGAAGAAAAAGCCATAGAAAGGAACGAGCAGTTTCAAGTAACAATTCTGCCTGAAAAAAATAAATTCGATTTAGAATTGTGGAGTTTAGAGGATTATTCTTTTAAGGTTGAACGAGACGATTTTAAAGTAATATCATAATAACTAAGAACCACGTATCACGCAATGCCATGAAAAAAGAAAAACTCTACGCAACAAGTTTCTCAAAAGTGTATCCGTACTATATTGCTAAGGCCGAGAAAAAAGGCCGCACGAAAGCTGAAGTCGACACCATCATTCGATGGCTGACTGGCTATACCCAAAAACAGTTTGAAAAACATTTAGAGAAAGAAACTAGCTTTGAAGATTTTTACACTCAACCAAAAATGAATCCTAAGCGAAAGCTGATCAAGGGCGTAGTATGCGGCGTGCGTATAGAAGAGATCAAGGATCGAGTCATGCGGGAAATCCGCTACCTCGATAAATTGATCGATGAGCTTGCAAAAGGGAAGACCATGGAGAAGATTTTACGAAAGTAATAAAAATAATTATGTTAAGCAAGAACCATCCTTACTTATCACGAGGCTTACGTATATAATGGATTATCCTATGAAACTCAAATGGAATATTTACGAAATTCAAAGTGATGCAAACACGTTGCATGGGGTAATGTTGCGCGGACGAATTCGAAAATTCACCATCGAGAATGGCATTACCTGTCTTGCAGAAAATGCCTCTGACAAAGAAAATACTGTTCGCTTTGCATTGTTAGAAGGTATAGAACCCACTAAGACCATTGAGTTCATCCAAAATTTAATACCAGGCTCACTGGTCACGAGGGTATTGGAATCAGTAGAAAATCCCATACTTTCCAAACTAAAAGTAAACGATATTTCCCGCTATTTGTAAGACAGGCACGATAACGTATAATGAATGTATATCAGTTAATACACTAATTTAAAATATGAAATACATAAAAATATTATTTTTAGGTGGAGTAGTAGCTATGGGAATGTTTGCGCTCGTTTCAAATCCATCGGCTGCAAATGCTATTGTTCAATGTGATTTTACTCGAGATTTGGAGCTCGGGGCCGAAGGAGAAGACGTGCGATGCCTTCAGCAATACTTGAATGATGCAGGTGTCGCTGTGGCCCTTACGGGTGTAGGTTCTAAAGGCCAGGAAACAACTCAATTTAAAGAGCTGACAAGAGCTGCAGTGGTACAATGGCAGACCATGAATGGCCTGACACCAGCGGCTGGATATTTCGGCGCTCTCTCTCGTCAAAAATATTCTCAAATAGTAGCAATCATTTTAGGTGCACCAGCAAATACTTCCACTCCTCCTTCGAGTCCTGTTTCTAGTGGATCATCTGTTGATACTCTTACCCAGCAGATAGCAGATCTCAATCAAGAAATCGCTCAGTTGAAATCAAATCCAAATAGCGGAGACGAGGATACTGAAGGGCAAATAACTGATGCTATCAATGCTATAGAGGATGCTGAGGATCAGATTGATGAGACCGAAGATGATGGGGGTGATGTCGGAAGTGCTACCGCAGAACTTGAAAAAGCCAAGGAGGATTTATTCGATGCGATCCGATCCTATTTCGACGGAGATTTTGATGATGCAATGGAATCGGCCGAAGATGCCTATGATAATGCCATCGATGCCTTTGAAGATGCTGGCGGAGAAACGGATGAAGATAAAGCAGATCAAGCGATCGAAGATGCCGAAGACGCAATAGATAGCGCAGAGAATCAAATCGAAGAAGCTGATGATGACGGTGAAGACGTCGGGGAAGCCGAAGATATTCTTGACGAAGCCCGCGATGCCCTCGACGAAGCAGAACAGAGCTTCGACGATGAGGACTATAGTGATGCCATAGATCAAGCTGAAGAAGCAAAGGATCTTGCCGATGATGCCGTTGATGCGATCGGAGAGGGTAGCGATGATGAGCAAGACGCAGAAGACGCAATTGAAGATGCAGAAGATGCGATCGACAATGCGCGCGACGCCATTGAAGAAGCTGACGATGATGGCGACGATGTGAGCGATGCAGAAGATATTCTCGATGAAGCGGAAGAAGCTTTAGATGATGCCCAAAATGAATTTGATGATGAAAATTATGACGATGCAATAGACCTCGCTGAAGAAGCAGAAGACCTCGCGCATGATGCCGAGGATGAGCTGTAATCCTTAATCCTCCTAAAATTCTTGCGGTGGGTCTTGTGGGGTATAATTAACCCATGAACACATACAACTGGTACTCGCAGCTGATCAAACCTACATGGGCGCCGCCCTCGTGGCTCTTTGGTCCCGTGTGGACGGTACTCTATCTGATCATTGCCATTTCCTTCGGGACGGTATTTTATAAAGTATTCACCAAACAAATTCCATGGATTGTGGCTCTACCGTTTGCGCTCAATCTACTCTTCAACTTCGTCTTTACGCCCATTCAATTTGGTCTTAAAAATAATCTTCTTGCGGCTATCGATATTTTACTTGTGCTCGGCACGCTCATCTGGGCCCTCTTTGCACTGTGGCATTTCTCGACTCACTTTCGTTGGATTGTGTATGCCAACATTCCGTATGTATTGTGGGTGACATTTGCAACGATCTTACAATTACATATAACGTATCTCAATGCCTAAAAGCATGGCTATTATATGATTAAAGCGGTATTGTTTGACGTAGACGGAGTCCTTCTCGATTCATTTGAGGCCATAGGGATTTTTTCGGAAAACTTCTATAATTCAATATATGAATAAAAACAAATGGGCTGTGTTTCAATCGATTTGGTTTTGTTGGTTTATTCTGACTGCTCTATACATCATTTTAAATATTGCAGGATATCCAAACACCGTTCCGTCTACGATGGGATACATAGCAGGGTTTATCGGTCTATTTGTTCCGTATGGTCTTCCGTCTTTAATTCTTATGATAACCCCATATTCCTGGGTCTCTCTTGCGGTATTTCTTCTGGCAATGTTTTGGATTAATAGAAGATTGAAAGGAAAGAATTTGGGTTTAGGTAAAAGAATAGTACTAAATCTTCTAGCTTTATTGATCTTAACAATCATTGTTGATCTAATCAGATTAACTCCTTTTGAATCATGGAGAATTTTCTTCAATGGTGCGATGCGAAATTATTTCGATATGTCCTAGTTGTTAGATTGATGTCTATTTCTGGATAGCGCTTACGATGATCTCATCCTTGAAAACCCTGCCGGCCGGCAGGGTTTTCAAGGATGAAAATTTCTAAGCAAGAACCGTTCTTGCTTAGAAATCAGTATTCCAAAAGGAATGATTTGCGAAGACCTACGAAATAGAAAAACGCTCTGCTTCGCATAGAAAATGCTAGAGTATAAGTATGAATACCTATCGAAATCCCATTGCCCACAAGGAGCAACAAGACCCAAAAAGCAACCAAAAGCTCAACTGGTTACGAGCTTCTGTGTTGGGTGCAAATGACGGCATTGTCTCTGTATCAGCGCTTATTGTTGGCGTGGCAGGCAGTACAAATGATCTTCGACTTATCCTGACCGCGGGGATTGCTGCCACTGTGGGTGGAGCGCTCTCTATGGCGGTAGGGGAATATATTTCAGTAAGTACACAGCGCGACACAGAGCGCGCTTTGCTTGAGAAGGAGCGTTGGGAGCTTGAAAATGTTCCAGAGCAAGAGTTTGCGGAACTTGCGATGCTCTATGAGGCAAAGGGACTTTCGCAAAACACTGCGCAACTCGTTGCAAAAGAGCTTACCAAACACGACGCGTTTGCTGCTCATGTGGACATCGAGCTTGGGATCGATCCGAGCGACCTGACTAACCCATGGCATGCGGCATACGCTTCAGCCGTAGCATTTCTTTCTGGTGCGATAATCCCGCTTGCCACGGTATGGTTGTTGCCATCTTCCTTCCGTATTGTCGGTACGTTTATTTCCGTCTTGGTGGCGCTGGTCGTTACTGGTATGTTGAGTGCGTATGCTGGAGGGGCAAATAAAATGAAGGCTACGATACGAGTGGTCTTGGGCGGAATGCTTGCAATGCTGATCACATTCGGTGTCGGTAAGTTATTTGGTGTTTCCGGGATCTAGCGGGCAAAATCGCATCGGCGGTATTTGAATGATTGGATATTGATTAAGACATGTACTTAAAATAATTATTTAAAAGTTGTATAATATATCCGCATAGTAACCTCCTTTCAATATGTTTTCGCGTACGTTTCAATGTGTAAAAAATTATATATATGCCCAAAACACTTTCTCAAATAAATAAAGATATTCTAGCCTACAATAAAAAACAATCTAAAGGAAACAAAGAAATTTGCGATGTATTGGCCGAAGAGATTGTTCACGCTCTACCAAAGGCAGAGAATAAAATCTGGCACGCAAACCCTGTGTGGTTTTTGGATGGCAATCCGGTTGTGGGATACGACAAATTGAAAGATTGTGTTAGGCTACTTTTTTGGAGCGGTCAGTCTTTTGACGAAGGAGACTTACAAAAAGAAGGAAGTTTCAAGGCAGCTGAGATACGGTATACAGTGGCTTCAGAGATAAAAAGGAAAGACCTTAAACGATGGCTAAAGAAGGCAGAAGAGATACAGTGGGATTATAAAAATATAGTCAAAAGAAAAGGAGTTTTAAAAAAGATCAAAAGCATTTATCCTAAGAAATAAAAATACATTACCGTATGGTAGTATGTATATATTATCCATAAGCGAATCATCTCTATGACAAATAAAGATTTTTTCTTAAAAACCTTACAAGAAGAGGCACCACGGTTTCGAAAGGCGATAGACGCACTGCCCGAAGACAAGCATGCGCATAAGGTGCATGAACGATCGCGTGACGCAGGCAACTTAGCGGCCCAGCTGGCGCTTCAGTGGAAAGCTATTTCCGGGATTTTGACGGATGGTTCACCAGCGTTTAATCCTCATGAAATGGAAAATCAAACTAAAGCTGACATGCTTTCGAAGTTTGACGAGGGTATTTCTCAATTAGAAAAAGATGTAGCCGCTATTTCCGACGAAGACTGGGAAAATGGGGATGCGAGTATGGGAGAAACGTGGAAAGATAAAAAATATCATATGGCCTGGGGATTTTTGTTTGATGCTGTGCATCACCGTGGACAGTTGGCGACATATCTGCGGGCCATGGGAGCATTTGTTCCCGCAATTTACGGCCCATCTGCCGACGCGCAAAATTAGGCAAATAAATACTAATTAAATCAAAAAACTATGAAAAAAATGACATGTAGAGCAATGGGCGGGGAGTGTGATGCCGAGATCATGGGCGCCACCTCAGAAGAGATGATGGGGAACGGTATGAAGCATTTGGAAGAAGCGCATCCGAAAATGGCAGCTGATGTTAAGGCGATGCCCATGACTGATCCAGCGATGGTGGCTTGGAGCGAAAAATTTCAAAAAGACTTCGACGCTGCCCCAGAAATCTAATCAAGTGCAATCTACAAAAATCACCTAACGGGTGATTTTTGTTTTTAAGGAATACGGCTATAATTGGGGTCATGACTGACGAAGATTTTATCCGAGAAGCTATAAAGGAAGCTGGACTCGCTCTAGCTAGCGGCGAATGGCCGTTTGGGGCTGTGATTGTGCGAGATGGAGAAATTATTGCCCGGGCAGCCTGCACAGAGAAGGGTACAAAAAATATCCTAGGGCATGCTGAATTACAAGCGATTAATACAGCTTGTGTGGCGCTTGCAAGTAATGATCTGAGCGATTGCGCTATATACAGCACTAATGAGCCTTGCCTCATGTGTGCTTCTGCCATATTTCAAGCAAAAGTTCCCAAGGTGGTCTTCGGACTCTCTCGTTCCGACCTGCCGCATTTATTACGAAAAAGAAAGCTCGGTATTGATGATTTGGCTCTTGATGCTGGGTATGAGCCCATGATTATAAAAGGAATTCTCAAAGAAGATATTCTTGAACTTTTTGCAGATGTTAAGAAGTGAAAAATTATGACTAAATACATTTTAGTAGGTGGATATATTCATAAAGCGGTTGATGGTGGAAAAGCATTTTGTGATGAATTGGTAAAGAGTATTACACATAAACCAATCAAAATACTGGATTGCATGTTCGCACGCCCAGAAGATGTCTGGCAAGAAACATTTACCAAAGATCAAGGATTCTTTTCAAAATATCTTGAAACTTTTGAGCTTGAGCTTGCACAGCAAGATAAATTTGTCGAACAAGTAAAAAATGCTGACGCTATATTTTTTCGAGGCGGTGTAAGTTCAAAACTAACCTCAATCCTGCGTACTTGTATCGGTTGGGAGAAAGAACTTTCTGGCAAAGTCGTCGCTGGGACTTCAGCTGGAGCTGATGCGCTCTGTACTTACTATGGCGTAGGGGAGACAATGCGGATCGGTAGTGGACTTGGACTGTTACCCTACAAATGTATTCCGCATTGGAAATCAGCTGATTATGGTGATGGAAAAACAATTAATTGGGATTTGTTACTAGAAAATCTGAAATCGCATGAAGAGGATTTGGAAATTCTGACACTTCCAGAAGCGGAGTTTGTGGTGATAGAAAAATAATATACACATTTAAGCAATCCTTAAATACTGGAGTTTCCAAAGGTGAATAAAATTAAAAAATACTACACATTTGGTATTATACAAATATGAAACAATACAAAACTGTAGATGCGTATATTGCAAGCTTTCCGAAAGGTGTACAGAAGATGTTGAAGGAGCTCCGAATGACTATCAAGAAAACTGCGCCACAAGCTGAGGAAAAAATTGCCTATGGTATGCCTGCATATCACTGGAACGGTGTCTTAGTATATTTCGGAGGGTTCAAAGATCATGTGAGCTTTTTCCCTGGCGCGTCCGGTGTGGCGGCTTTCAAAAAAGATCTTACAAAATATTCTTGGTCCAAAGGCACTATCCAGTTTCCATTCGACCGACCACTACCACTTCCTCTGGTGCGAAAAATTGTCCGATTTCGTCTCAAAGAAAACATGGCCAAAGCCAAGGTTAAATCCGTGAAGAAAAAATAAAACGTTCGTATGGTATGATATTTCTATACTAGTAATCTATTTTTTATATATGAACCCAACACTTGCCCAACTATTCTTAAAAGAACTTGAAGCTGAAGAAGGAGCTACTCGCAAATGCTTAGAGCGTATTCCGGAGAACCTTTTTACATGGAAGCCGCATGACAAGTCTATGACGCTCGGCTACTTGGCGCTTTTGGTGGCCGATATTCCCAAATGGCTTTCGGCAATCGCAAATGAAGGGACAATCGATCTTGCTGCATGGGAAAAATACAATCCGATTAGTACTACCGATCTTGTACAACGCTACGACAATAATATTGCAGGAGCTAAGCATGCACTTAAAACTGTTTCCGATAGTGCACTTTTAGAACAAATATTTTATCTCAAATCTGGTGAACAAGTCCTCATGCAATCTTTGAAAGGGGATAGTATTGGCTCATCGCTCAATCATTGGGTTCACCATCGCGGCCAGCTTACAGTCTATATGCGTCTCAACAACATAGCTGTACCATCTATCTACGGCCCATCGGCTGACGAAAAGACATTTTAATATACATAAGAATTCCTCTCTTCGGAAGATATTCCCCGTGGGTTTATCAATTGTTGAGGGAGATTTTATAGGGGAGAAAATAGCTCGCGTTTTAGATAGAAAGGATGTTAAATAATATCGCATAAAAATCAAGCCCGGCGCATATACTGCTCCGGGCGATATTTTGTATTTTCATTGTTGCGCGAGATCATGCAACATCTGTGCTCGAGCAAGCAGAAGGATGTATGTGATTTCTGCTGCGTATCCACTTTTTCCTAAGTGATACAGCGGATCAAGTTGGTCAATATTCGACTCCTTGGATTCTGCAATCCCACCATTGAAAAAAGTGATTTTAAAGCTAGACCGTTCAGGATCAGTGATGACAATCTTGGCCATGCTAGGCAGACGTAACACCGTGATTACATATTCACGTGAAAACCCGCTATCGATCACGGCGTAGCGATACGTAGGGTATGTCACACTTGTTTTGGTCGTTGAATATTCTTTTGATCCCAAAGCGTATTGTGTATCTAATACCATCTGATTGTAAATCATTTCTATCAGCCGTTCGTATCCGTTATATTTCTTCATGTTTATCGGCCGTTCAATCGGCCAGGTGTATCCAGAATTTTGTGCTAATGCGCAGTTTTGAAACAATACGCAAACACCAATAAATAGTATTAAGTTTTTCATGGGCTGGAGGAATTTGGTTCACCGAAATACTACGCTTCTTTGCCGGGAATGCAAGCGGAGTCCGATTCCGCCCAAGCCTATACTTATTGTCACAGTATCACCCTTGTAACGTTACATTTTATGTAGCGGGTCGCTGTGTCAAAAATTGTCTAAACTTTTGCGAAACACGCAAAAGAATTTTTTTATCTAAATGAAGAAAAAAATACTTACAATCATCTTTGCTCTCGTTGCTATTATTTCCGTCATCTATCCGGTGCAGTATTGGTATACCCATAAAGAAGGAATTACTCTAGGACTCGCTTCGGTTTTTGAAAAGCTCGCTTATCCCTATAAGCTCTATCATCTGACATCTTTACCACCTGATGCTACGCTTTTGATCCCAATTACAGGACTGACTAAGTCTCAAATTGCTGACACATGGGGCGAAGCACGCGAAGCAGGACGGACACATGAAGGCGTGGATATCTTTGCTCCTCGTGGTGAGCCGATATTTTCAGCGACTGAAGGGTTTGTGGCGAGAATAGGGGTCAGTACACTTGGAGGTAATCATGTTTATGTGACTGGGAAAGGTGGTGTGCGATACTATTATGCCCATTTAGATAAAGTGGCTGATGGGATTGAGGCTGGTACAGAAGTTACCACCGACACGGTTTTGGGATATGTAGGAAATACGGGGAACGCTTCGACTACACCGCCCCATCTTCATTTTGGTATGTATCAAAACGGTGCTCACAACCCATTTGATCTTCTGGTGACACGATAATTTAGAGTTAGCAGAAAACGGGTTGAATGAAGAGCTTGTATGGATTATGATGGCACTATGACAGAAAGAGTTTCTCCAAAAACTTATAATTTCTCCGCAGCTCATCAAGCAATTCGAGTAGATGAATATAAAAAGGGGAACATTAATATTACTTATGGCGTCCATGATTCGCCATTTGGACAGTGTCTTATTGGCGTGACGCAGCAAGACATTATTCACCTGGCATTTCTCGATAAAGAAAGCAAGAAAAAAGAAATAAAAAATATGCAAACCAAGTGGTCGAATGCTCAGTTTCTTTACGACGATAAAATTACAAAAAATTATTTTGATAGGATATTTACATCAAAAAATTCCAAACAATCTCTTCATCTTATGGTACGCGGTACTAATTTTCAAATCAAAGTTTGGCAAGCCTTGCTTGCTATTCCATCTGGCAAAACTGTTTCGTACGGATCAATCGCTAAAAAGATCGGTAGGCCCAAAGCTGTTCGAGCAGTCGGCAGTGCCTGCGGTAAAAATACGATCGGCTATCTGATCCCATGTCATCGAGTGCTTACTGCCTCAGGCGACCTCGGGGGTTACCGCTGGGGCATAGATCGAAAAGCAGCGATCCTGGCACATGAATCAGTGTAAAAATATAAAAACTAACTTCAGAAATATAATATGCAAACCTTTAGCGAACGGGTTTTGAAAATTGCGCTCTCTATTCCCCAAGGTCGGGTCACGACCTATGGCCGGATTGCACGCGCGGCTGGCGCTGGACCCATGGCGAGCCAAAGTATTACCAGTATTTTAGGTAAAGCATATGATGCCGGCAATCGCACTATTCCGTTTCACCGCATCGTCTACGCCGACGGACGAGTGTGGGCCAGTGGGCAATACAGAAAGAAACGTCTCGCACTCTACAAAAAAGAGGGGATAGAAATTGATAAAAATGATCGGATAAAGAACTTTAATGAAATTCTGTTTGAATTTAAGTGATATTATAAGGTATATGTTTTTCGTCTATATTCTCCGCTGCGCCGATGGCACGCTCTACACTGGCTCCACTAACAATCTTGAGAAGCGGATTGCCGAACATAACTTTGCGAAGAGCGGAGCGCATTACACCAAAATCCGTCGGCCAGTTGTGCTCGTTCATTCTGAAACATTTTCTACGTACGCTGAAGCTCGCAAGCGAGAGGGAGAAATCAAACGGTTAAAACGTGAAGAAAAAATTTCATTAATCCACCTTAAAAAAACTTCATAATAAATATGTTATACTCTCGGCATTATTCGCGCATACATAATACGTAATACTTAATACTCATTTATGCATCTAGCCAATCGCATGTCCCGCTTAGGGACGGAAACTGCATTCGAAGTCTTGGTCAAAGCCCGCGCCCTTGAAGCGCAAGGTAAAAATATTGTTCATCTTGAGATCGGTGAGCCTGATTTTGATACGCCAAAAAATATCGTTGAAGCTGCCAAAGATGCCCTCGACAAAGGCTTTACTCACTATGGCCCATCGGCTGGACTTTTACCGGCTCGCCAAGCGATTGCGGAGTACGTGACGAAAACCCGGCCCGGATTTTCTTGTACACCTGAAGAAGTAGTTATTACCCCTGGTGCTAAGCCCATCATGTTTTATGCCATCATGGCCCTGGTGGATGAAGGTGATGAAGTGGTCTATCCGTCTCCTGGTTTTCCAATATACGAATCCATGATCAATTTTGTCGGAGGAAAGGCCGTTCCTCTTCCACTCAAGGAGTCCAAAGAATTCCGTTTTGATATTGCCGATCTTGAGGCACGTATTACACCAAAGACTAAAATGCTCATTGTAAATACGCCGGGCAATCCTACGGGTGGCATACTGACGAAAGAAGACATTGAAGCTATCGCTGCGCTCGCGATTAAGCATGACATTGTCGTATTCTCCGATGAAATATATTCGCGCATCGTTTACGATGGCTTTGAGCATTTCTCATTTCTTCAAGTGCCTGGTATGAAAGAGCGCACGATTATGCTCGATGGCTATTCTAAAACATTTGCCATGACCGGTTGGCGTCTTGGCTATGGCGTCATGCCAAAAGATATTGCTACCATCATCGCCAAACTTCAGACCAATTGCGCAAGCTGCACATCATCATTTACTCAAATGGCTGGCATCGAAGCTCTCACTGGTCCCCAAGAATCAGTCGAGGGAATGGTGGCTGAATTCAAGCGTCGTCGCGATGCGATCGTCGACGGGTTGAATAGTATTCCTGGGTTTCGCTGTTTGCGGCCGCAAGGCGCATTTTATGTATTCCCAAATATCGAAGGCACGGGCATGCGCTCACAAGAAATCGCTGACTTCCTTTTAAATACTGCTGGTGTGGCGTGTCTTTCGGGCACAGCATTTGGTGCCGAAGGCGAAGGCTTCATCCGCTTTAGCTATGCGACCTCAATCGAGAATATCAACGAAGCGATCAAGCGGATCAAAAGCGCAATGGAAAAGAGAGTGTAACCTTGAGGTTTGACAGGCAAGGTATAATAGAGGTATGCCTGCCATTGAACCACTCGCCTCAAAAATACGTCCACAAAACCTCGACCAATTCGTCGGGCAAGAGCATTTAGTCGGGCCCGATAAGCCGCTCCGTAAAGCTATCGAAGAAGGTCATGTGTTTTCCTTTATTCTCTGGGGTCCGCCTGGTGTTGGTAAAACCACACTTGCCAAGATCTATGCCAATGCACTTCATTTGGAATTTACCGAGCTCTCGGCGGTATCTGCCGGCAAGGAAGATATACGACAAATTTTAAAAGAAAATATTTCTTCCTGTGATACCAAGCAAGCACCGCTTGGTGGCGTGCCGACACAGCTCCTCTTTCTCGACGAGATTCATCGTTTCAACAAAGCTCAGCAGGATTTTCTTCTGCCGTACGTCGAGCGAGGAGAGATCGTTTTAGTTGGTGCCACAACTGAAAATCCAAGTTTTGAAGTTATCCCGGCACTTCTTTCACGCCTTCGGGTGTTCATTCTTCATGAGCTATCAGAAAGTGAAATGGAAAAAGTCATTGCTCGCACTGGTGTGAAAATCAAAAAAGATGCCCGTGAGTGGCTCATCGGTATGGCGAACGGTGACGCCCGACAAGTGATCACGATGATAGAAAACACTGAGCGTCTCTACGGCAAAGTCACGCTTGAAACACTTAAAGAAACTCTCCAAAATAAATTTCTACGATTTGATAAAAAGGGGGAAGAGTATTACAACACCATTTCAGCCTTTATAAAAAGTATGCGCGCTTCGCAGCCTGATGCGGCGCTCTACTACCTGGCGCGGATGATAGATGCTGGCCAAGATCCACTCTATATCGCGCGCCGTATGATCATCTTTGCCTCGGAAGATATTGGCATGGCTCAGCCGACAGCGCTAGTTGTTGCGAATGAAGTATTTAAAGCCTGTGAAGTGATCGGATATCCTGAGTGCTCGATCAATCTCGCCCATGGCGTCGTATACCTCTCTAAAGCTCCAAAAGAAAAAAGTGCGTACTATGCCATCATTGCTGCCCAAGCTGATGTGAAAAAATATGGTAATCTGCCTGTGCCAATGAAGATCAGAAACGCTCCGACTAAGCTTATGAAAGACATTGGTTACGGTGAAGGCTATGAAAAATACACCAAAGAAGATTTGTTGCCTGAAAAACTGAAAGGGAAGACGTATTACGTGCCGAGGAAAAGGGAAGAAAAATAAAAAAGCAGGAGTTTGATGGCTCCTACTTCACTGAAATTTCATGGGTCCTATGACTCTAAATATGCGAGTAAAAAACCTAAAATGGTTGCTAATGATAACCATTTGAAGCCATACAAAAGAGAATGGTATTCCCTTAGTAATGATTTGAGGTTGCGAGGTGGTTCCATAGTTAGTTTATTGGTTTGTGTAAAAGTATAAAAACCCAAAAAGGGTGCAGCATAAGATAAGAATTACAACTCCGAATGCTTCTCTGGTGGTAGGCCCTTTGGGTTCGACAGGTGTTGGAGAGAAAAAATCATCTTTCTTGTTATCTTTTTTCATAGGTCAGTTTTTTGAGAGTATAGCAAGTATGGTATTTTATACAATATGAAATCAATTTATGTTATTCAGGAATTAAAAAAGTTTTCTTCATTCAAGAAAGCCAAAACATCGGCGTGGTTTTTTAAGACTGGCAAGGGGCAGTATGGAGCGGGGGATGTGTTTATCGGCGTGACGGTGCCGGAGCAAAGGGTGGTCGCGAAAAAATTTGCAGATCTACCGCTGCCGGAAATTTTAAAATTATTACAAAGTAAAGTGCATGAACATCGCCTGACGGGACTTATTATTCTTGTAGAGCAATACAAAAAGGGGAATGAGAAAGAAAAGGCGGCTATTATAAAATTTTATATAAAAAATCGTAAGTATGTAAACAATTGGGACTTGGTGGACTCTTCTGCTCGATATATTCTTGGTGACTGGCTTTTGAAACGCGATAGGAAGATTTTATATACGCTTGCGCGCTCAAAAAATATCTGGGACAGGCGGATCGCTATTGTGGCGACCCACGCCTTTATTGTGAAGGGCGATTTTGCCGACACGATCAAAATTTCTCTGCTACTTGCCGATGATTCCCATGACCTTATCCACAAAGCCGTGGGCTGGATGCTTCGTGAATTGGGGAAGCGAGACAGGAAAACATTGGTGAAATTTTTATCTTCACATCGATCAAAACTTCCGCGCACGGCGCTTCGCTACGCTATCGAACATTTCTCTCCTCGTGAAAGAACGCTATACTTGAAGCGATGAAACGTTTTCTCATTATTTTCCTCGCACTCGTAGTACTTCTTCCGCTTTCGACGCGCCTTATACATTTTGGTATGAGTGCCGAAGATATTTCCGCTACGTTCGCTTCCGCTGGTGTTTCGTACAGTGATCATTATTACGATGCTGAAGGATATCGGGTGCACTATGTATCAGTCGGGGATCCCACCAAACCAATGGTACTTTTTATCCACGGTAGCCCGGGCTCATGGGATACATTTATACATTTTCTCATGGACGAAGACTTGATAGAACAATTTTATCTTGTCGCCGTCGATCGGCCCGGACATGGTGCGACTGCGGGGGAAGTGTTACCTGATATTTATGCCCAAGCTCGTGCACTTCTACCAATCCTTGATGTTGGTAGTGGGCAACCGATCATTGTCGCTCATTCGTATGGTGGACCGATCGCGGTAGTGTTGGCACTCAGTGATCAAGGCAAAGTAGGCTCGCTTATACTTCTGGCGCCGACCTTGGACCCAATAGGCGAGGAAGAGAATCATTGGAAGCGAATTTCCCAGATACTCGCGGAGATCCCTCTTGTGCGAGAGCTTATCAATCCAGCCCTACGCACGGCGGCGCTCGAGCTTCGTCCACTGCCCGAGCAAATGCGAACGATCGAGCCAGCACTTTCCAACCTCATGATTCCAGTTACGATCATGCAAGGTGATAAAGATAGGATCGGCGCAGTTTCAAATATTGATTATGTGACTTCGCATTTTACCGGCACGGTAGTCGATGTCGTCGAAATTCCTGATGCTGGGCATCGGATCCCCACATACAATACAGATCTGGTGAAAGAGGAGATTTTAGATACGATAAATTGATTATTACAGAGACGTCAAACTTGTCTTGAGCTCGTAGTGTGATTTGAGGAAGAAATAGCCAATGATAACAAAGGTTGTGACTGGGGAAACCCATTGTGGGATATGGAGACCGAAAGCGTCGAGGAGCATAATGATACCCAAGAAAAATATAGAATACATCGCGCCGTTTTTTAGGTACGCATATTTTTTAATACGTTCGACGTTGCCAACCGTGAGCTGGCGAAGCACGAGAGCACCAATGCCGTTACCGATGAGAATAAGCGGTACTGAGAGCGTAAAAGCAAATGCGCCCAAGACGCCATCGATTGAAAATGTCGCATCAATCACTTCGAGATACATTATTTTAGAAACATCACTCATATTGGATTTTCCAGAAACAAGTTTCTTCTCACTCTCTTCAGCATTTTGTTTGAAGCCATGTGTAATAAAGAATGCAGTGGATCCGATGACTGCGCCAAAGGCCATAAACGGGTTTATCTTAAGTGCCATCCAGACGATGTAGGCAAGGAGCACAGAGACAACTGCGTAAAACCAAATGCCTTGTGAGTGGAAAAATTTCTCGGTGGGTAGGCCAAATTTTTTCGGTTCAAGGAAGAGCCAATGAAAGAAAAGAAATATAAGAAAAGTGCCGCCGCCGGCTAAGAGTATTGGAGCCGAACGCCCCACTGCTTCGTGAACAAGGGGATTGCTTGAAAATGTAGCAGTAAATGCGCCGATCGGTCCTAAGCCTGGGGTGGCCAGCCAGACGATCAGCCATGGCAAAAGACCGCGTACTAAAAAGACTGCGAAAAGGAGTCCCCAGATCAAGAACCAGCGCCGGGCCTTTTTGGACATGGTTGAAAGTACTTCGGCGTTGACGACGGCGTTGTCGATCGAAGAGACCACTTCAAAAAGACAGAGGCCTAAAATGGTAAGTATAAGGGTCCCGATTTCCATAGAACATAGTATATCATTTCATCAGCCTAATACTCTAAAATATGCTATAACTAAGGTATGAAACTCAGATTCTCGGGGCCTCTCCTTATTATTATTGCTGCACTCCTGTGGGCCTTTGATGGGGTGATTCGCCGGAGTCTGTATGATCTTCCGCCGATCACGATTATTTTCTTTGAACATTTGGTTGGCTTTGCCGTACTTTTGCCATTTGCCTGGAAGATGCTTTTTAAAGAGCGATTGACTAAAAAGCAATGGTTTCTCGTGATACTGATATCGCTTCTTTCTGGACTTGTTGGCACGCTCTTTTTTACCACTGCGCTTCTCAAAATTAATTTCATCTCGTTCTCTGTGGTTTTTCTTCTTCAAAAACTCCAGCCGATTTTTGCCGTTTCCACTGCAGCTATTTTCCTTAAAGAAAAAATTACTCCAAAATATATTCTCTGGGGAGCTTTGGCGCTTGTCGCAGCATATTTTGTGACGTTTCCAAATGGTCTTGTAAATCTATCTTCAGGTGCGGGTACAGTCATTGCCGCTCTATATGCGCTTGGTGCAGCAGCGGCGTGGGGATCTTCGACGACATTTTCCAAAATGGTACTTGTCGACAAATCGCATATCTACACAACAACAATCCGTTTTCTTATCACTACTATCGCGGCTTTTTTCCTCGTGATTTTCATGGGCAAACTGGGTACGCTTGGAAGCGTGACACTATCCGAATTTGCTCGTTTCTTGGTGATCGCACTTTCGACTGGCATGGTTGCACTTTTGATTTACTATAAAGGCCTCAAGCAGACACCGGTTCGTGTGTCTACTATCCTCGAGCTTACGTTTCCTTTTGTAGCAGTTGTTATCGATATATTTCTCTATCATCACACCATGGTCCTTTCGCAATTTATTGCAGCGGTAGTTCTGGTCTTTTGCATGTATCAGATCACTCGGCTGCAGCAACAGCATGAAATTTAAAAGTCACGTCGTTAAAGGTAAAGGGCGGGGAGCAGGTCTTGGGTTCCCAACTATCAATCTCTATATTCCAGATGAGATACCTGTATCTCTCGCAGAAGGCATTTACGCTGTGTGGCTTACAGAGGAGAAGAAACGTTTTATGGGCGCACTTTACTATGGTACGATACCCACCTTTGGCGATACCGATCATACGCTTGAAGTGTATTTAATCGATGCGGGTCGTGTGTATGTTGGGGAGGGAACAGAAGTAGAAGTTGAAATGGTGAAATTTATTCGTCCGCCTGAAACGTTTGGTTCTCCCGAGCTTCTCATTCTTGCCATGGAACGCGACGTTGAGAAAATACGATCGATTCTTAAATAAAAATACCCCTTCTAGTGAATAGAAGGGGTGGGCACAAGGTGCCCATTGCTTTTTATAATTTCTTCTTCGCGGTTAACATCTTTCAATGTTATTACTTGCCAATTGGACGGAACATTTATTTTAATAATTCCAGTAAATGGATTATTAAGTTCAATCGCAAATGCAAGCCCGGCGACCATAATAAGTGCGATTAGAAAAACGATTGTCATACCGAAAATCTTACTATCAAATGGGTAAATAAAAACCAAAAAAAGTAGAATAAAAGCGAGACTTGCTTGAATACCATGGAATGCTTTTCGATTCCTGACATCTCGAAGGCAAACAAATTTCTTCTTTTCGCCAGAGTTATAAGCAAATTCCATATCCCCATTTCTTTTAATAAGACGGCCTATAATATAACCGCCGAAACCAAAAAATACGCTAAGGGGGGCTCCAATTATCCATTCAAATACACCACGGTCATCTCGATTTATGTGGTATAAACTTTTAATTTCTGGCTCCAATATGCTCCATATGTAAATAATTATTAAAGATACGACGACTGGGACTATTGTGAGTTTGCTCCAGTCGTATGCTCCTTGCAAGGAGATTTCCGTTGTTTTCATAAGATTTTTTTCTTAATATACCATATTAAATATAGTTCGTCAAAACTACTATTAAATTATCAAATGCTATACTCCGAAGTATGAAATTACAGAAGAATAAGCAAAATGTCCGACTGGGCAGTGTCGTCATTCCGATCCACTATCAAATCATTCTTGAACCGGATCTTTTGGCGCATACGTTTAAAGGTGAAGAAACAATTATGATTACGCTTGCAAAACAAGTAAGAGAAATTACACTCCATTCTAAAGATTTGAAAATCATGAGTGCGACAATTTCTTTTGGTACGCAAAGCCATACTGCTAAAAAAATATCATACGATTCGAAGCGCGAAACAGCTACTTTTCTTTTCGACCAGGTAGTGCCGAAAGGTAAGGCCAAACTTCACCTCACATTTGCTGGAATACTGAGGGACAATATGCGTGGCTTTTATAAAAGTCGTTATGAGGTAAACGGCCAAGAGCGTTTTATGGCCACAACACAGTTTGAAGCGACCGATGCCAGGCGGTGTATTCCATGTTTTGATGAGCCGGCACAAAAGGCAGTGTTTCAAGTCAGTCTGATTGTGCCACCTGACAAAGTAGCAATCTCTAATACCTTGCCGACGGATGTGCGAGAACATGCCTCCGGCTTCAATATTGTTTCCTTTGCGCCGACGCCGAAAATGTCGACGTACCTCTTGGCGTTTATTGTCGGAGATTTTGAATATTTAGAAAAGAAAACGAAAACCGGCGTTATTGTGCGTGTCTATACGGTGCCAGGCAAAAAACACCAAGCCGAGTTTGCGCTCTCGTGTGCCGTGAAATGCCTCGAGTTTTATAATGATTATTTTGATATTCCGTATCCGCTCAACACGCTCGATATGATCGCAGTGCCGGATTTTTCTTCTGGAGCGATGGAAAACTGGGGAGCAGTCACATATCGGGAAACAGCCATACTGGTAGATCCTGAGCACTCTTCTACTCAAACCAAACAGTGGGTTGCTTTGGTCGTCGCACATGAGCTTGCTCACCAATGGTTTGGCAATCTTGTCACCATGGAATGGTGGACACATTTATGGCTGAACGAAGGCTTTGCTTCCTATATTGAATATTTAGCCGTAGATCGGATTTTCCCGAAATGGAATATCTGGACTCGTTTTCTCTATGGCGACCATGGCCCGGCCTTGCGGCTCGATGCGCTCAAACACACGCATCCGATTGAAGTCGAGGTGCACCACCCAAACGAAATCGGTGAAATTTTTGATGAGATTTCATATTCAAAAGGCTCTGCAGTTATTCGTATGCTTGCAAATTATTTAGGCAAAGATGATTTCAAAGAAGGTCTCCGGTATTATTTAAAAAAACACATGTACAAAAATGCCGGCACGGTGCATCTGTGGCAAGCGTTCGAAAAAGTTTCCGGCAAGCCGGTGGAGAAAATGATGACAACCTGGACCAAGCGTCCAGGGTATCCAATCGTTCGCATCAGAGAACAGGACGCACATCTCCATTTCAGCCAAGAGCGTTTTTTTGCGAGTCCTCTTTCGCGTAGAGAGGTAACCGATACGACTCTGTGGAATATCCCTATTTCATTTACTGGTCCACGCCGCAGTGCGCAGCAATTTCTCATGACGAAAAAAAATATGATTGTGCCGCGAACACCGGGGAGCTGGTTGAAATTTAATACCAATGAAACTGGACTCTATCGAGTGCGCTACGACGCTTCATTGCTCGATCAGCTGCGCCAGCCGATCAAAGACAATCAGCTACCGGCGGATGATCGTTTTGGGATTATTCGCGATCTCTATGCGCTCTCTGAAGCAGGGGATATTTCTGCCGTAGTACCACTTTCCATGCTTCCAAGTTACAGTAATGAGCCGGAGTATATGGTGTGGGTGGAGGCAGTTTCAGGGCTGGGGCGAATCAACAATCTCTACGCCGGCTCGTCTTACGAAGAGCCACTGCGTACATTTGCTCGGTCTATTTTTGCTCCGGCAGTAAAACTTATTGGCTGGAAGCCCACAGTCAATGAATCTCATTCTCATGCATTGCTCCGATCGCTTTTACTCGGAAGTGCTGGAGCATATGGCGATACGAAGGTTATTGCCAAGGCACAATCCCTATTTATGGCCCGCAATCGACTGGCTATTCCAAGTGATCTTCGCAGCGTGGTGTACAGCATTATTGCCCGTTATGGTGGAGAAAAGGAATATAATGCGCTTCTTTTGATGCACCAGGCCGCTAGTCTTCACGAGGAAAAAAATCGTATTGAAAGTGCACTTGGCCACTTCACCGATCCTCGTATTCTCAACAAAGTCCTCGCGTATTCGATTTCAAGCAGTGTTCGTCTACAGGATCGCAACGGACTTATTGCAGGTGTCATACTAAATCCGCGAGGGCGAAAAATAGCGTGGACATTTATTAAAAAGAATTGGAGCAAGCTCTCGGCGGACTATGGGGAAGGATGGCATTTGATGTCGCGTATGATTTCTCCACTTGGTCGGGCGACAACAAAACAGGAAGCAGATGATATTAAAAAATTCTTCAAGACTCACAAGGCTCCTGGCGCCGCACGAACCATCGAGCAAGTCCTCGAACAGATTAACATCAACCACGCCTGGCGGATCCGCGACGAGAAAGCGCTAAGAGAGTGGCTGAAAAAATAATATGTGGATCATCTTTGCACTTGGGAGCGGGATTTTTTCGGGAACGAGACGGTTTCTCGAGAAGAAGCTCACAAAAGATCTCGGTATATTCACGATCGGTTGGATGATACAAGCATTTGCGTTGCCAGTTCTTTTTATTTTTTCACTCTGGAGCACACACTACAATATTTTTGCGTTGCCGTGGGATTTTTGGTGGCCACTTCTCATTATTTGCATCGTCCTCTATCCATTTCAGTCCTACTGTTATTTCAGATCTATTCGCGATGCGGAAATATCTTTTGTCTTGCCCTTTCTGTCTTTGATCCCTGTCTGGAACGCTTTGACGTCCTGGTTTATTTTAAAGGAAGAGCCAAGTGCCCTTGGTCTTACTGGTATTTCGACCATTATTCTTGCGATCTACATCTTGCTTTCAAATGGCAAAAGATTTCCCGCACGAGCGGATGTGACTATTCCTGCCATACTTATGATAGCTGGTGGAATTGTCCAGGCATTTGGCAATTCTCTTGATAAGATTTCGATCGGGGTTTCTGACCCGTATATTTACGCATTCATTAATACACTTGGAGCGACTATTTGTCTTTTTATTTTCGCCCTGGTGTGCGACCGACACCGGAGCATGCATGTGGGTAAAAACTTAAAAGGGCTTATCACGATCGGAAGTTTAAATGGACTTTCGTATTGGTTTTTTGTGAGCGCGCTTGCAGTCGGTCTTACGTCCTACGTGCTGGCTGTTCGCAGTATCAACATCATCATACCTGCACTGTTGGGCTTTTTCTTCCTTAAAGAAAAGCTGACTCATAGTAAAATAATCGCGCTTATATTAGTCGCTGTCGGTCTTGTCTTACTCGCGTTTTCGTAATACACATGAAACGTAAAACAAAAATTGTTGTTATTGTTGGTATGCTGGTCATTCTCGGTGGAGCTATTCTCATTAAATTTCACGGATATTTTTTCTATCAGACAGACTTAGCGCTTCATACTGGAATAAAATCTTACCAAGAAGAATTGATTGCTATGGTGCAGACGGATCCCGCGACGGCATTTTTGAAATTCCGACAGATTCTAAAAGAAGATCCGCTAGCATATGCGACGTGTCATGGATTGGCGCATCAGATGGGGCACAATGCCCATGAGGCTTTTGGGTTTGCGCAAGCGATGCATTATCAAGACGCGATCTGTGGTGGCGGATATATTCATGGCGTGATCGAAAGCGAATTTGGAGCACTTCAGGAAAAAGATCTTATATCCGAGGCAACGAGTGTCTGTGGTCATGATGAAATGTGCTTGCATGGCATTGGTCATGGACTTATGATCGCGACAGATTCTGACGTACCAAAGTCAATTGAAATCTGTACCGCAATTTCCGAGTCTGAAAAAACAAACTGTTATGATGGTGTTTTCATGCACATCTTTGACCAAGAGGAGACAGGAATACCAAAAAGTTCTATTTTAGAAGAGAAGGCTCTGGAGATATGTCGTGATACCACACACGCTGCTTCGGAAAGTTGTTATTATTATCTGCCGCGTATTTATCCATATGAGGAAAAAGATAAAGAAGTAGCGCTCTGTAATGCATTGCCCAAAAGCGAATCAAAAAATGCCTGTGTCTTAGGCTACGGTGTTATGCGTATGAAATATGCACCAACATTTGACCAAGCAATCGCCGAAGAAGATTGCAACATTTTTGACGAAGAATTGTATCAGGATTTGTGCCGATCAGGCATTGAACGCTATAAAGCATTACAAGAAATGGGTATCGGAACGCAATAAACTCAGAAATACTGTGATACAGTAGGGGCGTGACGGTTAAAAATTTTCAAAAAAAGATATGGGACTATTACCGCAAGTATGGGCGGCATGATTTGCCGTGGCGTCCGTCTTCGCTAAAGCTTCGTCGTGATAAAATCATCTTAGATCCGTACAAAATTCTTGTTTCCGAGATGATGCTCCAGCAGACGCAGGCAGCGCGAGTGGTGCCAAAATACAAAGCGTTTTTGAAAAAGTTTCCGACTATTGAAAAGCTTACTAAAGCCAATACTAGAGATGTGCTAAAAGAATGGAGTGGACTTGGCTACAATCGCCGTGCGCTGTATCTCAAACGCGCGGCAGAGACCATTGTTCGTGACTATAAAGGAATATTTCCAAAAGAAGTGAGCTTACTTGAGAAACTTCCAGGCATTGGTCCGTACACAGCCCGGGCGATCGCGACATTTGCCTGGAACCAGCCACAGATATTTATTGAAACGAATATCCGAGCAGTGTTTATCCATGAATTTTCCTCGAAGAAGGGCATGGTTTCTCAGGTGCCGATACATGACAAAGATTTACTTGAGCTCATTAAAAAAACATTACCAGAAAAGTCCATCAGCCTTCGCCCTAGCTCCGACGAGACAATGCGGCAATGGTATTGGGCACTCATGGATTATGGAGCCATGCTTAAAGCTACTGTTCCAAACCCAAGCCGAAAAAGCGCTCACCATACCAGGCAGTCAAAGTTTGAAGGCTCTGATCGCCAAATTCGTGGCGCTATCGTGCGTCTCCTGGTGAGTAACAAAAAAGTCACAGAACGCATGGCTATTCGTTTACTCAGCCAGTACTCCAAAAATCGTGTGCTTAAAGCGTGGCGCGCACTGAAACAAGAAGGTTTTTAGTAGTTTGACATTACAAATGCCACAAGTAAAATAAATTATTATATTTTTTATTTTTATTTCTATGCAAGAAAAAAATAATTTTGGTTTTAAAAAAATAAGATTGAGTAGCCATCTTCGGCAAACCATTACCATAAGTATTGTTACAGTTGTAGTTATTTTTGCACTTTTGTCGCTTCTTATTTGGATATTTCGAGCCCCACTTTTCAATTATTTCGCTGGAGAGTATATGCAGAGTCTTCAAAGTGAGAGCACTCCGTCTGACTCCGCACTATCTATTTTAAGCCAGCAGTCATTTGTTGTAGATGCGGTCAAAAAAAGCAATCCCGCGGTTGTCTCAATCGTCATTTCCAAAGATGTGCCGACCTATGAACAATACTTTGCGCCAAATCAAAGTCCTTTCGGAGATTTATTTGGCAGCCCGTTTGGTAGCTTCTTCAATGTGCCACAATATAGGCAAAATGGTACAGAAAAACAAGAAGTCGGCGGCGGCTCAGGGTTTCTGGTTTCTAAAGACGGCATGATCGTGACCAACAAGCATGTCGTGGCTGATACCGAGGCTGAATACACTGTCTTTCTCAATAATGGCGAAAAATATACTGCCACTGTACTCGACCGGGACAGTGTGCTCGACATAGCGATCATTAAGATTTCTGGTCCAGACTTTCCGTACCTTTCGTTTGGTGACTCGGACGCACTCCAACTTGGACAAACGACCATAGCGATCGGCAATGCGCTTGGTGAATTTAAAAATACTGTTTCGGTCGGCGTGATCTCAGGACTATCGCGCTCAATTACTGCCGGCGACGGTATGGGAGAGAGTGAGCTTCTCGATCATGTGATTCAGACTGATGCTGCGATCAATCCTGGCAACTCTGGCGGTCCGCTTCTTGATCTCTCTGGTAATGTGGTCGGGGTCAACGTAGCCGTGGCACAGGGCTCGCAGAGCATCGGTTTTGCTCTCCCGATCAACAGTATTAAGTCAGTTGTCGAATCTGTGGAGAGTACGGGCAAAATTGTCCGCCCATATATCGGCATCAGGTACACCACGATTACGCCTGAGCTGAAAGAAAAAAACAATCTCTCGGTGGACTACGGTATCCTCGTACAGCGCGGGGCGACTGCTGCCGATCTTGCTGTGATTCCTGGATCACCAGCCGACAAAGCGGGTATTGTCGAGAATGATATTATTTTGGAAATTGATGGAAAAAAGATCGATGAAGATGTGAACTTTGCTTATGTGATCCGAGAGAAAAAAGTAGGGGATACGGTGGTACTTAAGATACTTTCCAAAGGTATTGAAAAAACGGTGAGTGTCATACTAGAGGCTGCCCCTTAGTATTGAAAATTTGTGAAGTGGAAGTTAGGTAAATAAAAAGTACCCACTTAAAACATGATGTTCCAAGTGGGTGCTTAGGTGAATAGCTTTTTGCTATTCGATTATTTTTCCTTCCGATACTAAGAGGGAAGCAATATTTCCCCCAGCAATATTTTTTGCTAAATCTTCAGTTATCTGGAGCTGGAGCAATCCAGATGATTTTTCGTCGATGGTATAGATTAGGAACCATGTCCCTAACGCCAGATCATATTTTAATTCATGGCCATGAGCATACCAATATAGTTTCTCATCACCATAGAAATTCCCATCTGAAGGTCCGCCGTATGGCAACTGAATAAATGTAATCTTTTCATTCATTACTATAATTTCCCTTGGCATTGGTCTTGGAGCTTGGGCCTGGTGTAACCTGGTTCTTGTACCGCTGACGTTGTGGGTCGGTTTTTTAGCGCCAGGATCGTTGTAGGATTCTTCAAGGTATCCAGCCGGATGACCTTCGTGTGGGGAGTAGTCCACACGGTCACTATAGGGGTCATGATTATCTACTATTGCATTTGAATTGTGTGAATGAATAGTAGTGTCTTGTGCTGAAATTGTTCCAGCGAACGAGAAGCAAATGAATGTTGCAAAAAGTATTGTTTTCATAGGACAAGGGGTTTAAGTTAAATGGTGACTTTAAGCATCAATAAAATATCTAAAGTCACCACTCAACTCTTCCTTTACATTATAGCATATATTACATCAAAAGTCAATACAAAATACCCTTAAATTATAAGGTATTTTCAGCGTTTTTGACCCTATAGTGTTATAATTTACCTATGAAAATTAAGAAGCTTGGACATTGTTGTTTGCTGATCGAGATTGATGGAGCACGGATTATGACCGATCCAGGAGCGTGGAGTACGGCACAAAACGATGTTGTGGGTGTTGATATTATTCTTATTACTCACGAACATCAAGATCACCTCCATGTGGACTCGCTTCAGAAAGTGCTTGCTAATAATCCCTCCGCCAAGATTTTTACCAATACTGCTGTCGGCAAAATCCTCTCGACCAAAGGAATGAGTTTTACATTGCTTGAAGATGGTGGAAGCCACACAGAAGGTGTTATTACTCTTGAAGGTTACGGTACGACGCATGCGTCGATCTACGATAGTCTTCTCACTCCCGTCCAAAATACTGGCTATTTTATTCAAAATAAATTCTTCTATCCCGGAGACGCATTCATTGTGCCACCAAAAGTTGTTGATGTTTTAGCGCTTCCTGTGTGTGGACCATGGATGCATATCCGAGAGTGTATTGATTATGCTAAAGAGATAAAACCACGTGTCTGTTTTCCAGTCCACGACGGTATGCTCGCAATCCACGGCCCATTTCATATGGTGCCAAAAATGGCACTTGAAAAAGTTGGTCTTACTTTTACACCCATGCTTCCAGGGGAAGAAAGGGAGTTCTAGCTCGGAGAGTTTTGTAATAGAGATTTTTTAAGGTAGTATCATTCAAAACTACCTTTCAATGGAAAAGCATCGTACAATTCGCCGACTCCTTGCAAGGCAGGGAAAGAAGGCGCCGTTTGGCGACGGAGGAAAAATTGCCCTAGTGTTACCCGGTGGTCTCATGACTGGCGTGAATGGAGCAGGTGCTATGATTGCGCTTGAAAAATTAGGTTTATCACAAGCTTTTGATGTTATCTATACTGCATCCGCTGGATTTGGAAATGCAGCTTATTTACTTACTGAGAATTCTAAAGTAGGAGCCTCGGTTTACTACGAGGAGCTTTCAGCAAGGAGATTTATCAATCTATTTCACATTTGGAACCCGTTCCAAATCGAAGTTGTTGTGAATGCAATTCGATCAGAAAAAAAGTTATCGTATTCGAAAATTTGGAATGCTGATACGGAATTGTATCTACGAGTGAGAGATCGACTGACAAAAACTAATCAGTATTTCTCCATCCAAAATCAATTCCAACCATCGCAATTTTTTAAACTCTTTGAATCGGCAATTTCTTTTCCAATTTTTACAAGTAAAAAAAGAATGCGATTTTGTGATGGACAAACAACGGACCAAGAAACAAGAGAGCATTTTTCGCATGCAATTCAACAAGGATGTACGGATGTGCTGATTATCTATAATAATCTCAGTCAGGTATTGGTAAGTACGGTGCGGCCAGGAAAAGTATGTGAAATTTTCCCACCAAAGGTGTCAATGATCAGTCGTTTTGAAACACGACCAGAGGTATTGCAGAGTGCTTGTAAAGCCATGACGGCACGAGTACTACAAGAATTTACGTGAGTGCAAGGGACGCCAATAGCGTCTCTTTTTCTTTTCCGACGAGTTCACGGAAGCGACCAGATGGAAGGTCGCCCAAGGCCACATTCATGATGCGGATACGGGCAAGGGCCTCGACATGGTAGCCGAGCATTTCGCACATGCGGCGGATTTGGCGTTTCTTGCCTTCCGTCAAAATAATGCCGAACTTTTTAGTACCCAAGCCTTTTACTTTGGCAGGGCGAGTTTTGTATTTTAGGCCCGCAGAACCAATCTCTACACCTGCAGCCATTTTTCTTAAAAATGCATCCGTGAGTGGCTTGTCGACACCGACTACGTATTCTTTTTCATGTTCAAAGTCTGGAGAGAGCAATCGCTCAGTGATGCGGCCGTCATTGGTCATGATGAGGAGACCTGTCGAATTTTTATCGAGTCGGCCCACGGGGAAGACTTTGGTAGGGAAGTGCGTGACTTTAATGATTT